>NZ_ANAX01000316.1:395-2283 GCF_000341065.1 Nocardiopsis halotolerans DSM 44410 | reverse complement strand
GGGGGGCGGCCGCCGCGCTGGCCAACCTCGACCTGTTCGAGAGCGAGGGCATCCTCGACAACGTCCGGACGAACGCGCCGGTCTTCCGGGCGACCCTGGAGAAGCTCCTGGACCTGCCGATCGTCGGCGACGTGCGCGGCGACGGGTTCTTCTACGGCATCGAGTTGGTCAAGGACAAGGAGACCAAGGAGACCTTCACCGACGAGGAGTCCCACCGGCTGCTCAAGGGCTTCCTGTCCGAGGCGCTCTTCGACGCCGGGCTCGTCTGCCGCGCCGACGACCGCGGCGAGCCGGTCGTGCAGCTGTCACCGCCGTTGACCTGCGGCCCGGAGCACTTCGAGGAGATCGAGCGCATCCTGCGCGAGGTCCTCACCGAGGCCTGGGAACGGATCTGACCACTCCTCTGGCCGGTCACGCCCCCGCCTCTCCTTCCGGCGGGGGCGTCGCCGTGTCCGGGTCCGGTCAGCCGCTGAGGTGGTGGAGTGCGGCGCCCCCGAGAGGGAGCGCAAGGGTGAGGAGGAGGACCGTGAGGGCCGGCAGGGCGGGGATCCTCACCCGCGACTCGATCCCACGCTCGGAACCGTCGTCTCCCGTGGCGGCGTACGGCGAGCGCCACTCCTCGATCCTCCGTACCGCCCCACGGTGGTGCCGGTAGCGAATCAGCTCTCCGCCGAGGGAACCCCCGTAGTGGAAGTGGGAGATCACCTCACCGTTGCTGAGACCGATGACGAGTCGGCCGCCGCCCGCGGCGTTCAGCGTCTCCACGTGCCGCCAGGGCGCGAAGTGGACCGCGAAGACGCCCCGCGACTCGATGCCCTCCTCGGAGAGCCGCAGCCGCGGGTGGAGGCAGAGCAGGTAGAAGAAGGCCTCGAAACCGGCCATGATCAGTGACACCGCTATGAGGTCAGGGCTGGGAGCGCCCGACCCGAGGGTGGAGAGGGGTGCGGCGATCGCGAACACGCCGCAGAGGAACATGAAGAGCACCCCCATGGCGACGAAGCCTCGGTTGCGGATACTCGTACTCTTCTTCGCCGGATACCTGGGGGATGGGGAGGATGGGGTTTCCTGCATGGGGGATGTCCGTCCTGTGGTCGCGGTCCTGCCCCGCAACGGGGAAAGTGGATGAACGACATCAAACCAGGAGACACCCCGGTCTCTGGCTGGCCCCTGCGGGCCGGACGGCACGGCCAGGCTCGGTCAGTGCGGTCAGGCGCGGTCCAGGGCGGCGAGGGCGGTGACCGCGCCCAGTTCCCAGCAGGCCTCGCGGTCCTGTGCCTCCGGTCGGCCCGTCACGGTGACGGGCGGTCGGTGTCGTTCCCACTCCATGCCCTTGGCGATGGACTCGACCGCGCGGATCGCGCCCGAGGTGTCGTTGTCCCCGTGCACGTACAGCGCGTACGGCAGCCCCCGGGTCGTCCCCTGGGCCGGATAGAAGACCGTGTCGAAGAAGACCTTGAGGGCTCCCGACATGTAGCCGATGTTGGCCGGGGTGCCCAGGATGAGGGCGTCGGCGGCGAGGAGATCGCTGGCCGTGGCTGACAGGGCCGCCTCCGCGTGTACCTCGACCCCCTCGATCTCGTCGTCACGGGCACCGTCGAGCACGGCACCCAGCAGTTCCTGTGTCGCGGGCGAGACCGTGTGGTGAACGATGAGCAGTCGTGCCATGTGCCCACACTAGAACTCATCAGCTGACGCGAAGTGGCCCAGGCTACGGGCAACGCTTGCTGAGGGCGGGTGGCCAAGCTCTGCTGCGGTGGCAGTAACGGCGAGAGCGGCTGTCGGAGGGCGACCAACGCTTGCTGTTCGCGGGTGGTCGGCCACTCCTGCGATGGCGCCAGCTGCCGCGCAGTGGTGCGGACGACGAGTCGCGCCTGATGAGGTCGGGTGG
>NZ_ANAX01000316.1:0-390 GCF_000341065.1 Nocardiopsis halotolerans DSM 44410 | reverse complement strand
ACCAACGCTTGCTGTTCGCGGGTGGTCGGCCACTCCTGCGATGGCGCCAGCTGCCGCGCAGTGGTGCGGACGACGAGTCGCGCCTGATGAGGTCGGGTGGCCGGGCTCTGCTGCGGTGGCAGTAACGGCGAGTGGGTCCTCCAGTCCCGGGTAGCGGTGCTGCCCCTGGTGGTGAGGGTCGGCGACGGTCGCACCAACGGCGGCGGATGCCTGGGGGCTGCGCTCAGCGGCCGGGCCGCTGATGGTGACGGTGGCGACGTCGGCAGCAACGGCGGGAGCGGCCTTGGGAGGGCAACCAACGCCTGGGGTTCGGGGATGGTTGCGCGCTCCTGCGGTGACAGCAACGGCGAGCGGGTCCTCCAGTCCCGGGTAGCGGTGCTGTCCCCGGTA
>NZ_ANAX01000315.1 GCF_000341065.1 Nocardiopsis halotolerans DSM 44410 | reverse complement strand
GGTGGTTTGTGCGTTTGTGCACTGGGGTGGGTAGCTTCGTGCTGGGTCCGGTTTCTGGCGGGGTGGGGGTTCTTCGGCTTCTCCAGCCGTGGGACGCCCCCAGCTTTCGGTCGACAGCGCTGGCGAGTGCGACCTGGGGCACCTGCGCTCTGGTGAGGAGCAGCGGCACCATGTCGTAAGCTGGAGGGCACGAGTACTATGACGCGCTGCTACTGGTCAAGGTGGCAGCGCTTTTGAGTGTTGACGGACGGGTTGATGACTGAGGACAGCCGATCGGGAGACCGCGAGGACTCCGGAGCCAACGAGCGCGGGGGTTACCGCTCCGGTGGGCCTGGTGGTCGGGGACGCGGTGACGGACCCCGCGCCCGGTCCGGCTACAGCGGTTCGAGAGACGACAGAGGCCGTGGTGACCGGCGCGGGGGATACCGCCGTGATGACCGGGACCGCGGTGGTTACCAGGGTCGCGACGATCGCCGTGGTGGCGGATTCCGCGATCGTGACGACCGTCGCGGTGGAGGTTTCCGTAGCCGTGACGACCGTGATCGGGGCGGTTACCGCGGCCGCAATGACCGCCGCGACGACCGTAGGGACGACCGGCGTGGTGGCTACCGGGACCGCGACGATCGTGACCGGGGCGGTTACCGCGGCGGTGATCGCCGCGATGACCGCGATCGCGGTGGGTACCGCGGCCGGGACGACCGTGGGGGCGACCGTCGCGGCGGTGGCCATCGCGGTCGTGACGATCGCCGTGGTGGCGGATTCCGTGGACGCGACGACCGCAGGGGCGACCGTCGGGGCGGTTACCGCGGCCGCGACGACCGTCGTGACAACCGTGACCGCCGTGGCCCGCGTGAGGAGCGCGACCCGGCGGACATCGCGCCCCAGCTCCCGGAGGAGGTCAGCTACTCCCAGCTGGACTCCGAGACCAAGCGCGATCTGCACTCCCTGCCCAAGTCGCTGGCCGAGTTGATCGGCAAGCACATCGTCGCCGCCGGCATGTTCCTGGACGAGGACCCCGAAAGGGCCTACGCCCACGCTTCCTACGCGCGCCGCAAGGCCTCGCGTGTGCCCGGTGTGCGTGAGGCCTCGGGTGTGGCCGCGTACACCGTGGGCAAGTGGCAGGAGGCCCTGTCCGACCTGCGCGCCGCGCGCCGGATGAGTGGGCGTGACAACTTCCTCGCCATCATGGCCGACAGTGAACGCGGTCTGGGCCGTCCCGAACGGGCGCTGGAGATCGCCGGCGACCCCGCGGCCAGGAACCTGGACGCCGCCGACCGCATCGAGCTGCGCATCGTCGCCTCCGGAGCCCGACGGGACATGGGAGACGCCAAGGCCGCGCTGGCCGAACTCCAGGTGCCCGAGCTCAAGGAGCGGCGCGCCCGCCCGTGGATCGCCCGTCTCTTCTACGCCTACGCCGACGTCCTGGAGGAGCTGGGCCGGGAGGACGACGCCCGCGAGTACTTCTCGCGCGCCTCGGCCGTGGACAGTGACGGGGTCACCGACGCCGACGAGCGCCTCGCCGCCCTGGAGGGGATGGAGCTCGTCGACTACGACGCCGAGGACGGCATCGTCTGGACCGACGCCGAGGAGCAGGAGCTTCCGGCGGAACCGGAGAAGGCCTCTCCCCGCGGCGGTGAGGGAGACGGGGACGAGCAGCACTACGACCGTGTGCGCGACCACGGCAACCGTGGACCCGGCTACCGTGACCGTGACGGTGACCGCGACCGGGGTTACCGTGACCACGGTCGGGACCGCGACTACGGGGACGGGGACCGTGACCGGGGCCCCGACTACCGCGACCGCGGAAACCGGGACTGAGCCCCTTCCACGAGGCCGACGAGACCACACCGTCGGGCGGCGGAGCGCCGCTCGGCGGTGCCGTCGTGCGTCTGGGGACCCTCCCCGGCACCCACGACTCGGTGGTGTGCCTGACCTACGTCGGTGACCGGCCCCTGCTGGTACGCCACCGGCGCCGTGCCTGGGAGTTCCCCGGCGGACACGCGGAACCGGGGGAGACCCTCCAGGACACCGCGCGTCGCGAGGCCTGGGAGGAGGCCGGTGCCACCCTCGGCGAGGTCAGGCCCGTCGGCCACTACGTGCTGTCCGGCGGGCACGTCACCGTGGTCACCCACGCGCGGGTGACCGCTCTGGCGCCCCTCACCGGGGAGTTCGAGACCGTGGAGGCGCGGGCCTTCGACGTTCTGCCCTCCGACGAGGAACTCTCCTGGGCCGACGGCCTCTACGCCCACCTGCTCCGGGAGTTGGGGCTGCCCGGGGCGCCTATCCCCTGAGCCGCTTGACGTAGACGGTCTCGGAGCCGACCGGGGCGTAGCCGAGCCGGTTGTTGATGGCCAGCATCGGCGCGTTGTCCTCGTGGTTGCCGGTGTAGGCGTACCTGACGCCCCGCTCCCGGGCCCGGTGCAGTGCCATGGTCTTGGCGTACCCGGCCAGCCCGCGTCCCCGGAACTCCCGCAGGGTGCCGGTCATGGACGACTCCACACGGGCGGCTCCATCGGACCCGTAGCAGGTGACGGCCGCCGGTACGCCCTCGACCAGCACCAACAGGCACAGGTCCAACGCGGCGAGCGGATGCCCCCACATCTCCCTGCGCCATCCCCCGTAGTCCGGGAACCACGAGTCCGCGCCCGGCTCGTCCAGGGTGGTGAGCCTGTCGACCTCGTAGATCGCGCGCGGGTCGTCGGCGTAGTCGGTGAAGGGCCGCAGTTCGACCCCTTCGGGGGCGTCCGGGGGATCGGGGAGCACGGACAGGTCCAGGCCCAGGACGCGGTGGCTCTCCTCCGGCGTGTACCCGCGGTCCAGCACCACCCGCCGGAAAACCTCGCCGCCGACCTGGACACCCTCCTCGGCTGCCTCGGTGCGCAGGACCTCGGCTCCGGCCTCCGTCAGCCGGTGCTCCGAGGCGTCCAACAGACGGGCACCCAGGTCCGTGCCCCGATGTGACGCGGCGACCGTGGTGAGGGAGGACCGACCACTGCGGGGGTTGCTTCCGTCGTGCCGCAGCACGGAACGCAGGAATCCCACCACGGCACCGTCCTCCACCGCGAGCAGGGCGGTTTCGCTGCTGCCGGGTGAGGGGTGGTCGAACCGCCAGCGCATGGCCTCCTCGGTGAGTACGCGACAGGGGTGACCCGCGCGCACGAGGGGGAGGACCCGGGGGATGTCAGCCCGTTCCATGGGCCTGATCTCGATCGTCATGCGAGCGAGGCTAGGTGGGAGGCGTCCCGGGCGCATCCGGTTTTCCACAGGTCCACGGAACCCGCACCCGGGCCCGGCCGAAGCCGAGGGAGGTGGCACCCCGGTGCGCGGGCGTCCGCGCACCGGGGCCGGAAAGGCGGAGGATGGGATGACTGATCCGCCGGTGGAGGGCTCAGACGCGCACCGGTGGTGGGCTTTCCATGCTTCTGACCTGCTTACGAAGCCAGCTTTTCAACTCTTGGGCTCTTTGTGGAGCTGAAAAGGTGCCCAGTGCCCACACGTCTGTCTCACGAAGGCGGAAGGCGTAGTGAGCCCGAACTCCCTCAGGGGGTGCGCCTCGCAGGACGTAGTCGGTGGCCACGATCTCCCACTGCTGCATATGGGGTGGCCTCAGCCGGGGGCCGAACAGGGCCAGGAGAGGAACATCGTCGGCCACGCCCTCCAGGAGCGTGCGCATCTGCCCGGCGGTTACTGGTTCCCGTGAGGGGACTTCCACCTCGTCAACGTCCTGACCGGGTACAGCCGGTGTCCTGAGTCGTTCGTTCGTTGGCGGTACGCGGTGGTGTGCGCGCTCGGGGCGGCAGCGGGCATCGGGCCGGCCGACGACGGGGAGGCGTTCGGGCCGCACGTGCTGCACCGCGCCTTCGGCACCACCAAGGTCAGCCTGCCGGGCCGTGCGACCGTGCAGGAACCGGCTCAGACGACCACGACCCGGCGCCCGCGTGTGTGACCGGCCTGGCTGTCGATGTGTGCGGCCGCGGCCTCGGCGAGTGTGTACGACCTCTCGACCGGGATGCGGAGTCTTCCCCGCGCGATGAGGCCGACGGCCTCGGCGAGCGCATCCGGCACGCTCCCGGCCACGCCGGAGAACCGGACACCGAGCTCCGGCGCGCCGAGGTCGGCGATGGAGACCACCTTCCGCGGGTCTCCGGTCAGTTCGATGAGCTCGCGGATGACGCCAGAACCGGCCAGATCGAGGGCTGCGTCGACCTGGCCGAGCTGCCGCACCCGCTCGACCCAGCCCTCGCCGTACGTGGTGGCGAGGGCACCCAGGCTTCGCAGATAGTCCTGGTTCGCGGCCCCGGCGGTGCCGATCACCGTGATGCCGCGGTCGTGGGCGATCTGCAGCACCGCCGATCCGACTCCCCCGGACGCACCGCTGACCAGCAGTGTCTGTCCAGGCTGCACACCGACCTCGCGGATGATGCGCAGCGCGGCCTCCACCACGGAGGGGTATCCGGCGGCCTCTTCGAACGTCAGCCCCTCGGGCATACGGGCCCAGGCCGACAGCACGGCGAACTCGGCATAGGTGCTGGAGCCTTCGCCGAACACGTGGTCGCCGACCTCGACCCCTTCGACGCCCTCCCCGACCTCGTCCACCACCCCGGCGGCGTCCAGTCCGACTCCGGCGGGCAACTCGATCGGATGGGCCTTCAGGATCTGGCCTTCACGGACCCTCCAGTCGACGGGATTCACGCCCGCCGCCCGCACGGCGATGCGTACCTGGCCGGGGCCTGCGTGGGGCTCCTCGGCGTCCACGAGTCGTAGAACGTCCGGACCGCCGAACTCGGCGAAGCTCACTCTCTTCATGCGGAGACCGTAACACTAACAGTTAGCTTTTCGAACCTGCTATGGCTTCGCACTTGATAGTGTCAACGCATGACCGTACCGTCCGGACGCCGTGAGCGTAAGAAGGCCGCGACCCGCCAGAAGATCGCTGACACCGCCCTGCGGCTCTTCCTGGAACGCGGGTACGACGCGGTGGGTATCCGTGAAGTGGCCGCTGAGGCCGACGTGGCCGTCACCACGCTCTTCTCCCACTTCGCCTCCAAAGAGGCCTTGGTCTTCGAGCAGGACGAGGACTTCGAGCAACGCCTCACGCAGGCGGTCACCGACCGGGCGCCGCACGAGCCGCTCATCCCCGCCCTGCGCAACGAGATCCAGGCCCTGGTGCGACATTGCACGGCGGACAGCGCCGCCCCGATATGGCGCATGATCGACGAATCACCCGCCCTGCGGAGATACGAGGAGTCGGTGAGGCTGCGCCACGCCGAGGCGCTGGCAACAGCCATCGCAGCCGATCCCGAACTGTCACGGACCGCAACGGCGAGCCGGACGATCGCGAGGTTTGTGATCGACGCCTATTCGCTGGCCCGTGAAGCGGCCGAACCGGAGGCCGCAGTGGACGAGATCTTTTGGATGATCGAGGCAGCCTGGGAGGCCACCCGCCCTTCTCGACGTACGTGAGGAACTGTTCCTCCAGGTAGGGCGGGCGCCGGGGCGAGCTGAGACAGGTCGCCGAACGCCGGGACTCGACTCCCGAGGAGGCGTGGGTGCGCATCGAGATCACGCGGCGCACCCCTCCCACGCCCCGTCCCCGATCGGGTGGACAGCGGTACACCGGCAAACATGGATGCCAGCGCACCCGTTCCCGGGCAGACCGACGCGCCCGCGTCTGGGCACGCGGACACACCCGCAGCCGCGGCGAAGGCATCGAAGACGAAGAGGGCACCGGATCGAGCGGCGGAGAAGCGAACGCGGCCGCCCTCGACCGAGGCCCACCTCAGCGAGGACCTGGTGGACTGGTTCTGGCAGGTGCGCGCGGCCGGAGTGGCCCAGCGCAAGGAGGACGCCACCCCTGCGGTCGTGCGCCTGGCGCTGGAGGAACCGCGCCAGCGCAGAACGCCTGCGCAAATCATCGACGCCCTGGACACAACCTCCGGCCCCCTCCCCACGAAGGGACGGCGAGGCCGCCGCCGGTCCACCGGTTCACACGTATGCCGTGAACAGCAGAAAGGCCCTCACAACCGCTGCTTGGGTTCTAGTGGTCGTGGCTGTGCCCTGGCAGGGCGGGCAGCACCCCGGCCTGCCAGAGCCCGGCGTGCCGGAGCAGCTCCCAGTCGGCTCCGTCGGCGCACACGTGCGACACGTTCGGGGCAGGTTGATCCTCACCGGAGGCCTGCCAGTGCGCCAGGACCCGGTTGACATGGTGGTGGCCCCCGCCGTCGCTGCCCCACCCGGCCGGGAGCTGGCCGTCCGGGTCGACGTCGGCGGCCACGTGGTGGCCGGCGCTGCGGTGTTCGGGGTCCTCTGGCCCGTAGGGGAACCATCCCCGGAGGAACCACACGTTGGCGGGGGCCGGTTCGGCGTCGGGCTCACACACCGCCCGGGCGCCCGGGTCGGGGTGGCCTAGGCGCGCCTCTCCTCCTCCGCGCGCCGGGCTTCGGCCTGCTCCTGGGCGAGCCTGTCCAGCCAGTGCACGATGCCGGACACGTTGGCCTCCGCGCCACTGAGGGTGTCCAGGATCGCGGTGGTCTCCGGGGCGGCCTCCGGCGGCATCGGCTTGTAGCGCGAGACGACCTTGTCCCGGACCATGGCGATCGCGTGGTCCAGGTCTCCCGTGACGCCGTGGGACTCGCGCACCGTCTCCACCCACAGTCGCAGCTCCGCCTCGGCCCGGTCGATGGTCTCGGTGACCGACGTGACCGCGCCGAAGTGCGAGAACATCAGACGCTGGGCGCCGATGTCCCCGAACAGCCGCAGGGTGCGCAGACACGCCTCCATGTCGAAGTCCGGCGGCGGGGTGGCGGGGCTGACCTCGCCGGTGAGCGGCTTGTACACGCCCAGAGCGTCACCGACGTACAGGTCGCCGGTGAGGGTGTCGACCAGGCCCATGTGGTGTTTGGCGTGGCCGGGCGCGTAGTGCGTCACCAGCCTGCGTCCGCCGCCCAGGTCGATCTCACCGCTCTCGGCCACCGCGCGGATGCGTGTTCCCTCGGTGGGGTTCATCCGCCCGAACAGACTGTCCAGCCGGTCGCCCCACACCATCGCCGCGCTGCGCATCAGCCGACTCGGGTCGGCCAGGTGGCGGGCGCCGCGCTCGTGCACGACGATCTCGGCGTTGGGGAAGAGGGCCGCCATGTCGCCGGTTCCGCCCGCGTGGTCCAGGTGGATGTGGGTGACCACGATGGTGGCCAGGTCCTCGGGCGCCAGCCCGAGCCGGGTGACGGCCTCGTGCAGGACCCGTGCGGAACCGGCCGTACCGACCTCGACGATGCAGGGCCGTTCGGAGCGGATGAGGTAACTCGACACGATCCCCGGGTACCCGGCGAGCATCGTGTCGATGGCGAAGATGTCATCGCCCAGCGGGGTGATCCCCTCGGGCAGGCCGCTCACGTCCACGTCGTCGTGCACTGCAAGTACCCCTGTTCCTCGGTCGTCGTGCGGTTCGGGGGCCGAACCGGAGAGAATCCGACTCTAGGACAAGGGTGTCACCGCTGGCCGGGGCGGGGTCGCCCCGGTTGTCCACAGCCTTCGAAGGGGCCTTTTCGCCGATCCTCCGTCGGGGGATCCTGGAGACAGAGCGCACGCCGCACCTCACGCGGACGGCCCCACCGTCGGTCACCGTCGGTCACGGCCCCGCGTCCCCTCCACCGCGTCGCTCCCGTTTCCCGCTCTCCAGTCCAGGGAGGACGTACACATGCACCAGGAGTCCGTGGTCGTCTCGAACGGGGCCGCCCCGCCCCCTCCGTCCCAACCCCGGCAGCGGGACCGCCGGGAACCGGAGCACCGCAACGAGATCCTCGTGGCCGGGCGGATCACCGCCGAACCCCTCATCCGTGAACTGCCCAGCGGCGACCGGTTGGCCACGTGGCGGGTCTGCGTGGTGCGGCCGTCCGACAGCCGCTACGGCGCGCACCGGTCGGACTCGATCACCTGCGCCAGCTTCGACCGTGTTCTGCACGAGGAGGTCCGTACCTGGCGGCTGGGTGACGTGGTCCGGATGACGGGGGAACTGCGGCGCCGCACCTGGCGCGTCCGTGAGGGCGTGCGCAGCGTGTGCGAGGTGGAGGCCAGGACCGCGACCCTGGTGCGGGCGGTCGGCCGCCGCTCCCCGGAGGAGGTGGACCGGTGAGGCCGCGTCTGCGATCACCAGCCCAGGTGGGCCAGCGCCTCCCGTGCGGCCGTGCCGGACGGGTCCACCGACCCGTCCGCCCACACCGCCGCGCACAGCGCGCGCAGCCCGTCCAGCCGGTCGCCCGACCCCTCGATCCGCGGTGCGCCGTCGGTGACGGTCACCGTCCACCCCTCACAGCGTGTGCGGTCACCCTCGCGGACCACCGCCGGGTGCGTCTGGTTCATCCCGGACAGGTCCCGCGCCAGGTAGCGGGGACGCTGGTGTTCGGGTGCGGCGAGCGCGTCCATCGGGGTGGCCACCCCGGACAGCACCAGCATCCCGGCCGCGCCGTGCGCGGTCGCACCCTCGATGTCGGTGTCCAGCCGGTCGCCCACGATCAGGGGGTTGCGCGCACCGGTACGCAGGATGCCCTCCTCGTGCAGGGGGAGCATGGGCTTTCCGGCGATGACCGGTTCGACCCCGGTGGCGTTGGCGATGACCCGGACGAAGGATCCGTTGCCGGGGGTCAGCCCCCACTCGCCGGGCGCGGTGGCGTCGTTGTTGCTGGCCACGTAGAACGCGCCGCGCAGCACCGCGATCGTGCCCTGGTCGAGCAGGTCACGGGTCATGGCGCGGGAGTACCCCTGCACCACGGCCACCACCGAGCCGGTGTCGACCGAGACCGGGCGCAGCCCCATTCCGCGCACCGCCTGGCGCAGCGCGGTGTCGCCCACCACCAGCACCTCCGAACCGGCCGGGTAGCGTTCACCGACCAGGCGGGCGGCGGCCTCGGCGGAGGTCACCACGTCCTCGGGGGCGGCGCCCACGCCCAGCTCCGTGAGGTGCTCGGCGATCCGTGCCGGGGTCCGTCCGGCGTTGTTGGTCACGAACGCCACCCGTGCTCCCGCGGCGCGCGCCTTGCCCACCGCCTCCGGTGCCGTGGGGACGGCCCGCCGGCCGATGTAGACGACCCCGTCCAGGTCCAGGAGCATCGCGTCGTGGATCTCGTTCAGGGGACGGTCTGCGGCGAGCAGGGACATGTCGGGGAACCCGTTCCGTGCGTTGTGAGTGGTCGTTGTCCAGGCTATGGCGCCGGTTCCGTCGGCCGCGACCGTGTGCTCGCGGTCGGGGTGTGCGCTGTGTCGCGCGGGGGCGCCCGGAGCGCACTCCCCGCGCGCGGCCGGTGTCCGGTGACGGGGATCGTCGCGTGGCCGGGATCGTCCGGGGTGTCCTCGGCCATGAGCGGGCCGTGCCGTCGGGGGTGCGTCCTGGGACGGAGGACTCCGTTCCCCGGGGTGCGGGTGGGCCGTCCTGGGCCCCGGGTGAAGCGAGGAGGCGCGTTGCTCCGGAGGTGGGTGGAGCGATGGCGGGAGCTCCGGTCCGGTGGGCGCTGGCGGAGGGAGGGCGCCCGCTCCGGTCGTCCGGGTCAGGCGTCCCGGTTGACGGTCATCCAACTGGCCGCGAACGCCACCGCCCCCGGGAGGGAGAACAGCCGTGCGGTGGCCTCGCCCACGGGGCCCGACGTCACGGCTCCGGTGTCCTCGAAGTCGGCGCCCAACCGTGCGAAGTCGGCCTCGTCGAGGAACACGTCGCTGAAGGTGGTCCACTCCCGGCCGCCGTCGGGGGTCAGGACCGCGCACCCGCACTCCTCCAGGCGCGGACCGGGGATCCGGTACTCGGCCAGGTGGAAGGCGGTACAGGCGTCGAAGCCCGCTCCCAGCAGCAGGACCCGCGCCCGGACCCCCTCCAGGGCGGCGAGCGGGGAGTCCTCGCCCAGACGGCAGTCGACCGGGTGCCGGTCCATGAGGTCGTGGGCACGGGGGCCGAGTGCGGCGAAGGAGGTCTGCGGGTTCTGGCTGCGGACCGCCCCGGGCCATGTCCGTACCATCTCCGGGAGGCGTCCCATGCGCCTGCTCGGTGTCCGGTGCGGGTCGAACCCGGGTGTCTCCGCGCGGATGGTCGGCCACCAGTCCTCGGGGACCGGGGGATCCCCCCACTGCTCGGGGTCGGTGTTGTCCATGGTCTGGGTGGGCACGACGAGGGTTCCCTCGGAGCCGACGGCGTCCAGCAGGGCCTGGACGACCGTCTGTTCCCCGCCGCACACCCAACCCAGCGAACTGAGTGAGGAGTGCACGAGGAGGGTGTCCCCGGGAACGATCCCCAGCGCGGTCAGGTCGCGGGACAGGGAGGTACGGGTCTGCGGGCGTCCGGGGTTCTTCGCGTCGTCGGACACGCGGTGGGCTCCTCGTGAGGGAGGGAACAGGGTCAGGTCCTCATGCGTACAGGAGAAGCCGGTCCGGGACCAGCGGATATAGCGTGGTGGTCCAACCGCATGCTCGGTCCCTTCAGGACCGAGGAGCTGACTCCACGAGGCGCATGACCAGTCCCGTGCGCGGTTTGGGGCCGAACGACGTGGACTTGCGGGGGGTCAGTTCTCCCCGGTCGGCCACCGCGTACACCTGCTCCACTCCCAGCGCGGGCACGATGACGGCGGTGCCCCTCTCGTCGCGTGCCGCGGCGACCGCCTCGGCCGAGTCGTCGTGCACCATCCGCACCCGCTCCTCTGACACCTCCCACAACGGCATGAGCACCTCGTGCAGGGCCGCCGTCGCCAGGTGGCGCCACTCGGGGGAGCGGTCCGGCATGGCGCGCTCCAGGACGTCCTCGTCGAAGCCGTGCACCAGGTGGGTGTCCCCCGCGGCGGAGACCAGCAGCAGGGCGGGGGGCTCCACCGTGGACAGGGCCTCGTCGGAGAGGGCGGGGATCCGTTCCACCGCGGCCACCGTCCGGGCGGCCCCGACCGCGGTGTCGGCGTCCAGCCCGGGCAGGACCCGGTGGATGGCGCCCAGGCGGGGCGGGTGGGTGTCGCTGTCCACCAGCAGGGCCAGCCCGTACCGCCAGCCCGGGTCGTCGTACGCGGCGTGCAGACGCCGGTAGGCGGCGTAGCGGTGGTGTCCGTCGGCGATCAGCGCGGACCGGTCCGCCAGATCGTCGGTGATCCGACGCAGCCTCGCGGGGTCGGTCACGGCCCACAGCCGGTGTTCGGCGCCGTCGCGGGTGCGCGCGGACACCAGCGGGTCCCCCGTCACGGCCTCGGTCGCGGCCGACGCGGTGCCGCCGCCGCCCCGGTAGACCAGGAAGATCGGTTCGAGGTTGGCCCGCGCCAGGGCCATGAGGTTGAACCGGTCGCGCACGGGCGGGTCGGCCACGTCCTCGTGCGGCCGTACCGCGGGTTCGGTGTCCTCCTCGGGCAGGCGCAGGTTGCCCACCAGTCCCCGTTGGCGGCGTCCGTCCGCCGTGACCTGCTCGTACACGTACAGCGCGGGTCGCTCGTCCAGGGCGAGCACCCCGCCGCCGATCCAGTCGCGCAGCAGGTCGGCGGCGGCGCGGTAGCGGTGCGTTGCGGTCGCTCCCGTGCCGCCGGTGCCGTGTCTGCCCAGCTCGAAGGGCAGGGTGACCCGCGCCGCGTTGTGCGGGTCGGAACGCTGGAGTTCGCGTGCCTCGTGCGCGTCGGGGATGTCGTAGGGCGGGGCCAGGAGTCGTGCGAGGTCGAACTCCCCGTCGATGAACTGGTCCACGTCCGGATCCACGTAGCGCAGGCCGCGGAAGGGGGCCAGTTCGAGAGGTTGGCGTGGCATCCCAGCAAGGTACCCGTCACCGGAGGGCGGTCGGGCGGGCGGCGGGGTCAGAGCAGCTTTCGCAGGCGCATCAGGTCACCGACGCTGGCGTCCACCTTCACCCTGCGGCCGAAGATGGCC
Source organism: Nocardiopsis halotolerans DSM 44410 (assembly GCF_000341065.1). GTDB lineage: Bacteria > Actinomycetota > Actinomycetes > Streptosporangiales > Streptosporangiaceae > Nocardiopsis > Nocardiopsis halotolerans. The sequence goes on along the minus strand of NZ_ANAX01000315.1, from coordinate 7,818 downwards.
TTGGCCGCGTCCATGCGGTCCTCGGCCAGGGCGACCAGGTCGTCGCTGTCCACGGTGATCCTCACCTGCGGTCGTGATGCGGGCCGTTCCAGGGGACGGGGGGTGACGTCGACCAGGCCATCCAGGGTGAGCCGCATGTCGAAGGCGGTCTCCAGGTCGGGGGTCACCACGCTGAGGGAGCGCTCACGGATGTGCTTGCGGCGCTCCTCCTCGGACCGGGCGAGGATGCGCTGGTTCACCTTCTCGATACCGGCGAGACACGCGTCAATGCTGCTCATGGGCACATCATGCCCCAACCGAGGGGTAACGGAATCCTCCTGTGGCCATCAGGACGAACGGGGCGACCTTCGGAGTTCGCGTGTCAACGGCGGTTCCGCCCCGGTAGCGTTGACCACGAACCCCCCGTCGCGTAGTGGCTCCCCCTCCTGCGCCCCGGCCCCTTCCTTCCTTTCGCGGTCCCACCAAGGAGCACCTGAATCATGGTCGTCGACGCGGTACGCACCTACCTCGATGCCGCCAGTGGCCTCACCGAACTCTCGCGCAAGCAGGCCGTCGCCGCGGCCAAGACCCTGTTGAGGGCCAGCGGTTCGGCCTCCCCGTCCGCAGGTGAGAGCGAGAACATGCCGCCCCGGGTGGGGCAGAGCATCCAGACTCTGGCCGGGGAGCTCATCGAGACCAGCCAGTCCAACCGTGCGGCCATCGCCGACCTGGTCCGCTCCGAGGTCGAGCGGCAGTTGGAGCGGATGGACGTCGTCCCCCGCGCGGAGCACGAGCGGCTGGTGCGCCGGGTCGCCGAACTCGAACGCCGTCTGGCCGCCCGCCAGGTGGTCGAGCGTGCGCTGGCCCCCGTGGGCGTCGGGGCCTCCTCGCCGCTGCGCGCCCCGGACACCGCGGCGCCCGGAGCCCCCACCGACGACGCCGACGACACCGGTGCCACCGAGGCGGCCGGGGCCGTGCCCGCCGAGGAGGGCGCCGACGCCGAGGAGGCCGACGACACCGCGCGGAGCACGGTCGAGGAGACCTCCGACACCCCGGACACGAAGGAGACCGGATCCTCCGGCGGCCCGGACACTCCCGAGGACGGGGGCGGGGACGACGCCGAGGGTGAGACGGCCACCGCCAGGAGGACCGCGGCCAAGAAGCCCCGGACCACCGCCAAGAACTCCCGCCCGCGCTCCGGTACCAAACGCACCACCAAGAACAGGGGTGGCACGAAGAAGTAGGGTCGGAGCAGCGCGAACACCGGGAGAGACATGAACCCCGAGGATCAGGCCCAGGCACTGGCCGAGCAGACCCTCCGCAGCACCAGAGAGCGGTTGGAGTCGTTGGAGACCCTGCCCACCGCCGAGCACGTCGCGGTCTTCGACTCCCTGCACCAGGAGCTGTCCGGCGTGCTGGGGGCACTCGACCGGGGCGCGAACACCCCCGAGTAACCCCCGGTATCCTAGGTAACCATGGCAAAACGCACCCGGCTCGACGCGGAACTGGTCCGTCGCGGGCACGCACGTTCCCGCGGACACGCCGCCGAGATCATCGAGGGCGGATTCGTCAAGGTCGCGGGGATCGTGGCCTCCAAGGCCGCGACCCAGGTCGGCCAGGACCAGCCCATCGTGGTCCGCCCACCCTCCGACGAACCCCCCTACGTCTCCCGGGGCGCCCACAAGCTCATCGGGGCCCTGGACGCCTTCGCGTTCGACGTCACCGACCGGCGCGTCCTGGACGCCGGGGCCTCGACCGGTGGTTTCACCGACGTGCTGCTGCGGCGCGGGGCCGCCCACGTCACCGCCGTCGACGTCGGCTACGGCCAGCTCGCCTGGTCGCTGCGCAGCAACGACCGCGTGCGGGTGATGGAACGGGTCAACGTTCGTGAGCTCACCCCCGAGCGGATCGGAGAGCCCCGCCCCGACCTGGTCGTGGGCGACCTGTCGTTCATCTCCCTGCGCCTGGTGCTGGGGCCGCTCCGGGACTGCGTGTCCCCGGACGCGGACTTCGTGCTCATGGTCAAGCCCCAGTTCGAGGTCGGCAGGGACCGGGTCGGTGCGGGGGGAGTGGTCCGTGAACCCGAACTGCGCGCCGAGGCCGTGTCCGACGTCGCCGCCCACGCCCTCACCCTGGGCTTGGGCACCGTCGGTGTCACGGCCAGTCCGCTCCCGGGGCCCTCGGGCAACGTCGAGTACTTCCTGTGGATGCGCGCGGGCGCCGATCCCCTGGCCCCGGAGGCGCTGGCCAGGGCCGTGGAGGAGGGGCCGGGCTAGCGATCGTGACAGCGTGTCCTCGGAGTCCGGTAACGTGACCCGGCCGGGATGGCGAACGCACCCGGCCAGTACTCAGACTCCCCGCCGGGGAGTGAACGTGAGGGGACGGCGATGACCAGCGGACGCAGTGTTCTCCTGCTGGCCCACACCGGTCGGCCCGCCGCGGTGCGCAGCGCGCAGTTGGTCCATGAGAGCCTCACCCGCGCCGGGCTGACCGTGCGCATGCTCAAGAACGAGGTCGAGGAGCTGGCGGCGGAGGCCTGTGTGCTCTCCCCGGTCGAGCTCGTCGAGCCGGGCGAGGCGGCCGAGGGCGCCGAGCTGGTCATGGTGCTCGGCGGTGACGGGACCCTGTTGCGGGCCGCCGAGATGGCGCGTCCGGCCGGAGCGCCCCTGCTCGGGGTCAACCTGGGCCACGTCGGGTTCCTCGCCGAGGCCGAACGCGAGGACCTGGGCGCGACCGTGCGCAGCGTCGTCAACCGCGACTACGACGTCGAGGAGCGCATGACCCTGGACGTGGCGGTCTTCAACGGCGGCCGGGGCGACGGGGACCCGCCCGTGCGCAACTGGGCGCTCAACGACGCGACCCTGGAGAAGGGCGAGGCACGCCGCATCTTGGAGACCGTCCTGGAGATGGACGACCGTCCGCTGTCGCGCTGGGCCTGTGACGGGGTGGTGTGCGCGACCCCCACGGGCTCCACCGCGCACGCCTTCTCCGCGGGCGGTCCGGTGGTGTGGCCGGACGTGGAGGCCCTCCTGGTCGTGCCGATCAGCGCGCACGCCCTGTTCGCCCGGCCCCTGGTCGTGGGGCCGAACGCGACGGTGGCCCTGGAGGTGGTGCCGGGCACGGCGCCGGGCGTGCTCTGGTGCGATGGACGGCGTATGGTCGAATTGCCCGCGGGGGCACGAATCGAGATCACCCGTGCCGACACGCCGGTTCGGTTGGCCCGGTTGCACCGGGCGCCGTTCACCGACCGGCTGGTGGCCAAGTTCGGGCTGCCGGTCGCGGGCTGGCGCGGGCGGGGCGAGCACGGTCGCTGACCAGGACCGCACGTCCTGGTACGCCGTGCACGCGTGCGTACACGCGCGTGTGAGGAGTGGCGTCAACTACAGGAGAGGGATCGGTGCTCGAAGAAGTCCGTATCCAGGGACTCGGGGTCATTGACGACGCCGTTTTGGAGTTGTCACCGGGGCTGACCGTCGTCACCGGTGAGACCGGCGCGGGCAAGACCATGGTCGTCACGGGGCTCGGGCTGCTCTTCGGCGGGCGCGGCGATCCCCAGCGCGTGCGTCCGGGCGCCGACCGGGCCGTGGTGGAGGGCAGGCTGACCGTCCCCCCGGGCGGACGGGTGGCCACCCGGGTGCTGGAGGCCGGGGGTGACATCGACGACGACGTCCTCATCCTCACCCGCGCGGTGTCGGCCGAGGGGCGTTCGCGCGCCACCATGGGCGGCCGTTCCGCCCCGGTGAGCCTGCTCGCCTACCTGGCCGACGACCTGGTCGCGGTGCACGGCCAGTCCGACCAGCAGCGTCTGCTGCGGGCCGACCGGCAGCGCTCCTCCCTGGACCGCTTCGCCGGTGAGCAGCTGTCCAGGACGCTCAAGCAGTACGCGGCGGCCTACCGGCGCCACCGCGAGGTGTCGGCGGAACTGGAGGAGTTGGTGGAGCGGGCGCGTGAGCGCGCCCAGGAGGCCGACATGCTCCGGTTCGGGGTGGAGGAGATCGCCGCCGCCGAACTCCAGCCCGGTGAGGACGCCGAGCTGCTGGCCGAGGAGACGCGGCTGGCGCACGCCGACAGTCTGCGGGTGGCGGCCACCACCGCCCACGAGGCGCTGGCGGGGGATCCTGCCTCCGACGTGGAGATCGACGTGGCGGCCCTGCTCTCGGGGGCGCGGCAGGCCGTGGCGGCGGTGCGTGAGCACGACGCCGATCTGGCCTCGATCGGCGACCGTCTGGACGAGGCCTCCTACATCCTCACCGACGCCGCCACCGACCTGGCCTCCTACGCCGAGTCGGTGGACGCCGACCCGGCCCGTCTGGCCGAGGTGCAGGAGCGCCGCGCGCTGCTCACCTCGCTCTCGCGCAAGTACGGCGAGACCACCGACGAGGTGCTGGCCTGGGCCGAGAACGCGACCAAGCGGCTGGCCGACCTGGAGGACGACGACGAGCGCATCGACGCGCTGCGCGCCGAGGCCGACGAGCTGCACGAGCGCATGGACGAGGCCGCCACCGAGCTGACCCGGGTCCGTACCGAGGCCGCCGAGCGGTTCGGCGCGGCCGTGACCGAGGAGCTGACCGCGCTGGCCATGCCGCACGCCCGCGTGAGCGTGCGGATCACCACGGGTGAGGAGTTCGGCCAGCACGGCCGTGACGAGGTGGAGCTCCTGCTGGCCCCGCACCCCAGTTCCCCGCCGCTGGCCCTGCACAAGGGCGCCTCGGGCGGTGAGCTCTCGCGCGTGATGCTGGCCATCGAGGTGGTCTTCGCCGGTGCCGATCCGGTGCCCACGTTCGTCTTCGACGAGGTCGACGCGGGCGTGGGTGGCAAGGCCGCGGTGGAGATCGGTCGGCGGCTGGCCCGTCTGGCCCAGCGCGCGCAGGTCATCGTGGTCACGCACCTGCCGCAGGTCGCGGCGTTCGCCGACGCCCACCTGGTGGTGGAGAAGTCCACCGAGGGCCTGGTGACCGAGAGCGGTGTGGTGCGGTTGGACCGCGGGGGGCGGGTCCGGGAACTGTCGCGGATGCTCGCCGGGTTGGAGGACTCCGAGCTGGGGCGCGCCCACGCCGAGGAGCTGCTCGCCAACGCCGACCCGGAGCGGGCCTATCCGGCGGCGTGACCTGGCACTTCCTTGCCTTTTCGTGATCAATGTGTGACCTGGGACCCTCCCGGGGTAGGGGCCGGGTGGGTCGTCGTCAACGTCCCTCGTTGGGGTGAAGACGGCGGCCTCGCCCCGAACACGCCGATCTCACAGCTGTGGTGACTCTCCGTGGGGGAGTTCTGACAGTATGCCAGCGATGAAGGTATCGGATGCGCTCAGCGCCACAGTCATGCGGTTCCGCCGCACCCGGGCGGACGCTCCCACAGGGCTGGTCGCGCCCGTCCGTTCGGACCGACGCACCAAGAACCTGACCAAACGTCTGCGACCGGGCGACATCGCGGTCATCGACCACGTCGACCTGGACCGCGTCAGCGCCGAGGCCCTGGTGGGCTGCGGTGTGTCGGCGGTGCTCAACGTCGCCACGAGTATCAGCGGTCGCTACCCCAACCAGGGGCCGGAGATGATCGTGGACGCGGGTATCCCGCTGGTCGACGACGTCGACCCCGAGGTGTTCACCCGTGTCCGCGACGGGGAGCGGCTCCGTTTGGAGGGCGCCACCCTGTACCGCGGCGACGAGGTCGTCGCACGCGGCACCCTCCAGGACCCGGGAACCGTCGGCGTCGCGATGGACGAGGCCCGGGCCGGGCTGGCCACGCAACTGGAGGCGTTCGCGGCCAACACCATGGCCTACCTCCAGTACGAGCGCGACCTGCTCCTGGACGGTATCGGCATTCCCGCCATCGAGACGGAGATGGAGGGCCGCCACGTCCTCATCGTGGTGCGCGGCTACCACTACCGGGAGGACATCGCGGCCCTGCGGCCCTACATCCGCGAGTTCCGGCCGGTCATCATCGCCGTCGACGGGGGCGCGGACGCGGTCCTGGAGGCCGGGTACCGCCCCGACATCATCGTCGGCGACTTCGACTCGGTGTCGGACCGGGCACTGGCGAGCGGGGCCGAACTGGTCGTGCACGCCTACCGGGACGGCAGGGCTCCGGGCCTGCCCCGCCTCACCGACCTGGGGTACGGGGCGGTGGTCTTCCCGGCCACGGGCACCAGCGAGGACGTTGCGATGATGCTCGCAGACGGCGCGGGCGCCGCGCTCATCGTGGCCGTGGGCACGCACGCCACCCTGGAGGAGTTCCTCGACAAGGGCCGGGCGGGCATGGCCAGTACCTTCCTGACGCGGCTCCGGGTGGGCGGCAAGCTCGTCGACGCCAAGGGCGTCAGCCGCCTGTACCGGGCGCGTATCTCCCCCTGGGCGCTGATCGGACTGGTCGCGGCCTGTCTGCTCACCATCGTGGTCGCCGCCTACTGCTCACCGGCGGGGCAGGTCTACCTCACCTTTCTCGCGGCGCGCTGGGACGCGTTCTCCTACTGGTTGACAGGGCTGTTGACGTGATCGATTTCCGCTACCACCTGGTGTCCATCATCGCGGTGTTCCTCGCACTCACCGTGGGGCTCGTCCTGGGAACCACCATGCTCCAGGACCCGTTGCTCAACACCCTCCAGTCCGAGACCGCGGACCTGCGCGCCCAGAGCGAGAACCTGCGCGCCGAGCGCGACGTCGCCGACCAGGTCAACGCCGGCGCCGACCAGATGGCCGAGGCGGTGTCGGAGGACATGCTCGCCGACATGCTCGCCGACCTGGGCGTGGTGGTGGTGGCCGCTCCAGGCGCCGACCAGGAGGCGGCCGACGCCCTGGCCGGGCGCGTGGAGGAGGCGGGCGGGGAGGTCGTCGGCCGGATCCAGGTCACCGCGGCGTTCCTGGACGGCGGCAACGCCACCTTCGTCGACGAGCTGTCCCTCCAGGTCGCCCACGCCCCCCAGGACCTCTCCGGCAGCCCCCACGAGAAGGCGGGCACCGAGATCGGCCACGCCCTGGCCGCCGCCGAGGAGGAGGACGGCCCGGGAAGCGGGGGCTCCGAGGACTCCGGGGGCTCCGGGGACGGGCGGTCCGCTCCGGGGGAGGAGTCCTCGCCGTCTCCGGGTGAGGAGAGCGAAGGCGCCTACGACCCCGCCGCCGTCCTGGAGGCCTTCACCGAGGGCGGGCTGATCACGGTCGAGGGCGAGCCCGCCGCGTCCTCCGACGCCGTGGTCGTCGTCGCCCCCGCGGGCGGAACCGCTCCCGAGGGGCAGGATCCGGAGGCGGCCAACGCCGTGCTGACCACGATCACCACCGCCCTGCACCAGGAGGTCGGTGCCGCCGTCGTGGCCGGTGACGGACCCTCCGCGCGAGGCGACGGGATGCTCGCCCAGGCGCGTGCCTCGGAGGCGCCCTTCGCCACCGTGGACGTGGCCTCGCGCCCCATGGGCGAGATCATCGCGATCCTGGCCCTGGCCGAGGACCTGGAGGGCGATGGCGGGGCGTACGGCATCGGTGAGGGGATCCGGGGATTCCTCCCCGACCCGCTGCCCGAGCCGCGTGAGGCCTCCCAGGAGGGGTCGGAGAAACCGGAGGGGCCCTCGGAGGAGGACGCCTCCACCGCACCCGCCGAGAGTGGTGAGGCCCGCCGTACGACCCGGAACGGGGAGTGACACCCGATGACCCTCCCCTTCCCCCGCCCGTTCCGGGCCGCGTCCCACCCTCGTGCGCGCCTGTTGGCCCAGGGCCTGACCGGAACCCTGCTCGGGGCCGCGGTGGCCTCCACCGCCTACGCCCTGCTCACCCGTCGCCGTCCCGCCGCGCAGGACGCCCCCGCACGCGGGGGGACCGGGGCCCGCGCCGCCGTGGTGGAGGTGCCCGCGCC
>NZ_ANAX01000314.1 GCF_000341065.1 Nocardiopsis halotolerans DSM 44410 | reverse complement strand
CGCCGTGGCAGTGGCCGCGCCACCGGTGGCCACCACCTCCGAGGAGGAGCCCCGCGACGTGGCCGACACCGCCGGACCGGGTGCCGTGGACCCGTGGCTGCGCACCAACTTCCGCGGTCGTGACGTGACCCTCCTCCAGGGACCCGCACTGGCCTGCGGCGTGTGTGCGGCCAGCCTGCTCGTGCCCGGCCCCGGGCCGCGCGTGCGCGCCGCCTGCGTGCTGGCCGCGGCGGGGGCCGCCGCCTTCGGCGTCCACGACGACCTGGCGGGGTCGGCCCAGGCGCGCGGCCTGCGCGGGCACCTGGGCGCGCTCGCGCGCGGCCGGGTCACCACCGGCATGGTCAAGATGGCGGGTATCGGCACCGCCGGGATCGCCGCCGCCCGGCTCCTGCGCCGCTCCCCGTGGGAGACCCTGCTGGACGGGGCGCTCATCGCCGCCAGCGCCAACCTGCTCAACCTGTTCGACCTGCGCCCCGGACGCGCGGCCAAGGTCGCCCTGATCGCCGCCGTCCCCGCGCTGGCATCGCCGGCCGCGCCGCTGGTCGGCCCCGTCGTGGGCGCCTCGGCGGCGCTGCTGCCGGGGGAACTCGCCGAGCGGTCCATGCTCGGTGACGCGGGCGCCAACGCCCTCGGCGCGGCCCTGGGCGCCGCCGCCGTGGCCGGGGCGCCCCGCCCCGTGCGCCTCGCACTGTTGGGCGGGGTGGCCGTCCTGACCCTGGCCAGCGAACGTGTCAGCTTCTCCCGCGTCATCGACCGCGTTCCGGCCCTGCGCCGCCTCGACCGCTGGGGCAGGCGCGAGTGAGACGGTCACGGTGTCCCGTACCATCCGGGGGGTGACGCGCGGGGTAGGCACGGCGGCGGCGCTCATCGCGGTGGTCACCGTGGGCGCCAGGCTGGCGGGGTTCGGGCGTACCGTGGTGTTCTCCCAGACCGTGGGCGACACCTGTCTGGGCACCGCCTACGTGACCGCCAACCAGCTGCCCGCCGTCCTGTTCGAGATCGTCATCGGCGGGGCGCTCACCGCGGTGGTCGTTCCCGTCCTGGCCTCCGCGGCCCAATGTGGCGACCGGGAGCAGGTGCGTCACACGGCCTCGGCGCTCGTCACCTGGGTGCTGCTGCTGGCGGTTCCCCTGTCGGTGTTGCTCGCCCTGGTCTCGGTTCCGGTGATGTCGCTCATGCTCGGCGCGGGTGCCGGTTGCGACCGGGGCGCCCTGCTCGCGCTCGCCGCTCGCATGCTCGTGGTCTTCGCGCCCCAGATCGTCCTCTACGGGCTGGCCTCCGTGCTCTACGGAGTCCTCCAGTCGCACCGCCGGTTCCTGGCCCCGGCCCTGGCCCCGTTGGTGTCCAGCCTCGTGGTGGTCGCCGCCTACCTGGTCTTCGTGCCGCTGGGCGCCGACCACCGCCAGGACGTGGCGGGACTGCCGCCGTCCGCCGAGCTCACCCTGTCCCTGGGCACCACCGCGGGGGCGGCCGCGCTCTTCCTCACGGTGGTGGGTCCCGCCCGGCGGTTGCGTGTGCGGCCCCGGCCGCGTCTGACCTTCCCGCCCGGGGTGGGGCGTCGGGTGCGCTCCCTGGCGGCGGCCTCCCTGCTGCCGCTGGTGGCCATGCAGGTGTGCCTGCTGCTGTCGGTGGCCCTGGCCAACTGGGGCGGCGGCGCGGGCGCGGCCGTGCTCCACACCTACGCCTGGGCCCTGTTCACCCTGCCCTACGGGGTGATCGCGGTGCCCATCGCGACCAGCGCGTTCACCGCCCTGGTGGTGGCGCACGCCGAGCACGACCACCGGGGGTTCGCCTCCCTGGTGGCGGGGAGCGCGCGTGCCTGCGTGGTGGTCACCGCGGGGGTGGGTACCGCTCTGGCCGCCGCCGCGTCCCCGGTGGCCCTGGTCTTCGCCCGACTCGATCCCCTGCCGCTGGAGCGCGCCCTGCTCGCCTACGCCCCCGGGGTGGTGGGGTTCGGTCTGGTCGCCCTGCTCAGCCGAGCGCTGTACGCCTCGCACCACGGGCGTCTGGCCGCCACCGCCCAGGTGGTGGGGTGGCTGGTGGTGATGGTGTGCGCGGTGTCGTTGGTGGGGGTGCTGCCCCGGGGGTGGACGATCGCCGGGTTGGGTGCGGCCGGAACGGTGGGTCTGACCCTGGCCGCCGCTCTGCTGTGCGCCGGGGTGGTGCGCACGCACGGGCGCGACACCCTGGCGGGGGTGGGGCGTTCGGTGGTGGCCGCGGCCCTGGGTGGTGTGGTCGGGTGGGTCCTGGGGCGCTGGGTGGCCGTGTCCCTGCACGCCGACGGCGTGTGGCAGGCGGTGGTGGTGGCCGCGGCGGCCGGGACGGTGGGGCTGGTGGCCTACGCGGCGGTCGCGGCGGTGGTGGACCGATCGGCGGTGCGTGCGGTCGCCGACCGGGCCAGGAGCGTACTCGAACGCAGGAGGGAGAAGCGTTGAACGCCAGGATCGCGCTGGTCATCGGCACCAGTAGTGGAGGGGTGGGCCGCCACGTGCGCTCGCTGGGCGCGGGTCTGCTCGCGCGTGGCCACCGGGTCGCGGTGCTCGGCCCGGCCTCCGCCGAACGCGAGTTCGGCTTCACCTCGGTGGGGCTGCGGTTCTCCCCGGTCCGTGTCGGCGCGGCGCCCTCCCTGACCGATCCGGGCGCCGTGCTGCGGTTGCGGTCCCTGGTGCGGGGGGCGGACGTGGTCCACGCGCACGGGTTGCGGGCCGGAGCCCTGTGCGCGCTGGCCGGCGCCTCCCCGTTGGTGGTGACCGCGCACAACGCGCCTCCGCTGGTCCGGGGGCCGTTGGCGGTGGCCTACCCGGTGTTGGAGCGGGTCGTGGCGCACCGCGCGGACGTGGTGCTGGGTGTGTCCGGTGACCTGGTGCGCAGGTTGCGGGGGCTGGGGGCCGGGGACGCCCGGTTGGCGGTGGTGGCCGCGCCCGAGACCGGTCCGCCCCTGAACGGCCGTGCGGCCACCCGGGACGACCTGGCGGTGCGGCCGGAGCGGCCGTTGCTGTTGACCGTCGCCCGTCTGGCCGAGCAGAAGGGGCTGGACATGCTGTTGGACGCGGCGCCCGCCATCGCCGACCGCAGGCCCGAGCCGGTGGTGGCGATCGCCGGTGACGGGCCCCTGTGGGGGCGGTTGCACGACACGGCCGCGGAGATGCGCGCGGACGTGCGCATGCTGGGGCACCGTACGGACGTGGCCGACCTGTTGGCCGCGGCGGACGTGTTCTGCCTGACCAGCCAGTGGGAGGGGCCGTCCCTGGTGATCATGGAGGCGCTGCGGGCGGGGCTGCCGGTGGTCTCCACCCGGGTCGGCGGGATCCCGGACCTGTACGCGGGGACGGTGCTGATGGTGCCTCCGGGGGATCCGGTGGCGTTCGCCGCCGCGGTGGGCCGGGTACTGGACGATCCGGTGCTGGCCGAGGACCTGCGGGCGCGTTCGCGCGAGGCGGCCAAGGCGCTGCCGACCGAGGAGGACGCGGTGGAGGCGGCGTCGGGGGTCTACAAATCCGTACTCCGATGGTGAGGGCAATACCACCTTCGGCGGAACTTCCGTCGAGGTGTCTTCGTTGGCATCGTGGGCAGGGGAACCGTGTCGTCACAGGGGGGTCACCCACTGTGTGGAACCGGTATCCTGGCCTGGTACGTGAGGGGAGTATCCCTGTCGCGGCGGTATCGTCATCACGGAGGACAGTGTGGTCCGCCCGGTGCCGTCGGCTCACTGTGTCTCGTGAGCGGGAGAGACCTCCGGCGTTTCGACGTGCGTGCACACCGCCCGCACGCACCGACCGGAGGAGATTTCGCCCGTGAACGTTCCGTTGTGGCTGTGGGCCGTCACCATCGGCGCCATGGTCGCCATCCTGGTGATCGACCTGATCATCGTCGACCACCCGTGGAGTAAGACCAAGGGCCCCCAGGAGTTCGGCATGAAGCAGGCCGCCTGGTGGGCGGCCTTCTACATCGGCATCGCGATCCTGTTCGGGTTCGGTGTCTGGTACTTCGGCGGCGGGGGCGCCGGTGCCGAGTACTTCGCCGGGTTCGTCACCGAGAAGAGCCTGAGCATCGACAACCTCTTCGTGTTCTACCTTCTGATGAGCTCCTTCGCGGTGCCCAAGAAGTACCAGCACGAGGTCCTGCTCGTCGGCATCGTCATCGCGCTGGTCATGCGCGGTATCTTCATCGTCCTGGGCGCCCAGGTGATCAACGCCTGGAGCGAGGTCTTCTACCTCTTCGGCGCCTTCCTCATCTACACCGGGTACAAGATCGTCCGCGACCACGTGAAGGGCGACGACGAGGACAAGGACTACACCCAGTCCCCGGTGGTGCGCATGGTCAGACGTTTCTGGCCGGTGACCGACGACTACCACGGTTCCAAGCTCACCGTGAAGCTCGACGGCAGGCGTCACGTCACGCCGATGCTGCTGGTCATCGTGGCGATCGGCATGATCGACCTGGTCTTCGCCGTCGACTCGATCCCGGCCATCTTCGGCCTGACCCAGGACGCCTACATCGTCTTCACCGCCAACGCCTTCGCCCTGCTGGGGCTGCGTCAGCTGTACTTCCTCCTGGCGGGCCTGATGGACCGCCTGGCCTACATCAGCTGGGGCCTGTCGGCGATCATGGTCTTCATCGGCGCGAAGATGATCCTGCACGCCCTGCACGAGAACGGCGTGCACGTGCCCGAGGTCGGTATCGGCCTGTCGCTGACCGTCATCATCGGCATCATGGCGATCACCATCGTCGGCAGCCTGATCAAGTCCAGGTCCGAGGAGCGGAAGAAGCCGGAGCTGGAGAAGGAGAGGGACCCCTCGGAGAACCGCTCCTGATCCCGGTCGGGTCGAACCGCTCCTTCCGGGACGTTCCTCGGAACGGCCAAAATCGAACAGTCGTTCGTCTATAGTGGTGGCACCTCGGCGCTCCGGCGCCGGGGTGCCACCTCTTTCGTGAGGTGGAAGAAACCGTCGTCGGCGGTCGTTAGTCTGGACGGGCGGGGGACGCGCGGCCCGGCCCATCCTCCAGCGGCCCGCCCCGGAGCCCAGGTGGCCTCCGGCGGCTCCTCGACCGCCGCACCGCGAAGTTCCACACGGATCAACCGACGTCACGCGACGGGGTCCACGTCCTGTGCGTCAAAGCCGAAGGATGTCTCACTCGATGGTCGAACAACTGGTAGTCCGGGGAGCGCGGGAGCACAACCTCAAGGACGTCTCCCTGGACCTGCCACGCGACTCCATGATCGTGTTCACCGGCCTGTCCGGCTCGGGCAAGTCGTCGCTGGCCTTCGACACGGTCTTCGCCGAGGGGCAACGCCGCTACGTCGAGTCCCTGTCGGCCTACGCCCGCCAGTTCCTGGGGCAGATGGACAAGCCCGACGTGGACTTCATCGAGGGCCTGTCCCCGGCGGTGTCCATCGACCAGAAGTCCACCAGCCGCAACCCCCGTTCGACCGTCGGCACCATCACCGAGGTCTACGACTACCTGCGCCTGCTGTGGGCGCGCATCGGCGTCCCGCACTGCCCCGAGTGCCACCGCGAGATCGCCCGGCAGAGCCCCCAGCAGATCGTCGACCGGGTCCTGGAGATGGAGGAGGGCACCCGCTTCCAGGTGCTCGCCCCCGTCGTGCGCGGACGCAAGGGCGAGTACGTCGAACTCTTCAAGGACCTCCAGTCCAAGGGCTTCACCCGCGCGGTCGTGGACGGGCGGGCCGTGCGCCTGGACGAGGCGCCCAAGCTGGGCCGCTACGACAAGCACGACATCGCCGTGGTCGTGGACCGGCTCGCCGTCAAACCCGCCTCGCGCGGGCGTCTCACCGACTCCGTCGAGACCGCCCTGAAACTGGCGGGCGGCACCATCGTCCTGGACTTCGTGGACGTCGAGCCGGGCGACCCCGAGCGCGAGAAGGTCTTCTCCGAGCACCTGTACTGCCCCTACGACGACCTGTCCTTCGAACAGCTCGAACCGCGCTCCTTCTCCTTCAACGCCCCCTACGGCGCCTGCCCCGACTGCTCGGGCCTGGGCACCCGCATGGAGGTCGACCCCGAGCTGCTGGTCCCCGACCCGGAGCGGACCCTGGCCGAGGGCGCCATCGGGCCCTGGTCGGGCGGCCCCAACAGCGGCTACTGGGAGCGCATCCTCAAGGCCGTGGGGGAGGCCGTGGGCTTCGACCTGGACACCCCCTGGGAGAGGCTGCCGCGCCGCGCCCGCAAGGCACTGCTGGAGGGGCACGACACCCAGGTCCACGTCAGCTACCGCAACAGGTACGGGCGCCACCGCTCCTACTACACCGAGTTCGAGGGCGTCATCCCCTGGGTCCGGCGCCGCCACTCCGAGACCGAGAGCGACTACGGGCGCGAACGGCTGGAGGGGTACATGCGCACGGTGCCCTGCCCCTCCTGTGAGGGCACCCGCCTCAAGCCGGTGGTGCTGGCCGTGACCGTGGGCGGTCGCTCCATCGCCGACGTCGCCCGGATGCCGCTCAGTGAGAGCGCGGCCTTCCTCGCCGACCTCACCCTCTCCGAGCGCGACGCGGTCATCGCCGCCCAGGTGCTCAAGGAGATCAACGCCCGGATGGGCTTCCTGCTCGACGTGGGCCTGGACTACCTGAGTCTGGCCCGCTCCTCCGGGTCGCTCTCGGGCGGCGAGGCCCAGCGCATCCGTCTGGCCACCCAGATCGGTTCCGGTCTGGTGGGCGTGCTCTACGTGCTGGACGAGCCCTCCATCGGCCTGCACCAGCGCGACAACGCCCGCCTGTTGGAGACCCTCCAGCGGTTGCGCGACATCGGCAACACGCTCATCGTCGTCGAGCACGACGAGGACACCATCCGCGCCGCCGACTGGGTGGTCGACATCGGCCCCGGCGCGGGCGAGCACGGCGGGCACGTCGTGGTCTCGGGGATCGTGGACGAGCTGCTCACCTCGCCGGAGTCGCTGACCGGTGACTACCTGGCCGGACGGCGCGCCATCGCGGTGCCCGCCACCCGCCGTCCCCTCTCCCGGGGGCACGAACTGGTGGTCCGGGGCGCCCGGGAGAACAACCTGGAGGGGATCGACGTCACCTTCCCCCTGGGCGTGTTCACCGCGGTCACCGGCGTGTCCGGCTCGGGCAAGTCCACCCTGGTCAACGAGATCCTGTACAAGGCGCTGGCCAAGGAGCTCAACGGGGCGCGCGACGTGCCCGGACGCCACCTGCGGGTCAACGGCACGAACAAGGTCGACAAGGTCGTGCACGTGGACCAGAGCCCCATCGGGCGGACCCCGCGCTCCAACCCGGCCACCTACTCCGGGGTCTTCGACCACGTCCGCAAGCTGTTCGCGCAGACCACCGACGCCAAGACCCGCGGATACCAGCCGGGCCGGTTCTCCTTCAACGTCAAGGGGGGCCGCTGCGAGGCCTGCTCCGGTGACGGCACGCTCAGGATCGAGATGCAGTTCCTGCCCGACGTCTACGTGCCCTGCGAGGTGTGCCACGGCGCCCGGTACAACCGGGAGACCCTCCAGGTCCGCTACAAGGGCAAGAACATCTCCGAGGTGCTCGACATGCCGATCTCGGAGGCCCTGGAGTTCTTCGAGCCGATCAACGCCATCCGTCGCCACCTCCAGACCCTGGAGGACGTCGGCCTGGGCTACGTACGGCTGGGGCAGCCCGCCACCACGCTCTCCGGCGGCGAGGCGCAGCGGGTCAAGCTCGCCTCCGAGTTGCAGCGCCGCTCCACGGGGCGGACGGTGTACGTGCTGGACGAGCCCACGACCGGTCTGCACTTCGAGGACATCCGCAAGCTGCTGGGCGTGCTCGACCGGCTGACCGACAGCGGCAACACGGTGATCGTCATCGAGCACAACCTCGACGTCATCAAGACCGCCGACCACGTCATCGACATGGGGCCGGAGGGCGGCTCCGGCGGCGGCACCGTGGTCGCGCAGGGAACCCCGGAGGAGGTCGCCGCGGTGGCCGAGTCCTACACCGGGCGGTTCCTGGCCAAGGTGCTGTAGCGGCCGGCGGGTCCCGGTCGTCCGGGGCCCGCCCCCGTGTCCGCCGTGGGACGGGGTTTTCCGGACCACCCCGCGAACGGGGCACCCCACCATGCCTACTACATTGTGTAGTGGATATTTCGGCGCAGGTGAGGGAGCGTTTCGTCGTGGCCGGTAAGAGGACGTGTGGGTGCGGCATGAGCAGGCGCCGACTGCTCNGGGAGCGGCCGCGGCCGTCACCGCCGCGAGTGCCTGTGCCGGTGAGGAGCCCAAGCCCCAGGAGGTCCGGTACGGCCAGGTGGTCGGGCAGACCACCGACGTCCCCGTGGGGGCCGGGGCGGTCTTCAGCGACAGCAAGCTGGTCGTCACCCAGCCGCAGGAGGGTGAGTACCTGGCGTTCGCCGCCTCGTGCACGCACGCGGGGTGCACGGTCCAGGAGGTGGACGAGGTCATCCGCTGCCTGTGCCACGGCAGCGAGTTCGACACCTCCACGGGGGAGCCGCTGGCCGGACCGGCGCAGGAGCCGTTGGAGGAGTTCACCGTCACCGTCGACGGCACCGACATCATCCTGGACGGGCCCGCCTCCTGAGGACGCGGGGAGTGAGCGGCCCGGGCGCCCACGGGGTTCCGGAGGGGCCGGGGCGGAACGGCGGGGTGCCGCGGTCGTAGCCCCTCGTGCGAGTGCGGTGGCGTACTCCTCGCCAACACCCCCACGCCCGGGCACGGGGGCCGCGCTTCCTGGCGGGCCCGGACGCGAACCGGGCCCGCCCCCGGACGGACCCACCCCGGGATGTGTCGGCGACGACGACGTCGTGCCCGTCCACGGTCGGCGCTGTCACCGGGCCGCCTTCGCGCTGCTGTGGCCCTGGTCTTCGCTCGCCCCGGCCGGTCCGAGCGAGTCCGGCCGGGTGGGCGCCGCCGTCCTCGTCGTGCGTACGGCCACGGAACTCAGATCTGGTTCAGGCCGCCGTCGACGTACAGGTTCGATCCGGTGACGAAGCTGCTCTGCTCGGAGGCGAGGAAGGCCACGGCGGCCGCGATCTCCTCCGGGCGTCCGAGCCGGCCCAGCGGCACGTTCGTCGCCAGTTGCCGCTTGAAGCCGGTGACCTGTTCCTGGGCGGGCGCGAGCCCCGACAGACCGGGGGTGTCGGTCGGGCCGGGGGAGATGGTGTTGACCCGGATGCCGCGTTCCCTGAGTTCGTTGGCCCAGGTCCGGGAGAACGATCGGGTGGCGGCCTTGGTCGCCGCGTACACGCCGAACGCCTCCGCGCCGACGTCCGCGTTGGTGGAGCCGTTCAGGATCACCGAGGCGCCGTCGTTGAACAGCGGCAGTGCCTTCTGAACGGTGAACAGCGTGCCCCGGACGTTGATGTCGAAGAGGGCGTCGAAGTGCTCTTCGGTGATCTGCGCGAGTGGCGCGAACTCGGCGACGGAGGCGTTCGCGAACAGGACGTCCAGGCCGTGTCCCCGGTCGCGGATCGTCTCGTAGAGGCGGTCCAGGTCAGCCAGGTTCGAGATGTCGCTGACCACCGGGGTGGCCGCTGGACCGATCACTTCGGCGGCCGCGTCGAGTTCGGTCTCGCGCCGCCCGGTGATGAACACGTGCGCGCCCTCGGCCGCCAGTCGTACGGCACTCGCCAGGCCGATGCCGGTGCCGCCGCCGGTGACCAGAGCGGTCCTGCCCTCAAGTAGTCCCACGTGAACAACCCTCTCGATTTCTGTATCGGTCGATGCAGAAGTCGACGATAGCACTTCTGTAGCGAACGGTACAGAAGGGGTAGGGTGGGGGGATGAGGACCAAGCAGAGGGGCCCGATCGGCCGACCGCGGGGATTCGACACCGATGAGGCTCTCGAACGCGCCATGCTGGTGTTCTGGGAGCACGGCTACGAGGGGGCCAGCCTGGCCAACCTGACCGACGCGATGGGCATCTCCACGACCAGCATGTACGCGGCCTTCGGCAACAAGGAGGAGCTGTTCCGCAAGGCCCTGGAGCGCTACACCGAGGGCCCGAGCGCGTACCTGGTCCGGGCCCTGGAGGAGCCGACCGCTCTCGGCGTCGCCACCGCGATCCTGTCCGGTACCGTCCGCACCACCACACGCCCGGCCCACCCCCACGGGTGCCTGGGCGTCCAGGGCGCCCTGACCGCCAGTGACTCCGGGCGTGGAGCCCGTGACCTTCTCGTCGCCTGGCGTAACGACGGCTGCTCCCGCGTACGAGAGCGGTTCCAGCGAGCCGTCGACGACGGCGACCTGCCCCCGCGGACCGATCCGGGACTACTGGCCCGCTACGTCACCACCCTGGCGTTCGGTATCGCCGTGCAGGCCGCGAGCGGTGTCAGCCGCGACGAACTCCAGGAGACGGCCGACGCCGCCCTACGCAACTGGCCGCTCTCCTGAGGACCCTGCGGCCCGCCAGCGGGGCGGAAGCGCCTCGTCACCACGCCGTCGCCAGGACCGGAGGGCCACGCCGGAGTCCGGACCGGTCCTCCCCGGAGGCCCCGGAGGAACTCCGCCCTCCCCGAGACACGACACGGCGCCCGGAGCGCATCGCTCCGGGCGCCGTCGTGTGCACGGTCCAGGTCCGGCTCAGGCCTCGCCGGGGTCGCCCCCGGGAGGGCCGCTGACGCCGCTCGGCTCGTGCCGGAACGCCGAGTCGGGGAACTGGGAGGCGTAGGCGTCCTCGTCGTCGGAGTCCACGAACTGGGCGCGGTGGCGCGGCAGGGACTCGGGGTAGTTCTCGGCCAGCCAGGTGATGAGGTGTTCGCGGATCTCGCAGGCGATGTCCCACTGGTGGCCGGTGTCGGCGGCGGTGGCCACGACCCGCACCAGCACCTCGCCGGTGGGGGCGATGTCCACGACCTGGCAGGACCAGCTGCGTCCGTCCCAGTGGTCGCTGGCGGTGATCAGACGCCCGGTCTCCTCGCGCAACTCCTTGATCGGCACCTCCCAGTCCAGCGGGAACACCACCTTGGCGGTGATCGCCGTGCCCTGCTTGGTCCAGTTCTCGAAGCTGGTCGTGGTGAAGTTGGCCACCGGGACCACGAGGCGGCGCTCGTCCCAGATCTTGATGGTGACGTTGACCAGGCTGAGTTCCTCGACGCGGCCCCACTCGCCCTCGACCACGACCACGTCGCCGATGCGCAGGGCGTCGCTGAAGGCCAGCTGGAGACCGGCGAAGAGGTTGGCCAGCGTGGACTGGGCGGCCACACCGGCGACGATGCCGATGATGCCCGCGGAGGCCAGCAGCCCGGCGCCGAGTGCGCGAACCTCGTCGAAGGTGAACAGGATGGCGGCGACCGCCAGGGTCACGATGACCGAGGTGATCACCCGACGCAGGAGCCGGACCTGGGTCTGGATGCGCCTGGCCTTGCGGTCGGCATCGCCGTTGGCCACCGACAGGCGCGCCAGGACCATGTCCGTGACGGCGTAGGCCAGGCTGATGCCCAGACCCGTCAGCGTCGCGATCATGAGGATGCTCATGGCGTGGTCGATGACCTGGTACGTGCCCCAGTCCACGTCGTCGGAGCTGGGCAGTGCCAGGTTCGCGCCGAGCACTCCGGCGGCGCCGTAGCTGGTGAGGGCCGTACGCGCGACCACGTACCGGGACACCCGCCAGACCCTGTTCAGCTTGTGCTTGAGCACCCAGCGCACGGCGAAGACCAGCAGTAGCGCGACGGTGACGGCGACGCCGATCGCGATCCATTGCCGAAGGTCCACGGCAAGGGCCTCCCTTGTCGTCGATATCGGGAAGTTCCGATGTTCCTGTGTACCCGCCCAACTTAGAGCATAGGGATACCTAATCGTGACGTTTATCTTGCGGAGGGAGGGAGCGCGGGCGTGGGCAGGGCTGTGGAAACGGTGTGCTGGTGGAGGGAGGGTTCACCGGGTGTGAGGTGCGACACCCTCGGGGTGTGCGGGGCTCGGTTGGCCGGATGTCCGCACCCCCTACCACAATGGGGGTATGGCTGCGACTCCTCACCTGCGTCCCGCGCCCGGATCCATCCCCACCGACCCGGGCGTCTACCGGTTCCGGGACGCGTCGGGCCGCGTCATCTACGTGGGCAAGGCCAAGAACCTGCGGTCCCGGCTGTCCTCCTACTTCCGCGACTTCGCCGGACTGCACCCGCGCACCCAGCAGATGGTCTCCACCGCCGCCGACGTCGACTGGACGATCGTGGGCACCGAGGTGGAGGCCCTCCAGCTGGAGTACTCCTGGATCAAGCAGTACGACCCCCGGTTCAACGTCAAGTACCGGGACGACAAGAGCTACCCCTACCTGGCGGTCACCCTGAACGAGGAGTTCCCCCGGGTGCAGGTCATGCGCGGCGCCAAGCGCAGGGGGGTGCGCTACTTCGGCCCCTACTCGCACGCCTGGGCCATCCGCGAGACCGTGGACCTGCTGCTGCGGGTCTTCCCCGTGCGCACCTGTTCTCCGGGTGTGTTCCGCGACGCCCGCAACAGCGGACGCCCCTGCCTGCTCGGCTACATCGGCAAGTGCGTGGCCCCCTGCGTCGGCAAGGCCTCACCGGAGGACCACCGGGCCCTGGCCGAGGACTTCTGCTCCTTCCTGGCGGGTGACACCGGACGGTTCATCCGCGAACTGGAGGGGCGCATGCGGGAGGCCGCCCAGGAGATGGAGTACGAGCGGGCCGCCCGCGTCCGCGACGACATCGAGGCCCTGCGCGCCGCACTGGAGAAGCAGGCCGTGGTCCTGCCCGACTCCACCGACTGCGACGTCATCGCCATGGTCGACGACCAGCTGGAGGCGGCCGTCCAGATCTTCCACGTGCGCGGCGGGCGCATCCGCGGCCGGCGCGGCTACGTGGTGGACAAGGTCGACGGCGGTGGTCCGGCCGAGCTGATGAGTACCTTCCTGGGGCAGCTCTACGGTCCGGCCGAGGGGGAGGACGAGAGCGCGGGCACCGGCACCGCCGTTCCCCGCGAGGTCCTGGTCTCCCACGAGCCCGCCGACTCCGCGGCCATGGCCGCCTGGTTGTCGGAGCACCGCGGGTCGGCCGTGGACCTGCGGGTGCCCCAGCGGGGCGACAAGAAGTCCCTCATGGAGACGGTCGACAAGAACGCCCGTGAGGCGCTGGCGCGCCACAAGACCCACCGCGCCGGGGACCTGAGCACCCGCAGCCGCGCCCTCCAGGAGATCCAGGAGGCCCTGGACCTGGCCGAGGCGCCGCTGCGCATCGAGTGCTTCGACATCTCCAACCTCCAGGGCGAGCACGTGGTGGCGTCCATGGTCGTCTTCGAGGACGGTCTGGCCCGCAAGTCCGAGTACCGCCGCTTCTCCATCCGGGGCAGCGGTGAGGGCGGCCGGGAACAGCACGACGTCGCGGCCATGTACGAGGTCGTCCACCGCCGCTTCCGCCGCTACCTGGAGGAGAACGCCAGGAGCGGCGAGGTCGCCCGGATGGGGGAGACGGGTGACCACGGTGGTCACCAGACCGACGACGAGCCGTCACCCGGCAGGTTCGCCTATCCGCCTAACCTGGTGGTGGTGGACGGTGCCCGTCCCCAGGCCGAGGCGGCGCGCCGCGCCCTGGACGAGCTCGGTATCGAGGACGTCGCCGTGTGCGGCCTGGCCAAGCGCCTGGAGGAGGTGTGGTTGCCCGGTGACGAGGACCCGGTGATCCTGCCCCGCACGGGGGAGGGGCTCTACCTGTTCCAACGGGTCCGCGACGAGGCCCACCGCTTCGCCATCCAGTACCACCGACACAAGCGCGCCAAGGCGCTCACCGGCAGCAGCCTGGACGAGCTGCCCGGACTCGGGCCTTCGCGCAGGGCGGCCCTGATCAAGGAGTTCGGTTCGGTGAGACGACTGGCCGCGGCCACGGCCGAGGAGATCGCCACGGTGCCCGGTATCGGCCCCAAACTGGCCGAGGCCGTGCACGCGCACCTGTCCGGCGGTGCCGCCGGACAGGCCGGGGAGGGCGACGGGGTACCAGCACAGCACACCACTGACGGGGGAGGAGACGCATGACGGTCGAACTGGGTGGGGAGTTGCCGCCCGAGGTGGTCATCGTGACCGGCATGTCCGGCGCGGGACGCAGTACGGCGGCCAGGGCCCTGGAGGACCTGGACTGGTTCGTGGTGGACAACCTTCCACCCGGGCTGCTGCCGACCATGATCGAACTGGCCGGGCGCACGCACGGAGCGGTGCCGCGGGTGGCGGTGGTCGTCGACGTGCGTTCGCTGGCCTTCACCGAGGACCTGCTGTCCACGGTGGAGGAGCTGCGCAAGCGTGACATCACCGCGCGCGTGCTCTACCTGGAGGCCAGCGACGAGGCCCTCGTCCGCCGCTTCGAGGGGGTGCGCAGGCCCCATCCCCTCCAGGGAGACGGCCGTCTGACCGACGGCATCGACCGCGAGCGCGAGACCCTGCGCGCGGTGCGCGGCGAGGCCGACCTGGTCATCGACACCTCCCAGCTCAACGTGCACCAGCTCAAGGCCCGGGTGATCGGCTTCTTCGGGGAGAGCGACGAGGCGCGTCCCCGTGCCAACGTGGTCTCCTTCGGGTTCAAGCACGGCCTGCCGGTGGACGCCGACCTGGTGCTGGACTGCCGCTTCCTGCCCAACCCCCACTGGGTGCCCGAGCTGCGGCCGATGAACGGCCGCGACGACGCGGTGCGCGACTACGTCCTGGCCCAGGACGGGGCCAAGGAGATGCTGGAGACCTACGCCGAGGTCCTCAAGCTGACCATCGACGGCTACCAGCGCGAGGGCAAGCACTACATGACCCTCGCGGTGGGGTGCACGGGGGGCAAGCACCGTAGCGTGGCCATGGCCGAGCAGTTCGCCGACCGCCTGCGCGGCCAGGGTGTGGACGTGCACGTGGTCCACCGGGACGTCGGACGCGAGTGACGGGGAGGCGGCCCGCCCGCCGTCCTGCCCACGGTGCACCGTTCTCGGTGGTACCGTCCGATTCGTCCGGTGGACATGGGACGAGGGGCAGACCACAGCCATGGCGAACAGCACAGCACCCGACGGGGACGGGCGGCGCCCGCCGCGGGTGGTCGCGTTGGGGGGCGGGCACGGACTGCACGCCTCCCTGTCGGCCCTGCGCAGGGTGACCACCGACGTGACGGCCATCGTCACGGTGGCCGACGACGGCGGTTCCAGCGGTCGGCTCCGCGAGGAGCTGGGCGTGCTGCCCCCCGGGGACCTGCGCATGGCGCTGGCCGCGCTGTGCGGCGACGACGAGTGGGGGCACACCTGGAGCCAGGTGATCCAGCACCGGTTCCGTTCCGAGGGCGACCTGCACGGCCACGCGGTCGGCAACCTGTTGATCGTGGCCCTGTGGGAGCTGCTCGGCGACTCCGTGGCGGGTCTGGACTGGGTGGGCCAGCTCCTGGGCGCGCACGGCCGGGTGCTGCCGATGTCGTCGGTACCGCTGGACATCGCCGCGGAGGTGGCGGGGATCGACCCGGAGCGGCCCGAGGTGCTGACCACGGTGCGCGGCCAGGTGGCGTGCGCCAGTACCAACGGCAAGGTGCGCTCCATCTCCCTGATCCCGGAGTCCCCTCCCGCCAGCCCGCAGGCGGTCAAGGCGGTGCGAGAGGCCGACTGGGTGGTGTTCGGACCCGGATCGTGGTTCACCAGTGTGCTGCCGCACCTGCTGGTCCCGGAGTTGGCGCACGCCCTGGTCACCACCCGTGCCCGGCGCGTGGTGACGCTGAACCTGTCCCCGCAGCGGGGGGAGACCGACGACTTCCGTCCCGAGACCTACCTGGAGGTGCTGCGCGAACACGCACCCGGGCTGGGAGTGGACGTGGTGCTCGCCGACCGGGGGACCGTGGAGGAGGTCGAACCCCTGACCAAGGTGGTCGGTGAGCTGGGCGGGTGCCTGGAACTGGCGTACCTGTCCCGTGACGACGGCACACCGCGCCACGACCCCGACCGGCTCGCCGCGGCACTGGAACGGATCCTGGACACCTGAGGGGACCCGCGGCGTTCCCTGGTGGACCGGCCGTGGCCGCGCGGTGTGGCCGAACAGTCACCCGAGGACGTGTCCCGGGCGGGGGAGGCCGCGCGAGGGACCGTACCCGGCCGTAGGCCGCCGGTGACACCGCGCACGAACACGCCGCCGTTCTGCGCGACCGCCCGCGTCAGGCGTTGTCCTCGCAGCTCGGGGGCGATTGGCCACACATCGGTACGAAGGCCCACAGGGGCGTCGTTCGCCCGCGCGGCGGATGGGCGACACGCCGTGCGGGGGTCGGCAGTGAGCGCCCCGTGACGTAGTCTGCCTCGAAGAAAGCCGCTCGTGGCGCGTCCGCGGCGGGGTGCATGCCGGTACCGGGCGCGCGGTGCCGGGTCGGGCTGTTTGACGGGGAGGACCTCAGCGATGGCGATGACCGGCGTGGTGAAGGATGAGTTGAGCCGTCTGGCCATTCTCAAGCCATGCTGCCGCAAGGCGGAGGTGTCCACCATCCTGCGGTTCACCGGTGGCCTGCACCTGGTGGGCGGGCGGATCGTGATCGAGGCCGAACTCGACACGGGCGCCGCCGCGCGCCGTCTGCGCAAGGACATCTCCGAGGTCTTCGGCCACGAGTCCGAGGTGGTCGTGCTCTCCCCGAGCGGCCTGCGCAAGGGCAACCGGTACGTGGTGCGGGTGATCAAGGACGGCGAGTCCCTGGCCCGGCAGACGGGACTGGTGGACAACAACGGTCGTCCGGTGCGCGGTCTGCCCCGGCACGTGGTCGCGGGCGGGGCCTGCGACGCCGAGTCGGCGTGGCGGGGCGCGTTCATCGCGCACGGCTCCCTGACCGAGCCCGGCCGTTCGATGTCGCTGGAGGTGACCTGCCCCGGTCCGGAGGCCGCGCTGGCCCTGGTGGGTGCGGCGCGCCGCCTGAAGGTGCACGCCAAGGCGCGCGAGGTGCGCGGTGTGGACCGGGTGGTGGTGCGCGACGGCGACTCCATCGGTGCGCTGTTGACCCTGTTGGGCGCGCACCAGAGTGTGCTGGCGTGGGAGGAACGGCGCATGCGCCGTGAGGTGCGCGCGACCGCCAACCGCCTGGCCAACTTCGACGACGCGAACCTGCGGCGCAGTGCGCGGGCGGCGGTGGCCGCGGGCGCCCGCGTGGAGCGGGCCCTGGAGATCCTGGGCGAGGACGCGCCCAAGCACCTGGTGGCCGCGGGCCAGCTGCGCCTGGCGCACAAGCAGGCGTCGCTGGAGGAGCTGGGTCAGCTGTCCGTCCCGCCGCTGACCAAGGACGCCATCGCCGGGCGTATCCGCAGGCTGCTGGCGATGGCCGACAAGCGCGCGAGCGACCTGGGCATCGAGGGCACCGAGGCCAACCTCACCCCCGACATGCTGGTTCCCTGAACCGGGGCGCCGCGCCGTGCGGGGCCGGACTCCGCCGTAACACCGATGTTCGGCTTTGTTAACTGCGCAAACTCGTGGATAACTTCGGAAAATGGTATAGACCTCTCCGGCTCGCAGTGCCAGGATGGTCGCGAATCCGCAAGGGTCCGGGGCGCCCGGCCGTGGCCCAGCAACGGCTCCCCGCCGGTGCTCCGCTAGGCTCTTCGTGAACACCCGGTGTGCGTTGACCCTGCTCACGGCAACCGTCCGGTCCACCCCGGAACACGGTGTTCGGGGCGGGGGTAATGCCCGGGTGGAAATGATGTGCGATATATGAGGAGACTGGTTCCGTGACCATCCGTGTAGGCGTCAACGGCTTCGGTCGGATCGGCCGCAATTTCTGGCGCGCGGTCGCCGCTGGTGGCAGCGACATCGAAATCGTCGCGGTCAACGACCTCACCGACACCAAGACGCTCGCGCACCTGCTCAAGTACGACACCGTGCTCGGCACCCTCGAGGGTGACGTCGAGGTCGGCGACGACTTCATCCGGGTGGGCGACAAGAGCATCAAGGTGCTGGCCCAGCGCGACCCCGCCCAGCTGCCCTGGTCGGACCTGAACGTGGACGTCGTCATCGAGTCCACCGGCATCTTCACCAAGGCCGAGGACGCCAAGAAGCACATCGAGGCGGGCGCCAAGAAGGTCATCATCTCCGCCCCGGCCAAGGGCGAGGACCTGACCGTCGTCATGGGCGTCAACGACGACAAGTACGACGCGGCCAACCACCACGTCCTCTCCAACGCCTCCTGCACCACCAACTGCGTGGCGCCCATGGCGAAGGTCCTCATGGACAGCTTCGGCATCCAGCAGGGCCTGATGACCACGGTGCACGCCTACACCAACGACCAGGTCATCCTGGACTTCCCGCACAAGGACCTGCGCCGCGCCCGCGCCGCCGCGCAGAACATCATCCCGACCACCACCGGTGCCGCCAAGGCCACCGCCCTGGTCATCCCCGAGCTCCAGGGCAAGCTGGACGGCATGGCCATGCGCGTGCCCGTGCCGGACGGCTCCGTGACCGACCTGGTCGTCACCCTGGAGCGCGAGGTCACCAAGGACGAGGTCAACGCCGCGTTCAAGGCCGCCGCCGAGGGGCCGCTCAAGGACGTGCTCGTCTACACCGAGGACCCGATCGTCTCCTCCGACATCGTCGGCACCTCGCCCTCGTGCACCTTCGACTCCAGCCTGACCATGGCCTTCGGCAACCAGGTCAAGATCGTCGGCTGGTACGACAACGAGTGGGGCTACTCCAACCGCCTGGTCGACCTGGCCAAGCTGGTCGGCACCGGCCTGTAGCGTCCACGGTCCTCATGGCCAGCGGCGCGTGAGACGGCACCCCTTCGCCCGCAGTGCGCGCGGAGGGGTGCCGTCGTGCGCGCCCCTCCCGGTTCCACCGCCCGGGACCGCCCAACCCCACATTCCAAGAGGAGACCAGCATGCGGACGATCGACGACCTCGACGTCTCCGGCAAGCGCGTGTTCGTCCGAGCCGACCTGAACGTGCCCCTGGACGGCGACCGGATCACCGACGACGGGCGCATCCGCGCGGCCGTGCCGACCATCTCCGCGCTCCGCGAGCGCGGCGCCCGCGTCATCGTCGCCGCCCACCTGGGGCGCCCCAAGGGCGCTCCCGAGCCCCGCTACTCCCTGCGTCCCGTGGCCGCCCGCCTGGGCGAACTGCTCGGTACCGAGGTGGCCTTCGCCACCGACACCGCGGGCGAGTCGGCCCGCGCCACCTCCGAGGCCCTCACGGACGGCCAGGTGGCGCTGCTGGAGAACGTGCGCTTCGAGCCCGGTGAGACCAGCAAGGACGACGCCGAGCGCGGAGAGCTGGCCGACCGCTTCGCCCAGCTCGCCGACCTGTACGTGGGCGACGCCTTCGGCGCCGTGCACCGCAAGCACGCCAGCGTCTACGACCTGCCCGGCAAGCTGCCGCACGCCGTCGGCGGCCTGGTGCTGACCGAGGTCGAGGTGCTCAGGAAGCTCACCAGCGACCCCCAGCGCCCCTACGCCGTGGTCCTGGGCGGTTCCAAGGTCTCCGACAAGCTCGGTGTCATCGACAACCTCCTGGGCACCGCGGACCGCCTGCTCATCGGCGGCGGTATGGTCTTCACCTTCCTCAAGGCCCAGGGCTACGAGGTCGGCTCCAGCCTGCTGGAGACCGACCAGCTCGACACCGTCAGGGGCTACCTGGAGCGCGCGAAGCGCGAGGGCGTGGAGATCGTCCTGCCGGTGGACGTGGTGGCCGCCGAGAAGTTCGCCGCCGACGCCGCGCACGACGTGGCCGACGTCGACGCCATCCCGGCCGACCGGATGGGTCTGGACATCGGTCCGCGCAGTCAGGCGCTCTTCGCCGAGAAGCTGGCCGACACCAGGACCGTGTTCTGGAACGGCCCGATGGGCGTGTTCGAGATGGAGCCCTACGCGGGCGGCACCCGCGCGCTGGCGAAGGCCCTGATCGACTCCGGCGCCTTCACGGTGGTCGGCGGCGGCGACTCCGCCGCGGCCGTGCGCGCGCTCGGCTTCGACGAGTCGGCCTTCGGCCACATCTCGACCGGCGGCGGTGCCAGCCTGGAGTACCTGGAGGGCAAGGACCTGCCCGGTATCGACGCCCTCAGGTAGGCGGAACCCGCCCCGGGGCCCGCCTCCCGTCGTTCCCCCGAACCATCAGCACATCGTGTAAGGAAGTACCGACATGGCCCAGCGCCTGCCGCTCATCGCGGGCAACTGGAAGATGAACAACAACCACCTGGAGGCCATCGCGCTCGTCCAGAAGCTGGCGTTCGCGCTGAACGACAAGGACTACGAGAACGCCGAGGTCGTCGTCCTGCCGCCGTTCACCGACCTGCGCAGCGTCCAGACGCTGGTCGACGGCGACAAGCTCCGGATCGGCTACGGCGCCCAGGACATCTCCGCCCACGACAAGGGCGCCTACACCGGCGAGGTCTCCGGCGCCATGCTGGCCAAGCTGGACTGCTCCTACGTGCTGGTGGGCCACTCCGAGCGCCGCGAGTACCACCAGGAGGACGACGCCCTGGTCAACGCCAAGGTCAAGGCCGCCTTCAAGAACGACATCGTGCCGCTCCTGTGCGTCGGCGAGGGCCTGGAGGTCCGCAAGGCGGGCCAGCAGGTCGAGCACGTCCTGGCCCAGCTGGACGGCGCCCTCAAGGAGATCCCGGCCGAGCAGGCCGAGCGGATCGTCATCGCCTACGAGCCCGTGTGGGCCATCGGCACCGGTGAGGTCGCCACCCCCGAGGACGCCCAGGAGGTGTGCTCGGCCATCCGCGAGCGCCTGACCGAGCTGTACTCGTCGGAGGTCTCGGGCGCGGTGCGCGTCCTCTACGGCGGTTCGGTCAAGGGAGACAACGCCCCCGGCATCATGGCCAAGGAGGACGTCGACGGCGCCCTGGTCGGCGGTGCCTGCCTCAAGGCCGACGAGTTCACCAAGATCATCCGGTTCGGCGACCAGTAGGCGCCGGAAGGGCCCCGCCCGTCACGCTTCGATGCCCGATGGTGACGGGCGGGGTGCCCGACGGGTCGTCCTGTCGGGCTACACTTCGCTATGGGGTTCTCCGTGCCTCGCGGTTTCCCCGCCCGTGCCGCCATGGGCACGGTAAAATCCGAAATTGTCCCCGGTCTCCTCCTTCCCCGGTATCCGCCCCGGCCCGACGTCATCGCTGGCGCGGACGGGAAATGGGGATCGAGGTGTCCATCCCCCCGCTTCGGGGTCGAGTTACGGGTGAGCGTGTGATCCTCGGTCTGTCCATCTTCGTGATGCTTCTCAGCGTGCTGCTGGTCTTCCTGGTGTTCCTGCACAAGGGCAAGGGCGGTGGTCTCTCCGACATGTTCGGCGGCGGCGTCACGTCCTCGCTCGGCGGCTCGTCCGTGGTCGAGCGCAACCTCGACCGGATGACCGTCGGTGTCGGGGTCGTGTGGATCCTCGCCATCGTCGTCCTCGGCCTGCTGATCAACCGGGGAATGTAGCCCGCGACCCGCGGGACGTACCCCGTCCACAGTCCAGCTCGCCCGAGAACCGGTGAGCGAGTTCGCCGAAGGAGTTTTTCGTGGGTAGTGGCAGTGCCATCCGTGGCAGCCGTGTCGGAGCCGGCCCCATGGGCGAGGCGGAGCGGGGCGAGGCCGCCCCCCGCGTCCGGGTTCCGTTCTACTGCGCGAACCTGCACGAGGTCGTGCCCAGCTTCGCGAGCGAGGCGCTGGTCCCCGACGAGTGGGACTGCCCGCGCTGCGGTTTCCCCGCGGGCAAGGACAAGGCGAACCCCCCGTCGCCGCCGCGCACCGAGCCGTACAAGACCCACCTGGCGTACGTGAAGGAGCGCCGCAGCGAGGAGGAGGGCAAACTCATCCTCGACGAGGCCCTGGCCAAGCTGCGTGCCGACCGCGCCGCCGTGGAGGCCCACATGAAGGCCGCGCAGAACTAGCCCCCAGGCTCCCCCTCAGGCTTTCCGTGGGGCCCGTCGCGATCACGCGACGGGCCCCACGTGTGTGCGGGCCCGCTTCCTCGTCGGCGTGAGGAGAGGTCCCTCGCCCCCGCCCGGGGACCCGGGCTGGTCAGGGGCGGGTAGGCGGGCAAACATGAATGCTGAAACGAACTTCTCATTCTCGGGACTGGTGTGGTTGGTGAGAAATACAGTGAGCGCCACGCAGCAGCCCGTGTGAGGAGATGATGTCGATGTCTACGTGCCCCACCGGCGGGGACCACGACTGGATTCTCGGCGACGACCGCAAGTTCCAGTGCGCCAAGTGCGGGGCTCAGAGCGCCCGGCGGTTCTGAGCGCCGGGACCCGGCTGCACCGTTCCGCGTCCGGCCAGTCGGCCGTTCTCCGTGGCACGCCAGGTCACCGGTTCCCCCACCGTCTCGGCCACCCCCTTGGCCCAGCGCTCCAGACAGGCGAACCTGTCCGGGCC
This sequence comes from Nocardiopsis halotolerans DSM 44410, assembly GCF_000341065.1. Lineage (GTDB taxonomy): Bacteria > Actinomycetota > Actinomycetes > Streptosporangiales > Streptosporangiaceae > Nocardiopsis > Nocardiopsis halotolerans. The sequence goes on along the minus strand of NZ_ANAX01000314.1, from coordinate 4,067 downwards.
CTCCGGCAGCACGGTGCGGCCCTGGTAGGACATGCCGTCCAGGACGATGACCTCGCCGTTCACCCGAAGCTCGGTGTCGTACTCGTTCGTGTTCGGTCTCATGGAGCGGACTCTAGTGCCCTCCGGCCCCGGCCGCCTCCGCTTCGGTTCGCGTCCGCCCCGCGCGCACGGCGCACGGAGCACCCCGGGAAGTGGGGAGAATGGGGACATGGCCTCCTCCCCCGAACCACCGGACGCCCACGCCGTACCCCAAGGCGTTCCCTCGGACCTGTCCCGAACGCCCGGCAGCGTTTCGCACCTGCGCAGATACGTCAGTCTGCGTGGTCCGAACACGCGGATGTGGATGGCCGTGGCCTACTTCTCCGCCATCCTGACCGTGGGCTTCCTGGTGGTCTTCGGGTCGATGCTCTGGCACGTGCTGCGGGAGGAGAGCACGGTCGGTTCGGTGGCCCTGTGGGCCTTCGCGGGCCTGGTGATGCTCTTCGTCGGCCCGGGGAGCAACGTGGTCGTGATGCGCGGACTGCCGCAGCGCATCACCCGGCAGGGCATCAGCGCCGACAGCGACGGGATCACGGTCCTCCAGGAGCGCAAGTGGTGGTTCCCCGGCGAGGGGACGTTCATCGCCTGGCCGGAGATCCGGCGCATCCGTGAGGTGCACACCGGAGGGCGCAAACTCACCTACTTCGTCGAGTTCGTGCTGGACACCCACCGCACCGACGACGAACTGCCCTCGTGGGCCGAGACCGCGGACAGCCTCGGACTGGAGGCGGTGGACGCGCCCACGCAGTTCTACGTGCAGGTTCCCGAGGACCTCAAGGAGCAGATCCTGAGGATGGTGGAGCGTACGGCTCCGCTGCCCTCCCTCGTGGAGCGGACCCCGCCGCTACGGTGATGCGTGGCCGCCCAGCCGCCGGGTCAGTTCGGCCGCGGCGTCGCGCACCCGCCCGGCCAGGGCCCGCGGGGTGACCGGCCGCGCGCTGGGCACGGTCAGGCTGATCGCCGCCGTCGGTCGGCCGTTGTGGTCCGAGGCCGCCGCCGCCACCGACACGAAGCCCTCGGTGACCTGCCCGTTCTCGATGGACCAGCCCTGGCGTCGCTCCTCGGCCAGTACCCGGCGCAGCTCCCCGGGCGTGGCCGGTCCGTGCCCGGTGCGGCTGGTGAAGGCCGCCGCGTCCGGGTACAGGGCGCGCACCTGGGCGCGCGGCAGCCGGGCCATCATGGCCCGACCCGACGCGGTCAGGTGCGCGGGCAGGCGCACCCCCACCCCGGTGATCAGGGTCGGGGCGTGCGGCGGCTGTTCCTTGAGCAGGTACAGGGTGTCGGCCCCGTGCAGGATGCCCAGGTGGGCGGTGGCGCCGGTGGCCTCGGTGAGCTGGTGCAGCAGCGGGCGGGCCAGGCGCTCGACGCCGTCGTGGCGCAGGTAGGCCGAGCCGATCTCGAAGGCCGCCACCCCCAGCCCCCACCGGCGTTCCTCGGGAAGGTGGGTCACGAAGCCCTCCTCCGCCATGGCCTCCAGCAGCTGGTACACGCTGGAGCGGGGAACACCGAGCTCGGCGGCGATCGCCGAGGCCGAAACCGGCCCCGGGCGGGTCGCCAGGAAGCGCAGCAGCCGCAGTGCGCGGGTGGCCGCCGGTACGAGGGTCATGTCCTGATTGTCTCTCCTGACACGCTGCCCCTGAGAATCCATGAGAGCTCCCCTCTGGCGCCAGTTCCGCGATTCTTCTTGGGTAAGGAGGTCAGGTTGGCGCCATGGAGCTATTCAGCCTTGCTTTGGCGAGGAGCTCCTGGGCTTCAGCCCCGGGAGGAATCGGCGTGCGAACCGCATCGCTCCACTGGTGATGTGGGACATATTGAACTGGTGTTGCTGCTGTCTGTCACTGGTCTGCTACATGATGGTGGGCGTGTCGAAGATCGTCGTGCAGGTCAAACTCACGCCGTCGCCCGAGCAGGCGGCGGTGCTGGCCTCGACCCTGCGCGATCTCAACACCCACGCCACCTGGGTAGCCAGGTGGCTCACGAACAGGGCGTGTTCCGCAACTACGACCTGCGCCAACACACCTACCAGCAGCTGCGTGCGGCCGGAGTAGGCTCACAGGCGGCCCAGCACGTGATCAAGCGTGTGTGTGACGCCTACCGCACCCGTCGCTCCAACCTGAACAACGGCAACTACGGGAAGAAGGGTTCGGCCCGCCGGGAGCGGATCGAGTCCACACCCATCACCTTCCGCCCGGACTCCGGGCACCCCTACGACCAACGCAACCTGTCCTTCGCCCCGGATGTCCGGACGATCTCGCTGTGGACCTTCCAGGGCCGGTTGAAGGACGTACCGTTCACCGGCTCCCCCGACCAGATCAAGGCACTGGCCGGGCACAAGCGCGGCGAGGCCGACCTGCTGCGCCGCGACGGCGTCTGGTTCCTGGCCGTCACCGTCGAGGTGCCCGACGCCCCCGAGATCGAACCCGAGGGGTTTCTCGGGGTGGATCCGGGGATCGTCAACATCGCCACCACCAGCGACGGCCAGGTCATGGCCGGACGCAAGATCAACCGGTACCGCCGTCGACAACAACGGCTGCGCCAGAAGTTGCAGTCCAAGGGCACCCGGTCCGCCAAGCGCCTACTCAAAAAGCGCCGCCGCAAAGAGGCGCGGCACGCCAAGGACACCAACCACCAGATCTCCAAACGCATCGTGGCCGCGGCTGAACGCACCTCGCGCGGGATCGCCCTGGAAGACCTCACGGGTATCCGGCGGAGGGTACGGCAACGCAGGCCCCAACGGGTCACGCTGCATTCCTGGTCCTTCCACCAACTCGGGCAGTTCATCATCTACAAGGCCCGCCGCGCGGGTGTGCCGGTGGTGTTCGTCGACCCCGCCCACACCTCGCAGACCTGCGCGGAGTGTAACCACGTGGACCCCAGGAACCGGGTCGATCAAGCTACCTTCATCTGCCGGAGCTGCTGTGTCGTTGCACACGCGGACCGGAACGCTTCCCGCAACATCTCCTCACGGGGTGCTGTTGTGTGGGGTGCGGGGCGGACGTCACACGTCCCACCCGACACTCCTTGAACGGGGTCGTTGGGTCAGGCGCGGTGGGCTCCCTCGCACCCAGCGGGGTGGTCCGACTGCACGCTCGGTCGTTCACGGCTGAGAAGCTGACATCAAGGACGTTCCAGACGAGGTCAGAGAGACCCTGACCGCTGAGGCCAGGTGCTCGGGTCAGTCGCTTCAGGCCTACCTGTCGGCTCTGCTGGAACGCGAAGCGCGTTTCGTCCGCAACCGGGAGATCGTCGAGCAGACCCCCCTTCCGGGGGCCAACCTGAGCATGGACGAGATCGTCATGGCGGTGCGGGCCGCCCGTGGCGACGGGCCGTCGGATGCTCCTGGTGAGAGCGGTGCCGTGTGATCGTTGTCGACACCTCCGTACTGATCGATCTCTACCTCGGGGCGCCGGGGCGTTCCACGACCATGGCGCGACGTGTCCTGGGCGCTGACAGCGAGTGGTACGCCCCCAATCACCAGCGGGTGGAGTTCCTCAATCCCCTGCGTGGGCTGATGCTCGGAAGGAAGGTGTCGGTTGGCGATGCTGAAGCGGCACGCAAGCTCTACGGCTTGCAGGCGATCGCGCATGTGGAACCCGCCGGAGGTGTGGCGGACAGGATCTGGGAGCTCCGCTCCAGTCTCACCGCGTATGACGCGGCCTACGTCGCCGTGGCGGAGGCGTTGGACTGCGCCCTCGTCACGGGTGACGTTCGTCTGGCCTCCGCGCCGGGGCTGCGGTGCGAGGTGCGGGTGATCCGTTAGCCGGGCGGGCCCAGCACACACGCGTCCCCATAAGTCTGGTATCTCAGACGGAACCCTCGTGTCAGCCCTTCACCAGGGGCATCACGGGGGGTCAAATGGGAGACATGTCCACAGCAGTTCCCTCCGTCATCGTCGGCGGTGCTCCGCTCACCCCGGCCCAGGTCCTCGACGTCGCACGCCACGGCGCCCACGTCACCCTGTCCGAGGAGGCCCGCAAGGCCCTCCGCCACGGACGCGAACGGGTCGAGTCGCTCGCCCGCGGTGAGGT
>NZ_ANAX01000313.1:8197-14568 GCF_000341065.1 Nocardiopsis halotolerans DSM 44410 | reverse complement strand
CCCCCGCCACATCGCTCCCGACCTGCGGGCCCAGCTCCAACGGTCGCTCATCCGCTCGCACGCCGCCGGGACGGGTCCCGAGGTGGAGGACGAGGTCGTCCGCGCCCTGATGCTGCTGCGTCTGCGCACCCTGGCCTCGGGCAACACCGGCGTGGAGGTCACCACCGCCGAGACCCTCGTCGCCCTGCTCAACGCCCGCATCACCCCGGTCGTCCACGAGTACGGCAGCCTGGGCTGCTCCGGCGACCTGGCGCCCCTGTCGCACGTGGCGCTCGCCCTGATGGGCGAGGGACAGGTCCGCGACGCCTCCGGCCACGTCGGCCCGGCCTACACCGCGCTGCACGAGGCCGGGATCCGCCCGGTGGAGCTGGGCGCCAAGGAGGGCCTGGCCCTGATCAACGGCACCGACGGGATGCTCGGCATGCTCGTCATGGCCTGCATGGACCTGGACCGCCTGCTCAAGGTCGCCGACATCACCGCCGCCATGAGCGTCGAGGCGCTGCTGGGCACCGACCGGGTCTTCGCCGACGAGCTCCAGCGGCTGCGCCCGCACCCCGGCCAGGCCGCCTCGGCCGCCAACCTGCGCGCCCTGCTCGCCCACTCGCCGATCGTGGCCTCCCACCGCGGCCCCGACTGCAACCGGGTCCAGGACGCCTACTCGCTGCGCTGCGCCCCGCAGGTCGCCGGAGCCGCCCGCGACACCCTCGCCCACGCGCTGCTCGTGGCCGGGCGCGAACTCGACAGCGTCATCGACAACCCCGTGGTGCTCGACGACGGCCGTGTGGAGTCCAACGGCAACTTCCACGGCGCGCCCGTGGCCTACGTGCTCGACTTCCTGGCCGTCGCGGTCGCCGACACCGCCTCCATCGCCGAGCGGCGCACCGACCGCATGCTCGACGTGTCCCGGTCCCACGGCCTGCCCGCCTTCCTCGCCGACGACCCCGGCGTGGACTCCGGACACATGATCGCCCAGTACACGCAGGCCGCCATCGTGTCCGAGCTCAAGCGCCTGGCCGTGCCCGCCAGCGTCGACTCCATCCCGAGTTCGGCCATGCAGGAGGACCACGTGTCCATGGGCTGGTCGGCCGCGCGCAAGCTGCGCCGCGCGGTGGAGGGACTGACCAGCGTGCTGGCGGTGGAGCTGCTCACCGCCGCCCGCGCCCTGGACCTGCGTTCGCCGCTGGAGCCCGGACCCGCCACCGGCGCCGTGCTGCGCGCCGTCCGCGAGCGCGTCTCCGGCCCCGGCCCCGACCGCCACCTGGCCCCCGAGATCGCCTCCGTCGCCGCCATGGTCGCCGACGGTTCGGTGGTCGAGGCCGCCGAGTCCGTCACCCCGCTCGCCTGAGCGGCGTGTTCCGTGAGTCGGCCGCACCCCGCCGACGCGCGAACAGACCCCACGAGTTCCGAGGAGACCACGCGTGAGTAGTCCACGTACCGTCCGCGCCGCGCGCGGCACCACCCTGTCCGCGAAGGGGTGGCAGCAGGAGGCCGCCCTGCGCATGTTCCACAACAACCTCGATCCCGAGGTCGCCGAGCACCCCGAGGACCTGGTCGTCTACGGCGGCACCGGCCGCGCCGCGCGGGACTGGCGCAGCTTCGACCGCATCACCGCCACCCTGCGCGACCTGGAGGGCGACGAGACCCTGCTCGTGCAGTCGGGCCGTCCGGTCGGTGTCATGCGCACCCACGAGTGGGCGCCCCGGGTGCTCATCGCCAACAGCAACCTGGTGGGGGACTGGGCGAACTGGCCCGAGTTCCGCCGCCTGGAGGCGCAGGGTCTGACCATGTACGGGCAGATGACCGCGGGTTCGTGGATCTACATCGGGACCCAGGGCATCCTCCAGGGCACCTACGAGACCTTCGCCGCCGTGGCCGCCAGGCGGTTCGGCGGGACGCTGGCCGGAACCATCACGCTCACCGCCGGGCTCGGCGGCATGGGCGGCGCCCAGCCGCTGGCCGTGACCATGAACGACGGCGTGGCGATCGTGGTCGAGTGCGACTCCAGCCGTATCGACCGCCGCATCGAGCACCGCTACCTGGACGTGCGCGCCGACAACCTGGACCACGCCCTGGAGCTGGCCGTCCGCGCCCGCGACGAGCGCCGCCCGCTGTCGGTCGGCGTCCTGGGCAACGCCGCCGAGATCGTGCCCGAACTGCTCGCCCGCAGCGCGCCGATCGACGTGGTCACCGACCAGACCTCCGCGCACGACCCGCTCGCCTACCTGCCCGCCGGGGTGGCCTTCGAGGACTGGAAGGCTCTGGCCGCCGCCAAGCCCGAGGAGTTCACCGTCCGGGCGCGCGAGTCCATGGCCGCGCACGTGGAGGCCATGGTCGGCTTCCGGGACGCGGGCGCCGAGGTCTTCGACTACGGCAACTCCATCCGNCGGCTTCGCCCGCGCCTTCGACTTCCCCGGATTCGTGCCCGCCTACATCCGGCCGCTGTTCTGCGAGGGCAGGGGGCCGTTCCGGTGGGCGGCGCTGTCGGGCGACCCCGCCGACATCGCCCGCACCGACCAGGCGATCCTGGACCTGTTCCCCGAGAACGACCACCTGGCCCGGTGGATCCGCATGGCGGGGGAGCGGGTCGCCTTCCAGGGGCTGCCCGCCCGCATCTGCTGGCTGGGCCAGGGCGAGCGCGCCGCGGCCGGAGCGCGGTTCAACGAGCTGGTGGCCTCCGGGGAGGTCTCCGCCCCGCTGGCGATCGGCCGCGACCACCTGGACACGGGATCGGTGGCCTCCCCCTACCGCGAGACCGAGGGGATGAAGGACGGCTCCGACGCCATCGCCGACTGGCCGCTGCTCAACGCCCTGGTCAACACCTCCTCCGGTGCCTCCTGGGTGTCCATCCACCACGGCGGGGGCGTCGGCATGGGCCGCTCCCTGCACGCCGGGCAGGTCAGCGTCGCCGACGGCACCGAGCTGGCCGCCGCCAAGCTGGAGCGGGTGCTCACCAACGACCCCGCCATGGGCGTCATCCGCCATGTGGACGCGGGGTACGAGGAGGCCGACCGGGTCGCGCGGGCGCACGGCGTCCGCGTCCCGATGCGCGAGGGCGAGTAGGCCCCTTCCGTCGGGGGCGCCGCGCCGCGGGCGCCCCCGACGCGGCCGTGACCGCGGCACGCCGAGAACGAGAGCCACCCTTGGGGACACACCCTGTGAGCGACCAGTACACCGCCCCCGACGCCGGGGCGTTCGACCGCATGTGGGCCGATCTGGCGTCCGNCGGCTACCACCGCCACGCCTGGAACGGCGCCGACACCGACGCCCGCGCCTGGTTCACCGAGGCCGCCGCCGCACGGGGCCTGGACGTGCGCACCGACCGCAACGGCAACCTGTGGGCCTGGTGGGGCACTCCAGGCCCGGGCGCCGTGGCCACCGGCTCCCACCTGGACTCGGTCCCCGACGGCGGGGCCTTCGACGGACCCCTCGGCGTGGTCAGCGCCCTGGCCGCCGTGGACGAGCTGCGGCGGCGCGGCCTGAGACCCGCGCGGCCCCTCGCCGTCACGGTGTTCACCGAGGAGGAGGGCGGCCGGTTCGGCGTTCCCTGCCTGGGCAGCCGCCTGACGGCGGGGGAGATCTCCCCCGAGCGCGCACGCGGCCTCACCGACGCCTCCGGAACCACCTGGGCCCGGGCGATGGAGGCGGCCGGGTACGACCCGGACGCGATCGGCGCGGACCCGGGGGCGCTGGCGGACCTGGACGTGTTCGTCGAACTGCACGTGGAGCAGGGGCGCGCCCTGGAGGAGACCGTCCACCCGGTGGGTGTGGCCAGCGCGATCTGGCCGCACGGGCGCTGGCGGATGGACTTCACCGGCAGGGCCGACCACGCGGGGACCACCCGTCTCGCCGACCGCAGCGACCCCATGCTGCCGTTCGCGCACACGATCCTGGCCGCGCGGGCGCTGGCCGAGGAGCACGACGCGCGTGCGACCGTCGCCAAGGCGATGGTCACGCCCAACGGCACGAACGCGATCCCGTCCCTGGTGAGCGCCTGGCTGGACGCCCGGGCCGCCGACGGCTCCGCGCTCGACGCGGTCGTGGACGGGGTGCGGGAGGCGGCCGAGCGGGCCTCCCGTGAGCACGGCGTGGACTGCGTGACGGCCAACGAGTCGCTGACTCCGCTGGTGTCGTTCGCCCACGGTCTGCGCGACCGGTTGGCCGCCGTGGTGGCCGACCGCGCCCCCGATCCGCGCGTTCCGGTGCTGCCGACCGGTGCCGGGCACGACGCCGGGGTGCTCGCCGCGCACGTGCCCACCGCGATGCTCCACGTGCGCAACCCGACGGGGGTGTCGCACTCCCCGCGCGAGTGGGCCCGCCCCGAGGACTGCCACGCCGGCGTGCTCGCCCTCGTCGACGTGCTCCAGGACCTCCTCGCCCGCCCCGTCCGGGAGGAGGAGTGGTGAGGTCGTCAGACCGCGAGCGGGGCCGGAGGACCGGACGGCCGCTCCTCCGGAGCCACGGACGACGGGAACCGACAAGCGACATCCGGCCCTCCCGGGCCGCCCGACGACGTACGGAGGACCGATGACGACCGGTGCGGACTCCGGGTCCGCCCCCGGCGGGAGCGCCGGACCCGCGGACCGTGGACCCGACCCCGGGCGCTTCCGCGTGGCGCACGACCGCCGCGTGTGGTGCGAGTGGGCGTGGACCGGTGCCGGGGACGGCGCCCCCGAGCACGGTGTGCTCGTGGAGGTGGCCGACGGGCGGATCACCTCGGTGACGGCCGGGACCCGGGCCCCCGGGGACGCCGAGGTCCTCACCGGGCTCACCCTGCCCGGGTTCGCCAACGCACACTCGCACGCCTTCCACCGGGCGCTGCGGGGACGCACCCACGCCGGTGGGGGATCCTTCTGGACCTGGCGCGAGACCATGTACCGCGTGGCGGACCGACTGGACCCCGACGCCTACCACCGGCTCGCCCGGGCGGTCTACGCGGAGATGGCCCTGGCCGGGATCACCTGTGTGGGCGAGTTCCACTACCTGCACCACGCACCCGGCGGCGTCCGCTACGACGACCCCAACGCCATGGGCCACGCCCTGACGGCCGCGGCGGCCGACGCGGGGATCCGGATCACCCTGCTGGACGTGTGCTACCTGTCCGGCGGTCTGGACGCCGACGGCGTCCACCAGCCGCTGGCCGGACCCCAGGCGCGGTTCGGCGACGGGGACGTGGACGGGTGGGCCGGACGCGCCGCGGCGTTCCGTCCCGGGGGCGGTCACGCGCGCACGGGGGCGGCGGCCCACTCGGTGCGGGCGGTCCCCGCCGGACAGCTGCCAGGCGTCGCCGCGTTCGCCGCCGAACGCGACCTTCCGCTGCACGTCCACCTCTCCGAGCAGCCCGCCGAGAACGCCGCCTGCCTGGCCGCGTACGGCCGCACCCCCACGGCGGTGCTCGCCGACGCGGGCGCACTCACCGAACGCACCAGCCTGGTGCACGCCACCCACCTGGACGACGCCGACGTGGCGGCCCTCCGGACGGCGGGGGCCACGGTGTGCCTGTGCCCCACGACCGAGCGCGACCTGGCCGACGGCCTGCCGCGCACCGGCGACCTGCTGCCCACCCCGCTCAGCCTGGGCACCGACCAGCACGTGCTGACGGACATGTTCGAGGAGGCCCGGGCGGTCGAACTCCACGAACGCCTGCGCACCCACCGGCGGGGCACCCTGGGCACGGGGGCGCTGCTGCGCGCGGCCACCGCGCACGGGCACGCCAGCCTCGGCTGGACCCGCGAACTCGGGGCCACCGTCCCGTCCATGATCCCCGGTTCGGGGGCCTCCGGCGATTCCGGGGATCCTGTACTGCGCGGAGGAGAACCACAGGAACCCCCGCGCGGGGTGCCCGACGCCGGAGTCCTGGCCCCCGGAGCGCGGGCCGACCTGGTCAACGTCCCCCTGGAGGGCGCCGGTCTGGCCGGTGCCGACCCGGCCCGGTGCGCCGACGCCGTGGTCTTCGCCGCCGCCTCCGCAGACGTGCGGCACGTGATGGCGGACGGCCGCTGGATCGTCCGCGACGGCGTCCACGCCCTGGTGCCCGACACCGCACGCGAACTCGACACCGCCATCAAGGAGCTGCACGCATGAGCGACGTACCCGAGACCATCCTCATCGACGGCATCGCCACCCTGGTCACCAACGACCCCTCCCGGGGCCGGGGCGCGGTGGGCGAGGTCCAGGACGCGGCGCTGGTCGTCGAGGACGGCCGAGTGGCCTGGTCGGGCCCGCGCTCCCAGGCGCCCGCTGCCGACGTACGGATCGACGCCGCCGGGCGCTGCGTCATCCCCGGGTTCGTCGACAGCCACTCCCACATCGTCTTCGCGGGAGACCGCAGCCGTGAGTTCGCCGCCCGGATGAGCGGTCAGCCCTACTCGGCG
>NZ_ANAX01000313.1:0-8190 GCF_000341065.1 Nocardiopsis halotolerans DSM 44410 | reverse complement strand
CCGTGGCGGCCACCCGCGAGGCCTCCGACGCCGACCTGCTCGCGGGCGCCCGGCGGCTGCTCCGTGAGGCCCATGGCCAGGGCACCACCACCCTGGAGGTCAAGTCCGGCTACGGGCTCACCGTCGCCGACGAGAAACGCTGCCTGGAGGTGGCCGCGCGCGTCACCGAGGAAGTCACCTTCCTGGGCGCGCACGTGGTCGCCCCCGAGTACGCCGACGACCCCCGGGGCTACGTCGACCTGGTCACGGGGCCCATGCTCGACGCATGCGCGCCGCACGCCCGTTGGGTCGACGTCTTCTGCGAACGCGGCGCCTTCGACGAGGACGCCTCCCGCCGCGTCCTCACCGCGGGAATGGAGCGCGGACTGCTGCCCCGCGTGCACGGCAACCAGCTGGGTCGGGGCCCGGGCGTGCGCCTGGCGGTCGAGCTGGGTGCCGCCTCGGTCGACCACTGCACCCATCTGGCGCCCGAGGACGTGGACGCCCTGGCCCAGGCGGCGGGCCGCCCCGAGCCCACGGTCGCCACGCTGCTGCCGGGGGTGGACTTCTCCACCCGCCAGCCCTATCCGGACGCCCGCGCGCTCATCGACGCCGGGGCCCTGGTGGCTCTGGCCAGTGACTGCAACCCGGGCTCCTGCTTCACCTCCAGCCTGGCCTTCTGCGTCGCCGTCGCGGTCCGCGACATGGGCATGACCCCCGACGAGGCGGTGTGGGCGGCCACCGCGGGCGGCGCCCGGGCGCTGCGCCGCACCGACGTCGGTCACCTGGCCCCCGGCGCGCGCGCCGACCTGGTGCTGCTGGACGCCCCCAACCACCTCTACCTGGCCTACCGGCCGGGGGTTCCGCAGGTCGCGGCGGTCTGGAAGGACGGGCGCCTGGTCTCGGGCCGCCCCTGACCCGCGTGCCCGCACGGCCGCGAGGGGCCGGGAATGACGGCGGGGGCCGACGACCACCGTGTGGTGACCGTCGGCCCCCGCTCGCGGTTGACGCGATGAGGCCTACTCCTGGGGCACGGGAAGCCCGTCCCCAGGTCCTAGTTCGACTCGCCGTCCGCGGCGTTGTCGGTGCTCTGGGCGTCCTCGGCGGGCGCGGGAGCCGCGGCCTTCTTGGTGGCGCGGCGCTTCTTCACCGGACGCGAGTAGTCCACGAGGGGTTCCAGACGGGCCTCGTGCTCCTTGAAGCAGTCGGCGCACGCGTCGACCTCGCGGACGGTGCCCTCCCAGGCGAACTGGATGACCTCAGTCGCCTCGACCTTCTCCTCACTGACGGCGTGGGGATCGCAGTACTTGAGCGTGAAGACCTCGGTGACCACGGCGGGGATTTCCCTTCGGTATCGCGTGAACAGTGCGGACCCATTAATCATACACCTGTACGAAAGCGCAAACCGGCTACAGGCCGGTGCGCCGTCACGGGTTCGGGGTCGCCCCGAAGCCTAGCGAAGATTCGGGGGCACATGCGCCCGCGCCCGTTTCGCGTGCCCCGGATGACCAGGGGGTCCACGCGGACGCCGCGCGGGGGTCGCGTCCGCCACGTGGTGACGGTTCCCGTCGTGCGGGGGCCGCGTTCTGGCACGGAAGGCGTAAGGGCGTTATGGCAACAAGTGTTTGCCTTCCTTATCCTTCGTCCGTTTTCGCGTCGGTTTCGCGCCATTCTCCGCAACGGATATGGGCGTTTGGCGAACACCGGGCGGGACGCATCGCTAGGGTATTGCCCCATCCGGGGGAAACGGCCGTGTTCGGCCGATCCATCCGGACGGAACCCGGTGCGGCGCCCACGCGGCGCGCGGGAGACAGCGGACGCCGTGGGGGAGCGGCGCCCGGAGAGGCATTCAGGGGGAGGCCGTGGTCGAATACATGGAGGGCGCGTACGGAGGGCGTGGCGGCGCCTGGGCGGAGGTCACGGGACCAGGGGGGAACCGGTCCGCGGCGGCGCGCGGGCGCGCGCGGGCAGCCAGGACGCACGCCTGCGAGCGTATGTCGATCGACCCGCGTTTCGTGAAACTCCGCAGGAGGTTCGCGCTCCAGTCGGGATTCCTGGTGGCGGTATTCCTCCTCGGTTACCTGTCCTATCTGCTGCTCTCGGCCTACGCGCGTGATTTCATGAGTACGCGCGTCACGGATTCGGTGAACGTGGCGCTGGTCCTGGGAATCGGACAGTTCCTCCTGGTGTTCGTCCTCGCCTGGGCGTTCGGCCGTTTCTCCGAGCGTGCGCTGGACCCGCTCGCACGGGAGCTCCGGGAACGGGGCCACGACGAGGAGGCCGCCGACGGGGCGATGCGCCGATGACCGCCGCAGCGGAAGCCGGTACCGGAGAAGGAACCAGAACCGGGGAAACCGCGGGCGGTGCCGTCACGGGGGACGGCACCGCCTCGGTCCCCATCGGCCGGGCCGAGCCGACGGACTGGCTCCCCGACGCCCTGGGCAGCGCCCTGGAGGGCCAGTTCGGCGTCGCGCACGCCTGGACGGTCGGGTTGTGCGCCCTGTTCGTCCTGGTCACCCTGGCCATCACCGTCCGGGCCCGGCGCACCACCCGGGGCGCCGTCGACTTCTACGCGGGCGGACGCGGGTTCTCCAGTACGCAGAACGGACTCGCGCTGACCGGCGACTACCTGTCCGCCGCCTCCTTCCTCGGTATCGCCGGGATGATCTCCCTCCAGGGCTACGACGGGTTCCTGTACTCCATCGGCTTCCTGATGGCCTGGCTGCTCGTGCTGCCGATGGCCCAGCTGGTGCGCAACACCGGCCGCTTCACCATGGCCGACCTGCCCGCCTTCCGCATGCGCCGGATGCGGGTGCGCCTGGCCTGCACCGTCTCCACCGTCACCGTGTGCGTGTTCTACCTGGTCGCGCAGATGGTCGGTGCCGGTGCCCTGGTCGCGGTCCTGCTCGGCCTGCACGACGGCGGGACCTTCCTGGGGGTGAGCGCCGACCAGGCCCGCACCAGCGCGATCGTGCTCGTGGGCGTGCTGATGATCGTCTACGTCATGTACGGCGGGATGAAGGCCGCCACCTGGCTCCAGATCACCAAGGCGGTCGTTCTGCTGGCCACCACCGGTCTGCTCACCGCCCTGGTGCTGGCCCTGTTCTCCTTCGACCCGCGCGCCCTGCTCAACGGCGCCGCGGAGGCCAGCGGACACGGCCGGGCCTTCCTGGAACCGGGGCTGCGCTTCGGCGTGGAGGTGCCCGGCGACCCCGCCGCGACCCTGTTCGGCAAGCTCGACCTGATCAGCCTGGGCCTGGCCCTGGTCCTGGGCACGGTCGCGCTGCCGCACGTCCTCATCCGCTTCTACACCGTGCCCGACGGCCGGTCCGCGCGCGCGTCGGTCAACCGCACCATCGTCATGGTCGGGGTCTTCTACCTCATGACGCTGGCGCTGGGGTTCGGCGCCGCGGCGCTGGTCGGCTCCGAGCGCATCGCGGCCACGGACCCCTCCGGCAACACCGCCGTGCCGATGCTCGCCGAGGAGGTGGGGCGCCTGGTAGCCGGGCCCGCGGGGGCGGCCGTGCTGCTCGCGCTGGTCTCGGCGGTCGCGTTGGCCACCATCCTCGCCGTCGTCGCCAGCCTCACCCTGGCCTCGTCCTCCTCCGTCGCGCACGACCTGTTCGGCCACATCCTCATGTGGGGCAGGCCCCGTGAGTCGCAGGAGGTGGGTGTGGCACGTCTCTCCGCATGTCTGATCGGTGCCGTGGCCATCGTGCTGGCCGTGCGGGCCCAGGAGATGAACGTGGCCTTCCTGGTGGGGTTGGCCTTCGCCATCGCGGCGGCGGCCAACCTGCCGGTCATCGTGCTCACCATGTTCTGGAGGCGCTTCAACACCAGGGGAGTGGAGTGGGGCGTCTACGGCGGGCTGTCCGCCACTCTGCTGCTGATGCTGCTGTCCCCGGTGATGTCGGGCGGGACCGACCCGGTGACCGGGGAGAACCTGTCGGTGCTGCCAGCGTGGATCGACATCCAGCTCTTCCCGATGGAGAACCCCGCCCTGCTGGCGGTACCGGTCGGCTTCGTGTGCGCGGTCGTGGGCAGCCTGCTCTCGCCCGAGCGCAACACCGCGCGCTTCACCGAGCTTCGGGTGCGCTCCCTGACCGGCTGGGGCGCCGACGAGGACTGAGACGGGCGCGGGCCGGGGCGCGGGGGCGGGGCCGGAGAAGCCACTCCACATCCTCACAGTCAGTCCTCGGAGGGGGTCCCGTTCCCGGAGGTCGCCTCCGCCATGGCACGGGCCACATCGTGCAGCAGGTCCGGGATCCGGGATGCGTTCCGCGCGATCCGGTCCAGGTCGCGTGCGGTCCGCTCCAGGCGCTCCCGCGTGGTCGGCTCCCCGGTGCCCCGCCTGGCGTTGCGCCTGTCCTCCCTGCGGAAGGAGGCGGTCGTCGCCCGGAAGGCCACCGCCACCATCGGGCGGAACACGCCCCGACCGCGCACGTCGAGCACCGCCTCCACCGACCAGCGGCCGTCGGCCCCGGCGGAGGGGGTGAGCCAGGCGTCGACCTCGGCCAGCTTGTGCGTGGCCCGCAGCCGGACCGGGCGCGCGTCCCGGCCCTCCGCGACCGCCGCGTACCAGGCGTTCGTGTCGACCTCCAGGGTGCCGTTGGCCGACCGGAGCCAGGCGCCGCGTCCGGGCAGCCGCACCCGCATGGTCCACGTGAACCGCCCGGTTGGCGCGTCGTGGGTGACGGTGCCCCAGGTCACGGGTGGTTCGTTGGTGCCGAAGGTGTCGGGCATGGCGAAGTCGACCGAGGAGGTGCCCGTCTCGTCCCAGGAGGTGACGGTCAGGCCCGTGCCGCTCCAGCCCCGCCCCGCGTCGTCGGCGGGGTCGTGGGGCACGCCCTCCGGGGTCAGTTCGGTGGCGAGGTAGTGGCTGCGGGGCGCCAGGTGGCGTCCCCGCTGGAGCTGGAGCGCGGTCCGGGAGGCCGCCACGGCCCGTTCCTCGGCCCCGCCCGGTGTGGAGGGGGTGCCCTCCCGCAGTTCGTCGGCGGCACGGCGCTGGTCCTCGCGCAGCCGCTCGGCCTCGTCCCGGTCGACCAGTCCGAGTTCGTCGGCGCGCCGTTCCAGGCGCGCACGGGTCGGTGCGTCGGGGNNGGAGCCAGCCGCGGCCGTCGAACCGGCAGTTCCGGGCGACCTCGTGCAGGGCGGCGAGGATCCGCTCGACCACCTCCCCGTCCACGGCGGTGATGTCGAAGGTGTGGCTCAGGCGCGGCACGTGGCGTCTCCGGAGTCGTCGGTGCGGTTCGGGGCGGCGCGGTGCCCGGGGCGCCGCGCTCACGGGTGCCAGCGTACGCACCCGGGGTGTCCGGCGCCCGCGGGGCTGTCCGCGACCGCTGTCGAACGCTTGTGCGCTCCCTGGTGTCCGGGAACGATGACGGCCATGACCACGTACGTCGCGCTGCTGCGCGGAATCAACCCGGGTGCGCACCGCCGCGTCGCCATGGCCGACCTGTGTGCCCTGCTCGGCGGACTCGGCTACGGCGACGTCGCCACCCATCTCCGGAGCGGCAACGCGGTGTTCACCGCCGAGGGGACCGATCCCGACGCCGTGGCCCGGAGGGTCCGGGACGCCGTCGGCACCGAACCCGGCCTCGACGTGCCAGGGGCACCTCCCACGCGTACAGTGGCGTCAGCCACGCGTGGGGGCCGGTGGTGCGCACCGCCGGGCAGCCGGGCGCGGCCGTGGACGCCAATCCCCTCCCCGTCCCCGACCCCGCGAAGTTCCTCGTCCTGTTCTGCTCCGGCAGGGTGGACACCGACGGCCTGTCCGAGCTCACCCCCTCCCCGCGGGAGCGCGTGGCGGTGGTCGGCGACCAGGTCTACACCCACCACGGACAGGGGATCCGGTACGCCAGGGTCCCCGACCTCGTGTCCGGGTACGTCGACGGCACCGTCACGGACCGCAACTGGCGCACCGTGCTGCGCCTGCGGGGGATGGCCGGGGACTGAGGGGCCGGAGTCCGCGGGCGGCCGCGCCGCTCGTCCGGTGGAGAGCCTCCGGGGCACGCGGCGTTCGCTCCCCACGGACGTGGGAGTGCGGCGCACCTCCCGAACGGGCGCGCCGCGCCCACCACCGGGATCCGGGGCCGCCGTCCCGACCAATGTCCGAGAGGAGTCCTCGGCGGCACGCACCGGCCGCCGTCACGACCATGCGAAGGGGTGGTGCCCGTGCCGATGCGGTGGACGGTGATCCTGCGGGATCTGGCGGACGCGGCGCGGCCGATCCGGCCCGAGGACTGCCACGGGTTACTCAACCGCTGGTGGCCCCAGCCCCCGGAGGAGCACACGGCGGCCAAACGGTGGGCCATGAACGGGTGGCCCTCCCCCCTGGGCGACCGGCTGCACCACTGGACGCTCACCTGGTTGGACGACGACACCCCGCCCCCGCTCGCACCGGAGGAGCTGGTCGGTGACCCCCAACGGATCGGCGACCACCTGCTGGTCCCCCTCTCGGTCACCCGCACCTTCGACCGCGTCTACACCCAGATGCTCACCGAACCGCGCGGCCCCTCGGCCGTGCGCTCGGCCGAGGTGCGCAGCCAGACCCCCATCGTCATGACCACCCGCGACGCCGCGGGTGAGCGCATCCCGCACATCTGGCCCACACCGCGGCGCCTCTTCGGCGCCGTCCACCGCTCCGGCGGAGGGATCGTCGGCGGCAGCGGCGCCCTGGGCGCCGTGGCCCGGTTCGCTCCGCCCTCCCTCGCCGAGGCCTGGCTGGAGCTGGTGCTCGGCGGACTGGCCCAGGTGCGCCGCGAGCCCCTGCCCGGCGAGGACGTGCGGCTGGCCGAGCACCACCACGCCGAGAACCGCACCGTGCTCGGCTGGCAAGGCGGACTGCGGCTGGACCTGACCGGGGGAGAGCGTCACCACGCCGACGCCTTCGCCACCCTCCTGGAACTGCTGGAGCTGACCGGCGTCGGCAAGTACACCGCCCAGGGCTTCGGCTCCGTGCGGGTGGACACGGTGTCCCACGGCCAGCGTTCCACCCGGGTGCCCGCCCAGCGCCCCCGACGGACCCCGCGCCGCGTGCCCCGGCGCGCCCCGCAGCGCGTGGGGGACGCTCGTGCGCGTGCCACCGCCGAGGCCGAGGAGTTCGGGGGCACCCTGTTCGACTGATCCCACCGGTCGGTGACGACGGTGGGACATCCCGTCGGCGCCCGTCGCCGAGGCCGCTGGCTCCCACCCCGTGGACGGGGGCGGGAGTCGGTTTCGTGTGCTCACGGGGAGGAGACGCCGTCCCGTGCGGCCTGGTCCGCGCCCCCACCGCGGAGCGCGTGGGCCAGGCCGCGCAGATGCGGCACGAGGTCCTGGGGGGTGAGCGGCGGCGCCTCGTCCGCGGCGGTGGGGACGGACGGATCGCGGCGTCGGGGCGCGATCGTCTCGGGTGTGTGCGGTGCCATAGGGGAACCTCCGTGCCGGGGGCGGGTCCGTGCACTGAGCTCTCTCGGACAGGGGCGGGTCCCCGGATCGCGGCCCCGGGCCGGGAGGCTCCCCGCGGAGACTGGTATCGGTGGTGTCGCGCGGCACCGTCCGAGAGGAATGAGGAGGCGCCCGCACCCGTACGCCCGCGCGCCCAGGCCCCGCACGTTCCGCCGATGGAGGAGCCCGACACGGTGACCCCCACCCCCGAGCAGCACCGACCCCCCGAGAACCCGGGGGGCCTTCCGTCCAGCGGTGTGGTGGTCGGCGTCGACCTGCGCGGTATCCAGGCCTACGTGTACAGCGGCCGACGCATCCTGGACGCGGTCGGGCGCGCCGCCCTGGTCGCGGAGCTGACCGACACCTCCGACGCCGAACACGGGATCGCCGACCTGGTGCCTCCGGGGTGTGTGGTGCTGCGTGACGCCGGAGGGGCGCTCACGGCGGTCCTGCCCGACGCCGACTCCGCGCGCGAGTTCACCGCCCGCTACACCCGGCGCCTGCGCGACCGCGCCGGTGACCTGACCCCCGTTGTCGCGCATGTGCCCTACGGGCCGCGGGGCGAAGCCGCCGGAGGCCCCACGGGCGTCGACGGGGCCCTGGCCGTGCTGCCGACGCGGCTGCGCGAGGCACGGCGGCACATGTCGGCCCTGCACACCCCCGCCCACGGGTACGGGATCACCGCGGTGTGCTCGGTCAGCGGCGGCCCCGCCGAGTCGGTGGACAGCAGCCGGGTCCAGGACGACCACGTCGACGTGCACGAGCGGGTGGCCGCCGACGTCG
>NZ_ANAX01000312.1 GCF_000341065.1 Nocardiopsis halotolerans DSM 44410 | reverse complement strand
ATCGGCCGCCGGTGGCACCGAGCCCACAGCGACGCCTGGCTGGCCGACGCCGCCACCGCCACCGGCGCGCCCTCCCTGACCCTGCCCATGGAGGTCGACCGGCTGGGCCGCGACCACGGCGACGTCAGCCGCGTCGCGGTCGTCCACATCGACGTGAACGGCCTCGGCGTCCTCCTGGGCGACTACCGCGAACGCGCGGGGGATCCGGGGGTGCCCGGCTCGGGCGCGTTCGCCCAGCGCCGCCTGTCCACCCGCATCGCCGGGCTCACCGAGGGGCTGGCCCGCGTCCTGGTGCGCGCGGTGGCGGCCACCGTCCACGCCGGGCCCGCGCGGCGCCCCGTCATCCCCGGTGCGGGCACCTCCGGGCCGGTCACCCTCCACCACGCGCCGCAGGGACCCGTGGCCGTGCCGGTACGCCCCATCGTGGTCGCCGGGGACGACCTGACCGTCCTGTGCGACGCCCGGCTCGCCCTGAGCCTGGTGCGCTACGCGCTCGACTGGCTGGACGCCGACCCCGAACGCGTCGAAGACCCCCGGGACCCCCGGGTGGGGCTACACCGCGCGCTCGCCGAGGCCCATGGCGACCGCCCCGGCGGCGGGCGCGTCGTCACCGCGCCCGACGGGGGCACGCACACCACGTTCGTACCGACGGTCGGGGCGGGGGTGGCCGTGCAGCCGGTCGGCGCGCCCCTGTCCCTGGGCTACGACCTGTGCGAGGCGATGTGCCGGAGCGCCAAGCAGCACCGGGTCCGGATCCTGGAGGACGACCCCGGAGCGACGGATGAGCACGCCGTGGCCTGGACGACGCGTTTCGACGGTGTCGGGCGGGTGCTGCGCCGTCTCGACCAGGCGCGCCAGGCGCCCGTACCGAGGACCGGACTGCCGCTGACCGGATCGGAGTTCACCGGTTTCCTGGACCGGTACCTGTCCGCGTCCGCCCCGGGCAGTCTGCTCGCCGACGGCGGCACCCGCCACCGGGGCTGGCTGGTCTCCGCCCTGGTCCCCCTGCTGGAGTCGGGCACCGACCCCGGACCCGAACTCGTCCGCCGCGCACGTGCGACCGGGACCCCCGTCGACCTGCCCCGGGACTGGACACCCGGTGCGCTGCTCGACGCGATCGAGGTGATGAACCTGCACCTGGATCCCGGCCTGGCGGCGGCCCTCGAACCCCACCGGCCCCAANGCCCACCTGTCCGGGCGGCTCGTCGGGGAGGTGCACCACGATGAGCCGCCCGGACCGCGTCGTCGTGCACCTGGCCTCCCCGGCGCTGTTCGTCGGAGCCAGCGCGGACGGTACGGGCGCCGACACCGACGTGGTCACCGACGAGCACGGCCTTCCCCATCTGCCCCGCCACCGCCTCGCCGCACGGCTGCGCGACGGCGCGGACGACGCACTGGTGGTCGCGCCCGGACTGGCCGGGGCGCGCGACGAGGTCTTCGGGCAGGCACACTCCCACGGCGCGGACCGCATGCTGCGGGTGGGCCACGCCGTCCTGGGCGACGGGGTGCGCGCCGCGGTCGCCCGCGCGCTCGCCGGTCGCGCCGAACCGATGCGCTCCACCCTGCGCCGCGCGGTCACCGACGCCTACACGACCCTGGAGTCGGGCATCGAGATCGGTCCGGAAGGCGCCCCCGAGCCGGGCCGTCTGCGCACGCACCGGGTGCTCCTGCCGGGGCTGACCCTCACCGCCGCGCTGACCTGGGCGAGCCCGCCGAACGAGGAGCACTGGCGGCTGCTGGCCCGTGCCTGCCTGGCCACCACCCGGATCGGGCTGCGGGGCACACGCGGCCGGGGCCGGGTGGACGTGCGCCTGGCCGGCCCCGGGGGGACCGACCCGCACGCGGTGACCCTGAGCCTGGCCTCGCCCCCCGGCGGGGACCGAGAAGGCGTGTTCGCGTGAACGGAGACCCCTCCGGCGGCCCGGGCGTCGGAAGGCGGTGCCCGCCCGCGGGAATGCGCCGCCGCTCCAGGGATATGAATAATTTTCACATCGACTGCCCCGCGCGCACGGGCGCGGTGGTATCGGGGCCCGGGCCGCGTTCCGGCTGCTCCGAGCACTCCGTACGCGCGGACGCGGTACCGGACGGTCTCCGGACGCACGAGGACACGGGAGGGGACCCGTGACCGCCGAGGCCGGTTCGGCGGACACCGGCGGAAGGAGGGGGACGCGCGCATGGGACCCGACATGGTGAGCGGCTACCTGGCGCTGCGCTACGTCCTCACCGACACCCTGGCGGTACGCACCTCCTTCGACCCCCTGCGGACCGACTCCGAGCACGGCATCAGCGGTCGTGCCCAGCGCGGGATGCTCGCCGCCGCGCTCCGGCGCGCGGGCCGCGAACGCGAACTCCACGACTGGGTGGCCCGGGGCGAGCGGGTCCGTTTCGCCCCCGCCCGCCCCCTCCTGGAAGCCGGGGCCGCACATCCCGCCCCCGCCCACCTCTACACCCCCGGCAAGGACGGCGACACCACCGTCGACGTCTTCGGCCCCACCGACCCCGCCACGCCCTACAAGGCGGTCCGCGATCCCCTCACCACGGACCGCTCCCTGCGCGCCGCCGTGCGCACCACCGCCGAGCAGTACCTCGGCCGCCCCCGCACCGGCGACACCCCTCGCGGCGTCCCCTTCCTCACCACCAGCATCGACCCCGGCCAGGTCTTCGAGGCCCGCTGGCAGCTGCGCGCCCCCGACCCCGACTCCCTCCGGAAGCTCGCCGAACGCGTCGCCGCATTCCTGGCCGAGGCCGACGGCACCCT
>NZ_ANAX01000311.1 GCF_000341065.1 Nocardiopsis halotolerans DSM 44410 | reverse complement strand
CGGCGGCGTCCGTGTGCCCCCCGCCGACCCCGACCGGCTCCTGTACCCGGACCGGGTCGAACCCACGGGCGCCCGCTCCTGGGCGGCCGGAACCCCCGTCGACCTGCTCCTGCTCTCCCCGGCGCTGCTGGTCGGCGCCGACGGCCAGGCCCGCCCCGGGGACCTGGTGCCCGCCGTGCTCGACCTCCTGGACCAGCGCCTGCCCGACACCCGCGCGCACGTCCTCGCCAGCCACGTCGAGGCCGAACTCGTGGGCGCCTACCACCGCGGCTACCACGGCCCCATGGCCCAGCGCTGGGCCGCCAGCCCCGGCGCGGTGGTCCGCCTGCGCCTGGACCGCGATCTGGACACCGCGCGGGTCCGCGACCTCGAGGCCCACCCCCTGGGCGAACGGGTCGTGGACGGCCACGGCCAGTTCACCCTGCTGTCCCCGCCCCCTCCCGGCCCCGAGCCCCTCGCACCGGTGGCCGTCCCCCTCGCCGGTCGGCCACCGGGCACCGTCGCCCTTCCCGACGGCCGTGCCGTACCCGACGTGCCGTTCCCGTTCCCGCTCCCGGAAGGCCAACCGCGCGACCTCCACGACGCGCTCCTGTGGAACGCCGCCGCCCAGCCCGTCCGCGACCACGCCCGCGCCCTGGTACGGGCCTCCGCCCGCTGGCTCGGCCCGCTCACCCCCAGCCTGCTGGGCCGTCTGCGCGAGGTCGTCGCCCATCCCCACCACACCCCCGGGGACGCCCTGTCCGCCCTCGGTCGCGCCGTCTCGGGGCGCCCGCCCGAGCACACGGGTGCCACCGGAGCCCACAAACCCCTGCACGACCGCGCCGTACGCGCCCTGGCCCGGGCGCGCCTGGCCCGCCCCGGCCGTGCCCGTACCGTCACCGTCCAGTCCTGGCTGGGGCGCGTGTCCGGCGACACCGCCGCGTGGTGGCGCGACAACCGCCCCGATCCCGGGCACAGTCCCGCCTACGCCCGGGCGATCGCCGCCGTGGACCTCTCCCTGCCGGACGGACTGCCGCCCGGTGAGTGTCCCGGCGGTCTCTCCGACCACGCCCGGGACTGGGAGCACCGTGCCGCCGCCCGCCTCACCCTGCTCCTGGTCTCCTCCTGGCTGGCCGAAGCCGCACGCGTGCTCGGCACCGAGGGGGACCGCACCGCCGGGGGAGGCCCCGGGTGAGCGGCGGAGCGGCCGGGCCCGGGCTGCTCTGGGAGATCACCCTCCGGCTGTGCCTGCTCTCCGACACCCACGTCGGCGCCGCCCGGGCCACGCCCCGCCACGCCGCCGAGAGCGACGTGGACCTGCACGTGGACCGCGATCCGGCCACCGGTGTGCCCCGCCTGCGCGCCACCACCCTGGCCGGACTGCTGCGACACGAACTCGCCGCCCGCACCGGCGATCCCGACGGTGTCCGCGAGCTCATGGGCTCGGCGGAGCCGTACACCGGACGGGAGGCGTCCGCGACGAGCGCCCTGGACGTGGACGACGCCCTCGCCGAACTCCCCGAGGGCACCACGGTCGC
>NZ_ANAX01000310.1 GCF_000341065.1 Nocardiopsis halotolerans DSM 44410 | reverse complement strand
CCGTCCAACCGGGCCGCGTGTGGCGGTGGGAGGTCCTGCCCGCGGGCACCGTCCTCACCGCGTTCCTGCGCCTGCGCGTCCCCGCGCCCGCCGACGAGGCCCGCCTGCTCACCCTGCTGCTCCTGGCCTGCGAGGGCCTGCACGGACCGGAGGGCCCCGGCCCGGGCATCCGAGTCGGAGGGCGTACCGGCCGCGGCCACGGCGCCGTCCGCGCCACCCACTGGGCGGTGCGCCGCCACGACCTCACCGACGAGCGCGACTGGTTCGCCTACCACGCCCGCTCCTGGGGCCAGCGCTGGTCGGAGGGCGCCGACGCGCTCGCCGACGCACCCGCCGACCTGGCCACCGCCCTGACCGAGTGCCTGCGCGCACGCGGCCGGGCGGCCACCGCCGCCCACCTGAGCGCACGCGCGGCACGGCCCGACCGCCGTCACCGCGCCGAACTCCACCTGACCCTGGCCGTCGCCGAACGGCCCGATCCCCTCGGGCCGCCTTCGGACGAGCCCCGTCCGGGGCCGCTGATGGTCGGCGACGTCCCCGTTCCCGAACGCCTCGGCGAGGTGGACCGGGCCCACCGCCAGCGCCCCGTCGTCACCGACCCGGACAAGGCCACCGTCCACCTCGCCCCGGTCCTCGGCGACACCGCGCTGTTCGCCCTGTTCAAGAGGATCGGAGGACGCCTGGCCCGGGACGCGGCCGAACACCTGGGGGCCGCCCCCGGCCACTGGCGGGACTGGCACGGCCGCTGGTGGGGCGCCGACGCCGACCGTCGCGGCCGTCCGCGCTCCTCCCGGATCCGGTTGCGCGCCACGCCGGTGGTCACCGGCGGGGCGCCCCTGACCACCACCCGGCTGACCGTGGACCCCCTCTTCGGCGACGCCGTCGACGGCCGCCTGTTCACCACCGACCTGCACTGCGGCGGCAGCGCCGACGTGGTCGTGGACGTGCGCGGACCCGACGACGCCGTCCGCGGCCTGCTCACCCTCCTCGTACGGGAGCTGGCCACGGTGCCCTTCGACGCCCTCGGGGCGGGTACGGGAGGCGGAAACGGCCGCCTGACCGCGACCCGGGCCCACCTGACCACCCATCCGGGGGACGGCGGGCCACCGGAGACGGTGGACCTGATCACCGCGGTGTTCGAGCCCGACAGCGCCGAGGCGGCCACCGCGCGCGGCTGGCTGGCCGCACTGCACGGCGCGCTCACCCGCGACGGTACGAGGAAGGAGTCACGTTGAACCACCGGTCCCCGCGTCCGCACGGCCTGGCCGTCCACCGCCTGGGCGACGGTCAGATCGACGACGTCCTCGCCGACGTCTTCGTCCACGGCACCCGCTGCCGCCTGCTCGACACGGGCACGGGGGACGTCNCCCCAGTGGCTGCTCGCCGAGCTCGGCGACGGCCGCGTCACCGGCGCCTGTCCGGGAGCGCGGTGGCGCCGCTCGGACCAGCCGCCCACCGCCGACCTGTCGGCTCCGCCTCTGGACCCGGGCACCGACCGCTGGAGGGTGCTGGAGGTCCTGGTGTTCGGCCCGCACGCGCAGATCCGGCTCGGTGAGGGCGCCGCCGCCGGCTGGATCAGCGCGGACGCGCCCGGGGACCTCCCGGAGTGGCTGCGTCCGCGCGACCGCTCCTTCCTCCTCCAGGGCTGGAACGGCCCCGCGCACAGCCGCACCCTGGACGGGGAGGCGCCCCTCGCGGTGACCCGGGAACCCTCCGGAACCCGGGCGGTGCTCCCGGTGGCGTGGGCCGACTTCTCGGGCCGCACCCGCCCCGCCCCCGGCGGCGGGACCGCCCTGGAGAGCACGGGCACCTGGCTGACCGTGCGCGAGTACTGGGCCAGCGATCCGGGCACCGGCGCGGTGGGGGTGGCCTTCCACCGCCTCACCGGGATGCGCACCGGCACCAAACCGACCGGGCCGGAGTTCGACGTGGGCACCGGCGACGAGATCGGGGGGAGGGGACACCGATGACGCGGGACCGCACCCCGCGGGAGCACGCCCCCGCGCGCCGGGCCGCCGCCACCGCTCCCTACGGGCTNNCGGGCTGGTACGGCTCGCCGACGCCCCCATGCCCGCCTCCGACCTGCACCACGGCCACTCCACCGACGACCTGCTGCGCAGCCACGACCGCACGGTGGAGGGCACCCGTTCGGGGTGGATCGACCTGACCCTGACCACGCTCACCCCCACCTTCGTCGGGCAGACCCTCGAACGCGGACGGGTGGGCTCCTCCATCCGTTTCCCCCACGGTGACCGCCACCTGCCCGCCATCCCCGGTTCGACCCTGCGCGGTCTGGTCCGCAACACCGTGCGCATGCTCACCAGCGGCGAGACCGGACCGGTCAACACGCCTATGCTGTTCTTCCGCGCGCCCGTGCGCATCGACCCCGACAGCGCCGAGAGCGCCCTGTCCACCCGTGCCCGGAGGGTCATGGCCCACCAGCACTCCCACTACCGCAGGCGCCGGGCCGGGCTGCGCACCAGACAGGGGTTCCTGTTCCACTCGCCGCGCGACGGGCGCTGGTACGTGGTCGAGGTACCCGCCACCGCCTTGTCGGGTGAACCGGGCCAGGCGCTCAAGGTGTCCTTCGCGGTCCTGCGAGAGAGCCTGCGCACCTGGGACTTCGGGGTCGACCACTTTCCCGATCCGCCCCGGAGCAACACCTACGTTCCCACCACACACGAACAGCACGGGCACCTCCAGTACCGGTGGGTGTACGCCGTCCACCTGCCCGGGGAGCGGGCCGTGGCCGCGGTCGCGCCCACCGAGCGGGAGGCCCGGGCCTGGCTGGACTCCCACGGCGCGCCCGGCCTGGGCGGGGGAGGGATGGTGCGGTCCCTGGTGGTCCTGACCGGGGTCGCCGCGGGCGGGCGCCGCAACGCCTACCTCTTCCCCCGGCCCCACGACCTGGGCGGGAGTCTGCGCGTCCCGGACGCCATGGTCGAGCTGTTCGAGTCGGCCGAACAGGTCACCGGCTACCAGCGCGCGGCCTTCCCCGACACCCTCGGCACCGGCCCGGCCGATCCCGGGCGTGANGTCGCCGGGGCCAGCGGCGGAGGCCTGCCCCGCCGCGGCCTCGAACCGGTCTGGTTCGACCTCGACCCCTCCGGTGAGGTCGTCTCCTTCGGCCGCTCCGGCGGCTACCGCATCGCCGTCAGCGACGACAACCCGATCCGCCGCGCCCTGCCCGCACCCGTCCTGGGACCCCAGCACGGGGACCCCGACCGGGAGGCGCGGGCGGGCCGCACCGTGGACGTGTGCCGCGCCCTGTTCGGCGACACCGACACCTTCGAGGGCGAGGCGAGGGCGTCCAAGGGGCGGGTGTCCTTCGGCGGCGCGCTGAGCACCGACCCCGACCCCGACTACCCCGACGGCGCGGCCCTGCGCGTCCAGCTCCTCTCACCCCAGCGCGGCTGCTTCGCCAACTACCTGGTCCAGGGACCCGACCCCGGGGACCGGTCCGACATCATCACGTGGTCGCACGAGGGCCGGGTGCGCCTGAGCGGGTACAAGACGTACCTGCACCGGCACCGAGCCGACCTGGGAAGCCCCGTCCGCTACGACGCGCGGGCCCAGGAGGAACTGGGGCTGACGGTGCTGCCACCGGGCATGGGCGCCGAACCGCCCCGCGACACCCAGCGCGACATCGTCCCCCTCCGCGATGGCCTCACCTTCCGCTCCCGCATCACCTTCACCAACCTCACCGACGGCGAACTCGGTGCGCTGCTGCGAGCCCTGCTGCTGGACAACCCCGTGGACGGGGGAGACCCCGCCGATCCCGAACACGCCCACAAGATCGGCATGGGCAAGTCGCTGGGAATGGGCAGCGTCCACCTGCGTCCGGAGCTGTACCTGGTGGACCGGCGCGCCCGTGCGCTGTCCCTGGACCCCGGTGCCGGGGTCACACGGGCCGGGGACGACCGGGTCCGGGGGTTCCTGGACGCGTTCGGCACCGCCCTGGCGGGTAGACGCCTGCCGGGCCGCCCCACCCCGGAACGGTGGCGGGAGGTCGACCAGGCGGTGGACGTGTGCCTGGCCAGCCGGTGGCGCGGCCGCCTGCCCTGGGAGGCGACCGCGGTCATGTCCCTGCGCGAGTTCGCCGAGTACCCGGTGCTGCCCCCGTTGACCTCCCGGTTCCGCGACGCCGGAGGGCTCCGGGGAGGGTGACCGGGGCCGCCCCCGGCGGGTCACCGCTCCGGAGGGAGCGCCCGGCGGCCGTCGATGGTCTCGGCCAGCGCCTCCAGCAGGTCCGCGCGCAGGTCGGGGTCCTCCTGGGCACGCGCCCACAGTGCGGGGACGGGCTCGCCCCCGTCCAGCAGCGCGCACAGCAGGGTGTCGAGCGCGCCCTGGGGATCGGCGTCGAAGTCGGCCCGCGAGTCCTGGGCCCGGGCCGCCAGCTCCACGGCGGTCCGCTCCAGCCAGGCGCGCTCCCGCGAGCCCAGTACCTCGCGCCGCTCGGAGGGGTCCCGTTCGGCTTCGGCTTCGGGGACGGGGGAGTCGGGAACCGGGGCGTAGGGGGCGCTGCGCGCGCGTCCGCGCGCCTGCTGCACCAACCGGAAGTGGGCTGGCATGCTCACCGCCATCCGGCCCAGGACGCCGGTGAGCCTGCGGGCGACGTCCTCGCCGTCCATGCCGGGCAGCAGTCGGCGCAGCAGGAGACGGCGCCGCTGGTCGGGGGTGCGGCCGGGGTCGGCGTCGCGGCCGGCGGCCAGTTCGGCCAGCTTGCGCAGCAGGTAGTCGCCGGTGGCGGTGGAGACCATGGGCGGTTCCTTGACCGCGGTCAGGGCGCGTCCGCGCAGGTCGGCGACGGGTACGGCGCTGCCGTCCTCGGTGAAGGAGACCGTCTCGCCCGGGTGGATGTCCTCGGGCAGGTCGGCGGCGGGGTTGCCCCAGCCGGCGGTGAGCACCAGCATGGCCAGCGCCTCCTGGTCGACCACGTCCGTGGCGACCCTGGCCACGTCGCGGCGCTGCGCCCAGCGGCGCGGCCGCTCGGAGAACGCGCAGCGCACCTGGCCGTTGGCGGCGGTCTGCGGGTAGACGCGGCGCAGGTTCTTGTAGGAACGGTCCCGGCGCACGTCGTCCAGGGCGTCGCGCAACCGGTGCGCGGCGGTGCGGTCCACGGCGGTGCCGTCGGGCACGGCGCGGCGCATGCGCACGGCGATCACGCTCTCGGGATCGCCTTCGTGCACCGGGCACGGGCAGTGCTCGGCGCACAGGTCGACGTAGTCGCAGAACTGTTCGGAGTGACCCGAGCAGCCCTGCGCGGTTCCGTCCGCGGAGCAGGGCCCGCACCCCAGGACGCGCGTGAAGACGCGCAGGAAGGCGGTCGAGCCGAACAACTCCCAGGCGGAGCAGTGGTGCGTGCTCACGAACTCTTCTCCCCGGTGGTCCGGGGCCGGGACGCTTCCCCAGCCCTCCGGGAAAGCGCGTGTGCGAGAGACGTGAGACCTCAGGTGACACCCCCGCGTCAACGGGAGGTCGTTTCTCACAATAGGTTCACTGTGGTGGAAATGTCAATTCTCGGACAAGCAAATCACATAAAGCCATAAAGATGGCCTGAAAATGGACATCCGTAACAAGGGCATCAGCCTTTTCGGGTTTTCCGGTGCGGCATGTCTCCCCGAGGGGCGCTGGCTGTGTCCGAGAGACTGCGGTGAGGGTCACGGCGAGGCCGGACCCGGTGGTCAGCCCGGCCCACGGGAGAGGCGAGAGGAACGGAGGTCGCCGGA
The DNA here is from genome assembly GCF_000341065.1 of Nocardiopsis halotolerans DSM 44410. Taxonomy (GTDB): domain Bacteria; phylum Actinomycetota; class Actinomycetes; order Streptosporangiales; family Streptosporangiaceae; genus Nocardiopsis; species Nocardiopsis halotolerans. Next base: position 8,228 of record NZ_ANAX01000310.1, on the reverse strand, counting down.
TGCGGGTGGTCAACCTGACGCCGCATGTGGTGACAGTCGTGGACGAGAGGTCGCGTGTCATCCGGCGCTGGCCCAAGTCGACCCGACCGGCCCGGGTGGAGGCCGTTCGCGTTCCGGTGGGACTGGAGGTCGCCGGGGTTCCGCTGGTGGCCGAACGGCGCACCCGGGCCAACCTCCCCGAACCGCAGGAGGGGGTGTGGTTCATCGTCTCCTCCGTGGTCGTCTCCGCCCACCCCGAACGCCGGGACCTGCTCGTTCCCTCCGACCTCGTGCGCGACGGCAGGGGAGTGGTGACCGCCTGCCGCTCCTTCGCGGTCAGGGACTCCCTGGCCCGGGGCATCGCTCGCGCGCAGGGCGCCGAGACCGTGGCCGAGGGGGAGGCGGTGAGCGCCTAGGCCGTGTTCTTTGGACCGTTCCGTGCCCACGGCCCACGGACCGCCTCCCGCCGCGCCGGTGACGACCGCACGGCCAACCGGGCCGCGCCGCGCGCGGGGTGTCGGCTGCGCCGACAGGGACGAAAGCATCCAGAACAACACCCCCCAGGGCTGACCTGATCCGTTGCCGGTGTGACACGAGAGACCTGTGAAGTGGGCCGGTGCCCCATTCCGGTTACCGCACCAGGGCTGTTCGTGAACGGAGGCCCCGGCCCCGGCGGAGTGCCCCGAACTCTGGAGGAACGGCGCGCCGCGGCAGTAGCGTTGTCGCCACCGCCCCTCCTCCGGAAAAGGACACCGTGGACAGTCCCCGCGCCGCCGTCGTGCTCGTCGGACAGAACCCCACCCCCGCGCTGCTGTCCTCGCTCACCCTCCCCGCCGACCACCTGGCCCTGGTGGCCAGCGACGGGACCCGGCCGCTGGCGCTGCGCGTCGCCGCCGCGGTGGAGCGACTGGCCGCCCCCGAATCGGTGCGGGTGGTGAGCGTGGGACCCGACCCGCACGACTTCGGCCCGGTCACCGACACCCTGGCCGCCCTGCACCGAGCCAACGGCGGCGAACCCTGGTTCCTGGACTACACGGGCGGAACCAAGGTGATGAGCGTGGCCGCGGCACTGCTGCACGAACGCGCCCTGCCCCCGGACCGCCACCCCCACGCCCTCCGCTGGCGCCACTACCTGGACGCCGTCCACGACCGCCTGCGCACCGCCGACGGCTCCGATCCGGGACTCGCCCTGAACATCGACGGCGTCGACCTGCGCACCCTCGCCGGGATCCACGGCGCCCACTGGCTGGAGGACCGCGACCCCGAACCCGTCCGCCTCTTCGTCCAGGGAGGACAGCAGGCCCTCCACGCCCGCTTCCCCGACCTGTCACCGGCCGTACGGCGCGGCGTCGTCGCCGAGGGGCGCGTCCTGTCCCACCTGCTGCGCCACACGCGCCGCCAACCCGACACCGAGGTCGTCGGAGCCCGTCAGGTCGCCGACCCGCGCCATCCCGACGGCTCCATCGCCGACTTCGACGCCGTCGTGCGCCACCGCCACCGCGTGCTGTGCGTGGAGGCCAAGACCCGCCCCGACGACGTCGTCGCCCGTGCGGGATGGACCGTCGCCAAGGCGCGCCGCGTGTTCGGCGCGGCCGTCCAGGTCCTGTTCGTCTACTCCGGCCCCGCCGTCCCCGGGCTGCGCGAACGCGTCACCGCCTACAATCCCGCGCTGACCGCGCGCAACGTGCACGTGTGGAACCTCAACGACCTGCTGTCCCGGCTGACGTCCTTCGAGGACATCCGCGGGGCCTTCTTCCCCGGGCTGACCGCCCAGCGCCCGGTCGCCGCGGACCCCGTTCCCCGCGCCGCCGACCCACACCCCGACGAACCCCCGCCGCCCGCGCGCCACCCCGAGCCTGACGACGCTCCCGTCCTGGTCACCTCCCTGGGCGGGAGCCGCCTGGGCACCCTCACGGCCGTGCACGCCCACCGCCCCGCCCGCACCCTGGTCCTGCCCTCCCGGCAGAGCGTGCGCGACCGCATGCGCGAGTCCGCCGCCCGTACCCTGCACGCCGCCGAGCACCCCGGTTCCCCGCCCGCCGACGCCGCCCTCCTCAAGGAAGCCGGGTACCGCGACCGCGTCCGCTTCACCCCCGACCCCGTGGACGGCTCCGACGCCGACGCGGTCGCCTCCGTCGCCCACGACTGGATCGTCCGCGAACAGGACGCCGACCCGCCGCCCCCGGTCATCGCCGACATCACGACCGGAACCAAGGCGATGAGCCTGGGTCTGGCCCTGGCCGCCCGTCGGACGGGCGCCTGCGCCACCTACCAGCTGGCGCGCAGGCGGACCGTGGTCTGCCTGACCCACGGCGTACTGCCCCTGCGGGGCCGCGCCAGCGTGGACTGGCCGCTGGTCCTGCCCGGGTACGCGCCGCTGCGCGGACCCCTGACGGGAAGCGTGTGTCGACCGGCCCGCTCCCAGGTGGACACCGGCCTGCTCGACGCCGCCCGCGCCGCCCTCACCCGCGCGGCCAGCGGCCCGGTCGGGGTGTGGATGGACGCCTCCCTCACCGATCCCGAGGAGTGCCTGACCGCCCAGGAACGGCCCAGCCTGGTCCTCACCTTCGACGACCGTGCGGTGGGTCTGACCGCGCCCGGGTGGCTCAGGCGCCGCGTTCCGGGCGGGGAGGCTCGCGAGGTGGGCCGGGGCGCGTGGGCGCAGAGCGTGTTCGCCGCCACCGTGCACCTCAACACGCGGTGCGACGTGGCGGGGACGGTGGTCGCCCTGACCCGGCCGGGCGGGGACGTCAGCCGCGCGGTCGAACTGGTGGACTGGATCGCCCACGCCGAGCCCTCCCGGCGGGAGGAACCCGAACGCCTCGCCTTCGGTGACCCCCTGCGCCCCGTGGTGGTGGTCGCCTCCCCCGGCGCCCTGCCAGAGCTGTTCGACACCGACGTCAGCCAGCTCTAGCCGGTCCGACGCCGCCGGTGCGGCGCATCACCGCCCACGACGGGTCCACTCACGACAAGACCGACTTTTTGCCTGTTCACAGGCTCGCGCCACGATCCCCGGGGCACCTTTGCGGTGAGGATGGGAGGGGCAGGCAAGCGTCGTGGGAACGGAGCCAGCGGTGCGACACGGAGTGCGCGCCACCGGATTCGGTGGGCTCATGGCGGTGGCGCTGGCCGCGGGCTGCTCACCCGCGGACGGTCCCTTCCACGGCCAGGAGGTCTCCTGGAGTCCCTGCCACGACGAGGAGGAGATCACGGCCGACCGGGAGGCCGACCGCGCGTGGCTGGAGGACCTGGAGTGCGGCACGGTCACCGTCCCTCTGGACCACGACGCACCCGGCGGCGGGACCCTCGACATCGCCCTGGTCCGCGCGCCCGCCAGCGGCCCGCCGGAGGAACACCGGGGCTCCCTGGTCGTCAACCCGGGCGGACCCGGCGCCTCGGGCGTGCGGGCCCTGGCCTCACCCCTGTTCGGAGACGACGTCCGCGCCGCCTTCGACCTGGTCTCCTTCGACCCGCGCGGGGTCGGCCGGAGCGGGGGCTTCGCCTGCGGTGACCGGTACGCCCTGTTCGACGCCCAACGGAGCGTGGCCGGGACCGACCCCGGCGACCTGGACGCAGCCCGGCTCCAGCCCCTGGCGGACGCGGCCCGCGCGTACGCCCGCGCGTGCGAGGAGCGGGTGGGGAGGGAGTTCCTGGCCCACATCGGTACCGTCAACGTCGCCCGTGACCTCGACATCGTCCGCGACGCCCTGGGGGAGGAGCGGCTGAACTTCGTCGGCTACTCCTACGGCGCGCGGATCGGCGCCCTGTACGCCCACATGTATCCCGAGCACACCCGGACACTGGTGATGGACGGCGCCGTGGCGACCGGAACGTCCAACGCGGAGGCCGCCGTCGACCAGGTCGCCGCGTTCCAGCACGCCTGGGAGACGTTCCTGGCCGACTGCGTCGCCGAGGTCGACGCGTGTCCCTTCGCGGGGGCGGACCGCGGCAGGGGTTCCGGGGGCTCGGGGCCCGCCAGCGAGGCCGACGTCCGGATGGCCGAACTCCTGGAGCGGCTCGACCGGAACCCGGAGCGGGCCGAGGGGATCCCGGTGGACGGCCGGACGCTGCTCACCATGGTCGACATGGCGCTGTACCGGGAGACCAGCTGGGACCACCTCGCCGACGCGCTCACCGCGCTCGCCGAGGACGACGCCCAAGGGACCGAGCGCCATCTCGGACGGCTGTACGACGACACGTTCGGCCGGTACGCGGCGGAGGCGGAGGCCGCCGGGGCCGAGCCCGGGACGGGGCATCAGGACCCGGGCGCCGCGTTCACGGCCGTCAGGTGCGCCGACCGCACCGACCCGGAGGACGTGGTGGCCTACCGCGACGCCGCCGACGAGGCCGCCGACGTCTCCCCGCTATTCGGCCCCGGCCCGGTGTGGGACCAGCTGCCGTGCGCCTACTGGCCCGAGACCGAGGAGGCGCCCGCCGACGTCACCGCTCCTGACGCGCCCCCGATCGTGGTCGTGGGCACCGTCGGCGACCCCGCGGTCCCCTACCCCTGGGCCAGGGAGGCGGCCGAGCGCCTGGAGACCGCCACCCTGGTCACCTACGAGGGCGGCGGGCACACCGTCTACGGCTGGGGCAGGAGCCCGTGCGTGGACGACGCGGTGGACGCCTACCTGCTCACCGGAGCGGTTCCGCCCGCGGGACTGTCGTGTCCGCCGAGCACGTAGCCCGCCGGGACCCTGACACGGGCCGACGGCTCCGGGTGAGCGGCGACCACGGGTGGCGAGGGACCGGAGAACCGGTGTGCTCGCCTCGGGGCGGACCGGGGCGGCCGCGCATGGGCCCACGGAGCACGGGGACGGTGACCGTGGCCGGACCGCCCGGACGCATCGGACTGACGCCCCCGGAAGGGAACCCCGTGGACGCCCGGACCGCCCCGAGACGCCGGAGCCCCCGGCCGGACACACCGTCCGACCGGGGGCTCCCCAGCGTTCCCCGCGGTCCTACAGCTTGGAGGCCGCCGCCTCGTCCACCCAGAACACGGTCCGCTCCGCGCCGCGCGCACCGGCCACGGGGGCCTCGTCCACGCTGCCCCCGGCCAGTCCCAGACGCACGGCCTCGGCCTTGCCCTCACCCGAGGCCAGCACCCACACCTGGCGCGCCGCTCGGATCGACGGCAGGGTCAGCGTGATCCGCTGGGGCGGGGGCTTGGGCGAGTCGTGCACCGCGGCCACCGACGCCTCGTCCTCGCGCACCCCGGGCAGTCCCGGGAACAGCGAGGCCACGTGCGCGTCCGGGCCCACGCCCAACAGGCACACGTCGAATTCGGGCACCGGCCCCCGCGCTCGTGCGGCCACCGCCAGCTCCCGGCCGTACCGGGTGGCGGCGTGCCCGACGTGGTCGCCGTCCAACCCGTTGGAGGCGGGCATCGGGTGCACGTTGTCGGACGGGATCGCGACCGCGTCGATCAGCGCCTCGCACGCCTGGGTCTCGTTGCGCTCGGGGTCCCGTTCCGGCAGGAACCGCTCGTCACCCCACCACAGGTGCACGTGGGACCAGCTGATCCCGGCCTCCTTGGCGTGGTCGCGCACAGCCTCCAGGGAGCGGATCCCGATCCCGCCGCCGGTCAGCACCAGGTGGAAGTCGCGCCTGTCCGACTCGGCCTGGACGATCATGTTCACCAGCTTCAGCGCGACGCTGTCGGCCAGCGCCCCCGCGTCGGCGTGGCGGAGGATCTCCGGTTCGCTCATCCTCATGCTCCGCTTCCCGAGAGCAGCGGCCCCAGATGCCGGGCCGCGCTCTCGTAGATCTCGTCGGGGTCCAGACGGCGCAGCTCCTCGGCCAGGGCCCCGGAGGCGGAGCGCCGTGGCAGCGCCACCGTCTGGTCGGGCTGTCCGAACCTCGACAGCGTGGCCACCCGACCGTCCACCCGGGAGATCACGATGTCCCCCTGGTCGGTGGTCAGACGGGCCTCGGTCAGGCCGGGACCGTGCGAGGTCTCACGCGTCACCGGCACGTCCAACCGGTCCGACATCCACGCCGCCAGCAGTTCGGCGCTCGGGTAGTGCGACTCGGCCGTCACGCTGGCCGAGGTCACCCATCCGCAGGGCTGGTCCATGGCGCTGGCCAGCAGCGAGCGCCACGGTGTCAGCCGGGTCCAGGTCAGGTCCGTGTCACCCGGGCGGTAGTGGGCCATCCGCTCCACGAGGTCGCGCACCGGGTCCGGTGCGCGCAGCGCGTCGGTGATCCGCCGCTGGGCCAGGCGGCCGATCGGGTCGTCGGCCGGGTTGACCGGGCCCACGCCCGGCCACCACACCACCACCGGCGCGTCGGGCACCAGCAGCGGGGTGACCACCGAGTCGGCGTGCTCGCCGAGCGGTCCGTACAACCGCAGCAGGACCGCCTCGCCGGGACCCGAGGTGCCCGGTCGGCGGATCTCGGCGTCGATGGCCGGTTCGGCATCCGGGTCGCGCCGGATCAGCGCGACCACGCGCGAGGGGTGCTCGCGGCCCGCCTCGGTGGCGGCGCGCACGGCGTCGTAGTGGTCGGCCTCGTCGGTGACGATGACCAGGGTCAGCACCATGTTCATCGCACCGCCGCCGACACTGAGCCGCTCGGCCATGAGCGCCTCGGTGATCTGCGAGGTCGTGGTGCGCGGCAGGTAGAGCGTCATCGGTTCCTCCCGGCGTGGTCGTGTCTGGTCACGGGCGCCGCCACTGGCGACCGTCCCTGGCGAGCAGCCTCTCGCCCGACTGCGGGCCCCAGGTGCCCGAGCCGTACTGCTCGGGCTGGCCCTCCTTCGCCCAGTACTCCTCGACCGGGTCCAGGATCCGCCAGGACAGTTCGACCTCCTCCTGGCGCGGGAACAGCGGCGGGTCGCCGATGAGCACGTCCAGGATGAGCCGCTCGTAGGCTTCGGGACTGGCCTCGGTGAAGGACTGCCCGTAGGCGAAGTCCATACTCACGTCGCGGACCTCCATGCTGGCCCCCGGCACCTTGGAGCCGAAGCGCAGGGTCACGCCCTCGTCCGGCTGGATGCGCAGTACCAGGGCGTTCTGCCCCAGCTCGCTGACGTCGGAGCGGGGGAAGAGCTGCTGGGGAGCGCCCTGGAACACCAGCGCCACCTCCGTCACCCGGCGGCCCAGCCGCTTGCCGGTGCGCAGGTAGAAGGGCACGCCCGCCCAGCGCCGGGTGCCCACCGACAGTTTCAGCGCCGCGTAGGTCTCGGTCACCGAGTCGGAGGGGATGCCCTCCTCCTCCAGGTAGCCGCGCACAGCGTCGCCGCCCTGCCAGCCCGCCGCGTACTGTCCGCGCGCGGTGCCCGTGCCCAGGTCCTCGGGCAGCGACACCGACGCCAGGACCTTCTCCTTCTCGGCGCGGAGCGCGTCCGCGCTGTAGGAGATGGGTTCCTCCATCGCCACGAGGGCCAGCAGCTGGAGGAGGTGGTTCTGGATGACGTCGCGTGCCGCGCCGATGCCGTCGTAGTAGCCCGCGCGCCCGCCCACGCCGATGTCCTCGGCCATGGTGATCTGCACGTGGTCCACGTAGCTGCGGTTCCACAGGGGCTCGAAGAGGGTGTTGGCGAAGCGCAGGGCCAGGATGTTCTGGACGGTCTCCTTGCCCAGGTAGTGGTCGATGCGGAACACCGACGACGGCGGGAACACGTCGTCCACCACCGCGTTGAGTTCCCGGGCGCTCTCCAGGTCGTGGCCGAAGGGTTTCTCGATCACCACCCGCCGCCACGGCCGCACCCCGGCCCGGGCGGTCTCCTCCTCGCCGGGCTCGGCCAGGCCGCACCGCTTGAGCTGGGTGACCACGGTCGGGAACAGCTTGGGCGGCAGGGACAGGTAGAACGCGTAGTTGCCGCCGGTACCGCGTGCGGAGTCCAGCTCGCGTACGCAGTGGGCCAGGCGGTCGAAGGCGTCGTCGTCGTTCAGCTCACCCTGGACGAACCGGACCCCCTCGCTCAGCTGGCGCCACACGTCCTCGCGGAACGGGGTGCGCGCGTGCTCGCGCACCGCATGGTAGGCCTCGGCGGCGAAGTCCTGGTCCTCCCAGTCGCGGCGGGCGAAACCCACCAGGCCGAAGCCCGGCGGCAGCAGTCCCCGGTTGGCGAGGTCGTAGATGGCGGGCAGGAGCTTCTTGCGGGCCAGGTCGCCCGTGACGCCGAACAGCACCAGCACGCTGGGTCCGGCGATGCGGGGCAGTCTGCGGTCCAGGGCGTTGCGGAGCGGGTTGGGTACCGCTCCCGGCATCACCGGTTCTTTCACGGATCCCGTCTTCCTGTCGAGAGT
>NZ_ANAX01000309.1 GCF_000341065.1 Nocardiopsis halotolerans DSM 44410 | reverse complement strand
GGGGGCGGGCGTTGCCCGCCCGGACACGGTCGTGGAGCGGCGGCTCAGGCGAGCTTGCCGAGCTGGTCCGACACCGCGCCCAGGAAGCTCTCCCAGGACTTGACGAACTTGTCCACGCCCTCGTTCTCCAGCACGGCGAACACGTCGGTCAGGTTGACCCCGGCGTTCTCCAGCGCGGCGAAGTCGGCGTGGGCCTGCTCGTAGGTGCCCAGCACGGTGTTGCCCGTGATCTCGCCGTGGTCGGCGACGGCGTCCAGCGTGGCCTGCGGCATCGTGTTCACGGTGTCGCGGGTCACCAGCTGGCTGACGTACATCGTGTCCTCGTAGGAGGGGTCCTTGACGCCGGTGGAGGCCCACAGCGGCCGCTGCGGCTTGGCGCCGTGCTCCTCCAGGGCCTTCCACTCGGAGGAGGAGAACACCTCCTCGTGGGCCTGGTGGGCCAGGCGGGCGTTGGCCAGAGCGGCCCGGCCCAGCAGCCCCAGGGCCTCGTCGGTGCCGATCTCCTTCAGTCGCTTGTCCACCTCGGCGTCCACACGGCTGACGAAGAAGGAGGCCACCGACTGGATCCGGGACAGGTCGTGGCCGTTGGTGCGGGCCAGCTCCATCCCCTCCAGGAAGGCGTCCATCACCTGGCGGTAGCGCTCCAGGGAGAAGATCAGCGTGACGTTGACGCTGATGCCGTGGCCCAGCGCCTGGGTGATCGCGGGCAGGCCCGCGGCCGTCGCCGGGATCTTGACCATCAGGTTGGGCCGGTCCACCAGCCACCACAGCGCCTTGGCCTCGGCGGTCGTGCGCTCGGTGTCGTTGGCCAGGCGCGGGTCCACCTCCAGGGAGACCCGGCCGTCCACGCGGTCGGTGGAGTCGTAGACCGGACGCAGCGTGTCCGCGGCCCAGCGGATGTCGTAGGCGGTGATCATGCGGACCGCCTCCTCCACCGTCACGCCCCGCACGGCCAGCTCGTGGACCTGCTGGTCGTAGGCGTCGCCCTCGGCGAGCGCCTTGTCGAAGATGGTGGGGTTGGAGGTGACGCCGACCACGTTGCGGGTCGAGATCAACTCGGCCAGGTTGCCGGAGCGCAGCCGCTCACGGCTGATGTCGTCCAGCCAGACGGACACGCCCGCCTGGGACAGGTCGTGGAGTGCGTTGCTCATGGGTTCCTCACGCCTTCCTCGGGGCGGAGTGCCCGCCCCTGCTCGCACACGTCGAAGGAGGACGGGCCCGCCGGGGTGTCCGGCGGGCCCGTCGGGGTCAGCCGGAGGCCCGGGCGAGGCTCTTGCGGGCCGCCTCGACCACGGCCTCGGTGGTGAAACCGAACTTCTCGTACAGGACCTGGTACGGGGCGGAGGCGCCGTAGTGCTCCAGACTCACCGACTCGCCGGCGTCACCGACGTACTGGCGCCAGCCCATGGCGATCCCGGCCTCCACCGAGACGCGGGCGCGCACGGAGGGGGGCAGCACCTGCTCGCGGTACTCCTCGCTCTGGCGCTCGAACCACTCCACGCACGTCATGGAGACCACGCGGGTCGGGGTACCGGCCTCCTGGAGGGCCTTGCGGGCGTCCAGGGCGATCTGCACCTCGCTGCCGGTGGCCATGAGGATGACCTCCGGAGCGCCCCCGTCGGCCTCGGCCAGGACGTAGCCGCCCCTGACCGCGCCCTCCGCCGAGGCGTACTCGTCGCGGTCCAGGACGGGCAGGTTCTGTCGGGTCAGGGCCAGCGCGGACGGACGGTCGCCGTTCTCGATGACGGAGCGCCACACCACGGCGGTCTCGTTGGCGTCGGCCGGACGGATCACGTCCAGGCCGTGGATGGCGCGCAGCGCCCACAGGTGCTCGACCGGCTGGTGGGTGGGGCCGTCCTCACCCAGGCCGATGGAGTCGTGCGTCCACACGTAGGTGACCGGCAGCTGCATGATCGCGGCGAGCCGGACGGCGGGGCGCATGTAGTCGCTGAAGACCAGGAACGTGCCGCCGTAGGGGCGGGTGGGGCCGTGCAGGGCCATGCCGTTGAGGATCGAACCCATACCGTGCTCGCGCACACCGAAGTGCAGCACGCGCCCGTAGGGGCCGCCCGGGAACATCTCGCTGGCGCGGTCGAAGGGCAGGAAGGACTGCGCACCCTTGGGCGTGGTGTTGTTGGATCCCGCCAGGTCGGCCGATCCGCCCCACAGCTCGGGCAGCAGCGGCGCGAGGGCCGAGAGCACCTCGCCGCTGGCCTTGCGGGTGGCCATGCCCTTCTCGCTGGGCTCGAAGGAGGGCACCTCCTTCTCCCAGCCCTCGGGCAGCCTCTTCTCGACCAGGCGGTCGAACAGCGCGGCGTGCTCACCGGCGCTCTCGTGCCAGGCCCTGAACTCCACCTCCCACGCGGCGCGCGCCTCGCGGCCCCGCTCCACGGCGCGGCGGGTGTGCTCGAGGACCTCGTCCTCGACGGCGAAGGGCTCGTCGGGAAGGCCGAGGATCGCCTTGGTGGCGGAGATCTCGTCGGCGCCGATGGCGGCGCCGTGGATGGCGCCGGTGTTCTGCTTGTTGGGCGCGGGCCAGCCGATGACGGTGCGCAGACGGATGAAGGTCGGACGCTCGGTCTCGGCCTTGCCGCGCACGATCGCCTGGAACAGGGCGTCGACGTCCTCGACGTACTCGCCGGTGGCGCTCCAGTCGACCTCCTCCACGTGCCAGCCGTAGGCGCGGTAGCGCTCGGCCACGTCCTCGGAGTGCGCGATGCGGGTGTCGTCCTCGATGGAGATCCGGTTGTCGTCCCAGATCATGATGAGGTTGCCCAGCTGCTGGGTCCCGGCCAGGGCGCTGGCCTCGTGGCTCACGCCCTCCTGGACGTCGCCGTCGGAGCAGAAGGCGAAGATGTGGTGGTCGAAGGGGCTGGCGCCCGGACCGGCCTCGGGGTTGAACAGGCCGCGCTCGCGGCGGGCGGCCATGGCCATGCCGACCGCGTTGCCGACGCCCTGACCGAGCGGTCCGGTAGTGGTCTCCACCCCCGGTGTGTGGCTGAACTCGGGGTGGCCGGGTGTACGGCTGCCCCACTGGCGCAGGCTCTTGAGGTCCTCCAGCTCCAGGCCGTACCCGGCGAGGTAGAGCTGGATGTACAGGGTGAGGCTGGAGTGGCCGACCGACAGCACGAAGCGGTCACGGCCCGTCCACTCGGGGTCCGAGGGGTCGTGCCGCATGATCTTCTGGAAGAGCAGGTACGCGGCGGGCGCCAGGCTCATCGCGGTGCCGGGGTGTCCGTTACCCGACTTCTCGACCGCGTCCATCGCCAGCGCCCGGACCGTGTTGACGGCGCGGAGGTCGAGGTCCGACCACTCCAGGGTTTGCGGGGTGTGGGCGTTCACGGACTTTCGTTCTCCTTCTCGGGCACCCTCCGCGCCCGGTGGACGGGACGCGGGGTGTGTCGGTTGGGTTGTCTGGGACCGCCGCCGGACGCCCCGGTGCGGCCCGCCGAGAGGCGGACCCGGGGTGAGGGATGAGGACGTGCCCGCGCATGGCTGTGCGGACACCGGCGTGTCAGCCTTGCCATCCCCCCGACGACGGCCGTCGCGGCCCGGAAACCGCGACGGGTTCGGCCGTCTTCGAGCCTATCGTCCGGACTCGGGGATGTCGTTGCCCGACACCTCTCATTACCAGCTGGTAATAGGGTGGTGGGGGCTCCGCGCGCCCCGGTGCGCGGTGGGGAGGGTGGGGTGCCCGCGGGCGGCGCGTGGCACGCTGGAAGCGCGTCGGGGCGTGTGCGACCCTTCTGGGAACCCGACGGGTCCCCGGCACGGCATCCCCCGAGGACCAGCGGTTTTCCTAGTGAGGGGGCTGGTCCGCAGCCTTCGCGAGGAAGTACTACAGTATGTCGTTGACGGGGTTTCCGCCGATCCTGACGCTTTGTCGGTCCGCCGGCCCCCGCGTGGCGAGCTGTGTCGAAACCCCTAGAGTTGTCGAGGTATCCGCGTGTCTGAAACCGAGCCGGTGCCCCCCGTGGGGACGCGAGAGAGCCGTCCGGCCGTGGGGACGCGGTACTGATGGCACTCACCAACCGCGCTCCGCGAACGAACCCGGACGGTGCCCAGCCCCAGGCCCCCCGCAGGGCCACCCTGGGCGCGTACGTCCGCGCCTACGTCGCCCTTTCCAAGCCCCGTGTCATCGAGCTGCTGCTCATCACCACCATCCCGGTGATGTTCGTCGCCGCCGGGGGAGTGCCGCCGCTGTGGACCGCGGTCGCCACCCTCCTCTTCGGCACCATGTCGGCGGCCAGCGCGAACGCGATGAACTGCTACATCGACCGCGACATCGACCGTGAGATGCGTCGCACCCGTCAGCGTCCCGGCGCGATGGAGCTGGTCACCCCGCGCGGCGCCCTCGTCTACGGCCTGGTGCTGGCCGTCGGTTCCACCGCCGGGTTCGCGCTCCTGGTCAACCTGCTCTCGGCGGCGCTGTCGGTCTTCGCGATCCTGTTCTACATCTTCGTCTACACGATGGTGCTCAAGCGGCGCACCGCCCAGAACGTGGTGTGGGGCGGCATCGCCGGGTGCATGCCGGTACTCATCGGCTGGGGCGCCGTGACC
>NZ_ANAX01000308.1 GCF_000341065.1 Nocardiopsis halotolerans DSM 44410 | reverse complement strand
GAAACCGCGTGAACCGACCCCCGGCGGAACCATTGATGCGCCATGCGAGCCGCGCAACCACCTTCCTGATGGTCATCCTGGCCCTGTGCACGGCGCTGACCGCGTGCTCCACATCCGAGCCCGAAGCCAAACCCGAACCCGAGCGGGGAGGCTTCCCGCCAGGCTACGTCTCCCAATCATGGGTAGAACGGGAAGTCATGTTGCACATCCTCGACCGCATGCTCATCGAGAACGAACCAGCGGAAGACGTCGAGGCCATCACCGAAAGTCCAAACACCCTCTTCGAGGCACACATCCTCAAAGAAGGCGAGGACAGGTACTTCGTCGAGTTCGACAAGGACGCATGGGCGGGCGACGAGGTCGGCGGCACCACGATGATCGACAGATCCCTGAACGGCGCCATCAACTTCGAGGAGGTCACGTGGTGCGGTGAGCCCGTTGGCGGCGAGGAGATCGTCGACACCTACATGGACGAGTTCTGGGACACCCTCGACTCCCACGAGGACTACACGGCCAGCATCGCCGACTACGTCGACTGCGGAGACGGCCACCCGTGACCGCGCTTGAACCCCGAAGCCGCGTGAACCGATCCCCGGCGGAACCATTGATGCGCCATGCGAGCCGCGCACCTGCCTCTCTGACAGCCATCCTGGCCCTGTGCACGGCACTGACCGCGTGCTCCACGAACGAAACCGAATCCGCACCTGAGCCCGACACGGGAGGCTTCCCGCCAGGCTACGTCTCCGAATTCTGGGTCGAACGGGAAGTCATGCTACACATCCTCGACCGCATGCTCATCGAGAACGAACCAGCGGAAGACGTCGAGGCCATCACCGGAAGTCAGAACACACTCTTCGAAGCCCAGGTTCTCAAAGAGGACGAAGACAGATACTTCGTCGAGTTCGACAAAGATGAATGGACGACCGACAAGGCCGGTGGGCTCTTCGCGGTCGACAGGGCCCTGTTCGACGCCACCGACTTCGAAGAGGTCACGTGGTGCGGCGAACCAGTCGGCGGGCGCGAGCTCGTCGACACCTACATGGACGAGTTCTGGGACACCCTCGACTCCCACGAGGACTACACGGCCAGCATCGCCGACTACGTCGACTGCGGAGACGGCCACCCGTGACCGTGGCGCGCGGCCACGTGTCGGCGCGAACCCACGGGGGAACACCGGAAACGTGGGGTCCGCATCCCTCTCCGGGACGGGCTCTCCTCGCGGGAAGGGGCCGGTGCGACGACCTCGCACCGACCCCTGATCAGACTCCGACCCCCTAGCCCCAGGCCAGGGCGGTCAGCTCCGGGTCCTCCAGCGCCGTGCCGATGTCACGGAGCACCTTGGACCCCAGCTCCCCGTCGACCAACCGGTGGTCGAAGGACAGCGACAGGGTCGTCACCTTGCGGACCTTCAGCTCACCCTTGTGCACCCAGGGCATGTCCCGGATCTGCCCGAAGGCCAGGATCGCGGCCTCACCCGGGTTGATGATCGGGGTACCCGCGTCCACGCCGAACACGCCGACGTTGGTGATGGTGATGGTGCCGCCGGACATGTCCGCTGGACTGGTCTTCCCGGCCCGCGCCGTCTCCGTCAGCCGCTTCAGCCCAGCCGCGAGTTCCGGCAGGGTCATGGCGTCGGCGTCCTTGACGTTGGGCACCACCAGGCCGCGCTCGGTGGCCGCCGCGATCCCCAGGTTCACGTAGTTCTTGACCACGATCTCCTGGTTGTCCTCGTCCCAGGAGGCGTTGACCTCCGGGTGCCGCCGGACCGCCATGAGCAGGGCCTTGGCGACCAGCAGCAGCGGCGACACCCGCACGTCGGCGAAGTCGGGCCGCTCCCGCAGGCGCGCGACGGCCTTCATCGTCTTCGTCACGTCCACCTGGAGGAACTCAGTGACGTGCGGAGCGGTGAACGCGCTGTTGACCATCGCCGCGGCCGTGTGCTTGCGCACGCCCTTGACGGGCACGCGCCGCTCACGGGCGGTGCGGTCCACGGTGACCGCGGGCGCCGCCTCGGGGGCCTCGGGGGCCTCCGGAGCCTGGGCGGCCTCGGCCGCGGCCCGGACGTCCTCGCGGGTGACGATGCCGTTCTCGCCGGTGGGCGTGACCGACGCCAGGTCCACACCGAGGTCCCTGGCCATCTTGCGCACCGGCGGCTTGGCGAGCGGCCGACCCGACGTCGGCGCCGGTGCCGGTGCCGGCTCGGTCTCCTCCACCGCGGGCGTGTTGGCGGGCGCTGGTTCGCTGATCCTGGGCACGGGCGGCGACGCCGGAGCCGAGGGCGTGGGGCGACGGCGCGGTCGGCGCTGGGTGGCGGCCTTCCNCCGACCAGCGGCTTCTCCCGCTCCTCGGACTCCGCCTCGGCCCCCTCGGAGGAGCCACCGGCGGCGTCGGAGCCCCCGGAGCCGTCGTCCACGGTGATGATCACCGAGCCGACCTCCACCGTCTGGCCCTCCTCGGCCAGCAGCTCCCGTACCGTGCCCGCGAACGGGCTCGGCAGCTCGACGACCGCCTTGGCGGTCTCGATCTCGCAGATCATCTGGTTGACCTGGATCTCGTCGCCCGGCTTGACGTACCAGGTGAGGATCTCGGCCTCGACCAGGCCCTCCCCGACGTCGGGCAGCCGGAACGACTGGACACCGCCGACGGCGGGGTCGTTCTTGGAAATCGCCATGTTCTTCGGTTTCCCCGCTCCCCTAGTACGCGAACGCCCGGTCAACACCGTCCAGAACGCGGTCAAGGTCCGGAAGGTAGTGCTCTTCGAGACGAGACTGCGGATACGGCGTGTCGAACGCGGCAACACGGATCACCGGCGATTCCAGGTGGTAGAAGCACTCCTCGGTGACCCGCGCGGCGATCTCCGCGCCGGGGCCGCCGGTGAGGGTGGCCTCGTGGGCGACGACCAGACGCCCGGTCTTCCTCACCGACGCGAACAGGGTCGGGTAGTCCACCGGGGACAGCGAGCGCAGGTCGATGACCTCGATCGAGTGGTCGGTGTCGGCCTCGGCGGCCTGGAGGGCGGTCTTGACCATGGGCCCGTAGGCCAGCAGGGTCGCGTCCGTGCCGGGGCGGATCACGCGCGCGGCCCCCATGGGGGCGGCCTCCGCGATGGGTGCCCCGGTGTCGACCTCGGCCTTCTCGTAGTAGCGCCGCTTGGGCTCCAGGAAGACGACCGGGTCGTCGCTGCGCACCGCCTGCTGGATCATCCAGTAGGCGTCCTCGGGGTTGGCGACCGTCACCACGCGCAGACCGGCGGTGTGCGTGAAGTACGCCTCCGGGGACTCGCTGTGGTGCTCGACGGCGCCGATGCCGCCGCCGTAGGGGATGCGCATGACCACGGGCACGCTGAGCTTGCCCGCCGAGCGGCGGCGCATCTTGGCCAGCTGGGTGAAGGTCTGGTTCGTGGCGGGGAAGAAGAATCCGTCGAACTGGATCTCGACCACGGGGCGGTAGCCGCGCAGGGCCATGCCGATCGCGGTGCCCACGATGCCGGACTCGGCGAGCGGGGTGTCGATGACCCGGTCGGCCCCGAAGTCCTTGTGCAGGCCGTCGGTGACGCGGAAGACGCCGCCGAGCTTGCCGACGTCCTCGCCCATGACGAGGACCTTGGGGTCGTGCTCCATGGCGGCGCGCAGGCCGGCGTTGATGGCCTTGCCGATGGTGAGGTTGGTTCCCATGGCCTAGCGGCCCCCTTCCGCGCCTGCGACCTCGAAGGAGGCCAGGTACTCGGCGAACTCGGACCGCTGCTGGTCGATGTGGACGTTGGGCTCGGCGTACACCTCGTGGAAGATGTCGAGGGGTTCGGGATCGGGCAGGGAACGGCACTCGGTGCGCACCTGCTCGCCCAGCCTGTCGGCCTCGGCGTCGACGGAGGTGAAGAACTCCTCGTCGGCGTGGCCGCCGCGCTCCAGGTAACGGCGGACCCGCAGGATGGGGTCCTTGGCCTTCCACTCGTCCAACTCGGCCGACGCCCGGTAACGGGAGGGGTCGTCGTTGGTGGTGTGGGCGCCCATCCGGTAGGTGAACGCCTCGATGAGCATGGGGCCGTTGCCCTCACGGGCGTTGGCCAGGGCGGCGCGGGTCACGGCCAGGCAGGCCAGGACGTCGTTGCCGTCCACGCGCACGCCCGGGAAGCCGAATCCGGCGGCGCGGCGGTAGATGGGCACGCGGGCCTGGCGCTCCGGCGGCTCGGAGATCGCCCACTGGTTGTTCTGGCAGAAGAAGACCACCGGGGCGTTGTTGACCGAGGCGAAGTTGAACGCCTCGCTGGTGTCGCCCTGGCTGGTGGCCCCGTCGCCGAAGTAGGAGATGACGGCGGTGCCGTTCTCGCCGTCGCCGACGGCGCCGTCGCGCTGGACGCCCATGGCGTAGCCGGTGGCGTGCAGCGTCTGGCTGCCGATGACGATCGTGTACAGGTGGAAGCCCTGTTCGTGGGGGTCCCATCCGCCGTTGGTGACGCCGCGGAACATGCCGAGCAGTTCCTTGGGCTCGATGCCCCGGCACCAGGCGACACCGTGCTCGCGGTAGGAGGGGAACGCCATGTCGTTCGCACGCAGCGCGCGTCCCGAGCCGATCTGGGCGGCCTCCTGGCCGAGCAACGAGGCCCACAGGCCCAGTTCGCCCTGGCGTTGGAGGGAGACCGCCTCACTGTCGAACCGGCGTACCAGGACCAGGTCGCGGTAGAGGGCGCGGATCTCCTCCGCGCTGATGTCCAGGGGGTAGTCGGGGTGCCCCGTCAGTTCCCCTTCCGGTGTCAGGAGCTGGATGAGCTCCGGTTCGTCGTGCGCGGTGGTGTCCGACACGTTTCTCCCTCGGGTTTTCGGGGCCGACGTCGCGTGGGTGAACGCTGATCGGCCGGATCACGGTCCTCCGCCCTCCCGGGGTGGTGGGTGGGGGTGGACAGCCCTCCCCATATCGTGACAGACCTCACCCTGGAGCGCGCAAGCCCTCAGCGTCACCTTTTGGCTGCGCGCCCCATGATCCCTGACCGCGCGACAGGGCGATTACCAGGGCTTCCTAGCATCGGCGGGGACCTCGTGACCCGCCGTGTGCGCCGCGTGAACGCTGTGTGGAGGCCAGGCGGGCGGGCGAGCGA
>NZ_ANAX01000307.1 GCF_000341065.1 Nocardiopsis halotolerans DSM 44410 | reverse complement strand
TGAGGGTGGTGGAGGGTGACGGGCGGGCATGACACAGGGGCGACTCCCGTCGCGCGGGGCCGCCCGGACGTGTGCGACGCGCTGGATGGGCCGTGGGAGGAACGGAGGAACCGGCCACACGGGCGGGATTCCTCCGGTCGTCGGATGTCTCCGTGGGAGGGACGGCGCGGCCGGACGTGACCGCGTACGGGGTCAGGGGGCGATGAGGTCGCGGAGCGGGGACACGGGCCCGCTCGGCGGGACGGGGACTACTCCGCGGCGGAGACGCGCACCCCGCGGTCACGGGCGTAGTCGGCGAGCATCTCACGGAGCTGGCGGCGGGCACGGTGCAGACGGGACATCACCGTCCCCAGCGGGGTCCCCATGCGCTCGGCCACCTCCTTGTAGGCGTAGCCCTCGATGTCGACGAGGTAGATGACCTCCTGGAACTCCTCGGGCAGACGGGCGAGCGCCTGCTTGATGTCGGAGTCGGGCAGGTGGTCCAGGACCTCGTTCTCGGCCGACCGCATGCCGGACGACGTGTGCGCCTCGGCGGCGGCGAGCTGCCAGTCCTTGATCTCGTCGGTGGTCTCCTGGCGCGGTTCGCGCTGCTTCTTGCGGTAACTGTTGATGAAGGTGTTGGTCAGGATCCGGTAAAGCCAGGCACGCAGGTTCGTGCCCGCCCGGAACTGGTGGAAATTCGCGAAGGCCTTGGCGAAGGTCTCCTGCACGAGGTCCTCGGCGTCGGCGGGATTACGGGTCATCCGCAGAGCCGTGGGATAGAGCTGGTCCGCGAACGGTGTCACCGCCGTGGCGAAGTCCAGTGTCTGCTCTTCGTCGCGGGGCCCACCGATCGTGGAGGTCTGGTCCATTTCTACAGTCGTCAAGATTCCCCCTCAGGACGACCGGACGTCACTTCCACCCTGTAAGACGCCACCGCACGCTTCCAATGATGACACCAAGCCGCGTGATTCGGGTCACGGGACCCCCGAAACAGTCACCAACACTGTTCAACGTGGGGTAAAGGCGCGGCGCGCCTCCTGGTCAGGACGCCTACCCGTTTCCGCGTGCCGTACGCTTGCGTCGTCCCCTCCCGCTTCGGCCCGGAGGGCGGCCCGCCCGCCGCAGGCACGTGCGGCACACACCCCGTTTCCTTGTGGAGGACCCTGTGGCCCGCGTCGTTGTTGACGTCATGCTCAAGCCCGAGATCCTGGACCCCCAGGGCCAGGCCATCGCCGGGGCCTGCTCCCGTCTGGGCTTCGAGGGGATCGAGCAGGTCCGCCAGGGCAAGCGCTTCGAGGTCGAGGTGGAGGGCGAGGTGGACGACGCCGCCCTCGCCGACGTCCGCCGCCTGGCCGAGACCCTCCTCGCCAACACCGTCATCGAGGACTACGAGGTCCGCGTGGAGGGCTGACCGGTTCCGGCCGCGGCCCCGCGGACACCACCCCACGCCGCACTCCCCCGCACCGCGGAACCGACCCGGGCCACCGTGATTCCGAACACACCGGGAACCACCGCCCCCCACGGCGATCGCCGCCTCCCGCGAGGAAAGTCGTGGTCATTCAGCCCTGTGACACTCGCCATGCCGGAAGTGTCGGAAAAAGCCAGCCGTGTCCCCTCGGGGGCACGGCTGTTCGTTTTACTCCAACCACCCTCGGGGAAGGTTTCCTAACGTGCCGGGCTGAACACGACAACGGAGCACGAGAGGTGTACGTATGGACGCCGTTTTCTCGATCTCCCTCCCCAGGCAGGCATACACGGTCGCCGTCGCACGCGACGTTCTCGGCACGCTCCTCGACCGCGCGGGGGTGTGCGGGAACTGCGTCGACGACATCCTCCTGGCCGTCTCCGAGGCCTGTGCCAACGCGATCGACCACGGCGGGCCCGCCCACGCCTACAGGGTCGAGGCCGAGATGGGCGAACGCTGGTGCGAACTCCGGATATCCCATACCGGAAAGGCGCCCGATCCCACGGCGCTCGCCGAGAGATTCACCACCGACCACACGCCCCTCCCGGATCCGGACGCGGAATCGGGCAGGGGCATTCTGCTGATGCGCTACCTCATGGACGAGGTCGCCTTCGAGGGCGAGCCCCGGACGACGGTCCTGCTGCGCAAGAGGCTCACGTCCTGCGACAGCCCACCGGCGGAGGAGACCGCGGGGCGGATACCGATGCCGCGCTACGCGCTGATGTGAACCGGCCGCACCGCCCCACACGTCCCGCGGGGCCGCCGTCGCCGCGCACCACGCCACGTCGGCCATTGGTGTGATCATCCAAGCCAACGCCCTCCGAAGGCGACTGACCTCGTACGTGAGCACAGCGGGTACGCTGCGAGGTGCGGACGCACCGTCCCCAGTGACGGGGCCAGCGGCGTCTCCTCGCCGCACGCTCCCCGTGACACACGGGGATGGATCCCGACCCGATCTCTCGGAGTGTGCTCATGACAGCCCGTGTGGGCGTCGTCACCTTCCCCGGCTCCCTCGACGACAAGGACGCCGCGCGCGCCGTCGCGTTGGCGGGCGCCGAACCCGTCTCCCTCTGGCACGCGGACGCCGACCTCAGGGGCGTGGACGCCGTGGTCCTGCCCGGCGGCTTCTCCTACGGCGACTACCTGCGCTGCGGCGCCATCGCCCGGTTCGCCCCGCTGATGTCGGAGCTGGTCCCGGCCGCCCGCTCGGGCGCGCTGCCGGTGCTCGGCATCTGCAACGGCTTCCAGATCCTGTGCGAGAGCCACCTGCTCCCCGGCGCCCTGACCCGCAACTCCTCCCTGCGGTTCGTCAACCGCGACCAGGTACTGCGCGTGGAGAACCCCGGCACCGCGTGGACCAGCGGATACACCGAGGGCCAGGAGATCCTGGTGGTCCTCAAGAGCGGTGAGGGCAGCTACGTCGCCGACGAGCACACCCTGGACGAGCTGGAGGACACCGGACGGGTCGTGGTCCGCTACGTCGACGGAAACCCGAACGGTTCACGCCGTGACATCGCCGGGATCACCAACGAGCACGGGAACGTCGTCGGCCTCATGCCGCACCCCGAGCACGCCGTCGAGCTGCTCACCGGACCGTCCGCCGACGGTCTGGGCTTCTTCGCCTCGATCCTCACCCACCTGGCCGCCGGTTCGCCGGTGAACGCCTGATCCGCACACCGAACGGGGGTACCGGCCGATGATGGCACTGCTGCGCTCCAGAAGGACGATGTTCATCCTCGCCGGTGTGGTCATCGTCGGCATGGTGGTGTCCGCGGGGATCGGTCTGTTCAACGCCATCGGTTCCGCGCCCGTCGCCGCGCCCCCGGCCCAGTACCAGCAGGGCGGGGGCCAGGGGGGCTCCGGTCAGTCCCGGAACCAGCCGCCGGACGCGGACGTGCTCGGCGAGGCCCCGTCGGGCCTCCGGTACACGTCCGACGCCGAGAAGGACGTGTACTGCGAGGGGACCGAGTGCGTCCGCCTGGTCAGGGTCATGACCGAGGAGGGGGAGCTGCCCGAGGACTCCCGCGAGACCGTCCTGGCGGTGGTCGACCACCTCACCGGCCAGGGGTGGGAGGAACAGCACCCGCAGGGCGCGCCCGCGGAGCAGATCTTCCTCAGCAACGGCGAGTACATGCTGGCCGACACCTCCGCGCACGACGACCCCGGGACCGCCCCGACGCTGATGCTCGGCGACGCCAGCGGACCCACCGCACCCTGACCATGACCTTCCGCGCCGTTCGGCGGACGCCACGGCCCGGCTCACACCAGCACATCCCGAACGGAACACGCATGTCTGAAGCACCTGGTCTCGACACCGTCGCCGTGGCGCACGACAGCCCCGACACACCCCAGCCGTACGCCGAACTGGGCATGGCCAAGGACGAGTACGAGCGGGTCCGCGAGATCCTGGGCCGCCGCCCCACCTCCGCGGAGCTGGCCATCTACTCGGTCATGTGGAGCGAGCACTGCTCGTACAAGTCCTCCAAGGTGCACCTGCGCCAGTTCGGGGAGAAGGCCCCCGAGAACGACGCCCTGCTCGTCGGCATGGGTGAGAACGCGGGCGTGGTGGACGTCGGCGACGGCCGTGCGGTGACCTTCAAGATCGAGTCGCACAACCACCCGTCGTACGTGGAGCCGCACCAGGGCGCGGCCACCGGCGTGGGCGGCATCGTCCGCGACATCCTCACCATGGGGGCCCGCCCCGTCGCGGTGATGGACGCCCTGCGGTTCGGCCCGGCCGACGCCGACGACACCAAGCGGGTACTGCCCGGCGTGGTGTCCGGCATCTCCTTCTACGGCAACTGCCTGGGCCTGCCCAACATCGGCGGCGAGATCGGCTTCGGCGCCGGATACATCGGCAACCCGCTGGTCAACGCCCTGTGCGTGGGTGTGATGCGGCACGAGGACATCAAGCTGGCGCAGGCGCCCGGCCCGGGCAACAAGGTGGTGCTGTTCGGATCCACCACCGGACCCGACGGGATCGGCGGCGCCTCGGTGCTGGCCAGCGCCACCTTCGACGACGAGTCGCACGCCAAGCGGCCCAGCGTGCAGGTCGGCGACCCGTTCATGGAGAAGCTGCTCATCGAGTGCAGCCTGGAGCTGTTCGAGAAGGACATGGTCGTCGGCATCCAGGACCTGGGTGCGGCGGGCGTGTCCTGCGCCACCACCGAACTCGCCGCGGGCGGCACGGGCGGCATGCGCGTCCAGCTCGACCGGGTGCCGCTGCGCGACCACCGGCTCACTCCCGAGGAGATCCTCATGAGCGAGTCGCAGGAGCGCATGATGGCGATCGTCGAGCCGGGGAGGATGGACGAGTTCCTGGCCATCTGCGACAAGTGGCAGATCCTGGCCACCGAGATCGGCGAGGTCACCGACGTGACCCCCGAGGAGGCCGAGCGCGGCGGCCGCCTCGTGATGACCTGGCACGGCGAGACCGTGGTGGACATGCCCCCGCGGACCGCCTCCGACGAGGGCCCCGTCTACCAGCGCCCCTACGCGCGCCCGGCCGCCCAGGACACGCTCCAGGCCGACGACGCCGGGAAGCTGGCCCGCCCCGCCGACGACGCCGAGCTGCGCGAGCAGGTGCTGCGCGTGCTGGCCGCACCGGGCGTGGGCGACCCGACGTGGGTCACCCAGCAGTACGACAGCTACGTGCGCGGCGACACGGTGGTGTCCACCCCGCACGACGCCGGGATGATCCGGATCTCCGACGACTCGCACCGCGGCGTGGCCCTGGCCACGGACGGCAACGGGCGTTTCACCCGGCTGGACCCGTACACGGGCACGCAGCTGGCGTACGCGGAGGCCTACCGCAACGTGGCCGCCACGGGCGCGCGCCCGCTCGCGGTGACCAACTGCCTCAACTTCGGTTCGCCGGAGGACCCCGGGGTGATGTGGCAGTTCGCCGAGTCCACCCGGGGACTGGCCGACGCCTGCCAGACGTTGGGCACGCCGGTGACGGGCGGCAACGTGAGCTTCTACAACCAGACCGGTGACGTGGCGATCAACCCGACCCCGGTGATCGGCGTGCTCGGCGTGATCGACGACGTGCGCACCCGGTTGCGGACGGCGTTCGAGACCGACGGCGCCCGACTGTTCCTGCTGGGCGAGACCCGACCCGAGTTCGGCGGTTCGGCGTGGGCCGACACGGTCCACGGCCACCTGGGCGGCCTGCCGCCGCGGGTGGACCTGACCGCCGAGGCCGCCCTGGGCGAGGTGCTGGCCACCGCCGCCGCGCGTGGCCTGGCCGAGGCCGCGCACGACCTGTCCGACGGAGGCCTGGCGGTCGCGCTGGCCGAGTCGGCGCTGCGCGGCGGCCGGGGCGCGCGGGTGAGCGTGGAGGGGGACGTGTTCACCGCCCTGTTCAGTGAGTCCGGCGCCCGCGCGGTCGTCGCGGTGCGGTCGGGCGAGGAGGAGGCCTTCGTGGCGCTGGCCGCGGAGCACGACGTGCCGGTGGCGGAGATCGGCGTGGTGGGCGGTGACGCGCTGGAGGTCACGCACACCAACGGCGCCGTGGAGATCCCGCTGACCGAGCTGCGCGAGTCCCACGAGGGGGCCCTGCCCGCCCTGATGGACGGCGTGTAGCACCAGGCGATCGCGGCGGGGGCGTCCTTCGGGGCGCCCCCGCCGCGTGTCTCGGCCGAACCTCGTCCGTTCGTCCCCGGAGAGGTCGACGCGTGGTCCCCGTTCGCTGGGTAGGTGTCGGAGGAGGACCCGATGAACCGGGGAGCCTACGGTGCGAAGGGGGCGTACGTCATGCGACGCGGCAGGTTGAAGGGGGCTCTGGGCAGCCACGAGCGCCCGGCGAGCGCTCTGGGTTTCCGCATGGTGCTGGCCGTGTTCGGTGCCCTGGTGTTCCTGGTCGGCGCGGTCCTGGCCTACCTGTGGACCGACCAGATGTGGCTGGTCGTCCTGCTCGGCGCGGGCTTCGTCGCCGCCTGCGTGAACGTGTACTGGGTGGGCCGACGGCGCAGGTACGGCGGCGGCCCACCCGCCTGAGCGCAGTCGGGTCGGGGAGGGGTTCCCGACCCGAGACGACGTGGTCCTCCGGTCGGTCACACGGTGACCAGCGGAATTCGTGCGCTCACCGCCTCGGCGGCCTTCCCGACGTCCACCGGATCCGAGGTGCTGACCGTCGCACCCGTCCGCATGGCCGCGTCCACTTCCGCCGGGTTCCTTCCCGGACCCCGGCGGGAGCGGTCGGGGCGTCTCCGTCAGCGGTCGGCCAGGGCGTCCTGGCGGATGAGGTCCGCGGCGCGCTCGCCGAGCGCCAGGACCATCACCATGGGGTTGGGCGTCGGCAGCGTCGGGAACACCGACGCGTCGGCCACGCGCAGACCGCGCAGACCGCGCACGCGCAGGCGCGGGTCGACCACGGCGTCCCCGTCGTCGGCGGCGCCCATCCGGCAGGTACCCGCGGGGTGGTAGACGGTGTGGGCCACGCGGCGGCCGTACTCGGACAGCTCCTCGTCACTCCGGACGTCGGGACCGGGCGCGACCTCCCGCTTGATCCAGGACCGGAACGGCTCGGTGGCGGCGACCTCGCGGGCGAGCTTCAGCCCGTCCACGATCGTCCTCTCGTCGTGCCCCTCCGGGTCGGTGAAGTAGCGGAAGTCCAGCGCGGGCTTGGCCTGGGGGTCGCTGCTGGTCAGGTAGAGCTTGCCGACCGAGCGCGAACGGGGGATGTTCGGCGTCATGCACACCGCGTAGCCGTCCTCCGGGGACTCGTAGCCCAGCCGCTTCGTGTTGTCGTCGAAGGGGACCTGGTAGATGTGGTACATCAGGTCCGGGCGCGGGTCGCTCTTGTCCCGCCGCACGAACAGGGCCGCGTCGGAGTCCATCACCGTGTTCTCCGGGATCCGCTCGTTGGTCTCCCACATGATGATCGACTCGGGGTGGTCGAGCAGGTTCTCACCGACGCCGGGCAGGTCGTGGCGAGGCTCGACGCCCACCTCGCGCAGCTCCTCGGCGTTGCCGATGCCCGAGAGCATGAGCAGCCGGGGGGAGTCGACCGCACCGGCGCACACGATCACCTCCTGGCGGGCGTTGACGGTGACGCGCGTGCCGTCCTTGGCCGTGGCGCTGACCCCGGTGGCACGGTCACCGTCGAGGAGCAGCCGGTCGACCCAGGTCTCCAGCTTGAGGGTGAGGTTGTCGCGCACGTCCATGATCGGGTGCAGGTAGGCCACCGACGCGGAGGAGCGGTACCCGGTGTAGGGGTCGTAGGCGATGGAGAGGAAGCCCGCCCCGTCCGCGAAACCTCCGCCGTGGGAGGTCAGGGCGTTGAAGTCCTCGACCACCGGCACGTTCGCCGCCTCCGCGGCCGAGGACACCCAGTCCTTGACCATGGCGTTGCGGTCCTTCTCGGCGATCGGGATGATGTTGCACTTGATCCGGTCCGCGTAGGACTGCACGGTGGCGTTGTCCCAGCCCTCGGCGCCCGCCGCGATCCAGTCGTCCAGGTCCTCCGCGAACGGCCGGAAGCTGATCAGCGTGTTGTGCGAGGAGCATCCGCCGAGCACGCGGGCCCGGGAGTGCAGGATGTGGGAGTTGCCGCGCGGCTGCTCGACGGTGGTGTAGCCGTAGTCGAGTTCGCCGTCCAGGACGCTCAGCCAGTCGCGCAGACGCAGGACCTTCTCCAGGTCGCGGTCGTCGGGGCCGCCCTCGATCAGGCACACGCTGGTGCCGGGGTCCTCGGTGAGCCGGTTGGCGATCACCGATCCGGCGGTCCCGCCTCCGACGATCACGTAGTCATAGGTCTCGGTCGTGTCCACGGTCCGCTTCCTCTCGTTGCGTAGCTCTGGGGGCGGGGGGCAGGAGACCGGCCCGCGTCGCTTCTGACGCGGGCCGATGACGTCGTCATGGGGACGCTCCCGGCGGTGCGAAGGACGGAGCCGCACCGCCGGGGCGTTCGGCGGCCCGGAGCGCGTACCGGCTCCGGGCGGGTGCCGTCAGCCGAACCAGCGCTGCGGTTCGGGCGCCAGGTTGCGGTAGATGTGCTTGGCCTCGCGGTACTCGTCCAGACCGGCGAACCCGAGTTCGCGGCCGATGCCGCTGCGGCCGTAGCCGCCCCACTCGGCTCCGGGGAAGTAGGGGCCGTAGTCGTTGATCCAGATGGTGCCGTGGCGCAGGGCCGCCGCGACGCGCTCGCCCCGGGCGGTGTCGTTCGTCCACACGCCGCCGGAGAGGCCGTAGTCGGTGTCGTTGCCCAGGTCGATGGCCTGCTGCTCGGTCTCGAACCGCTCGACGGTCACGACCGGGCCGAACACCTCGGTCTGGACGATGTCCATGGAGCTCTCGCAGTCCACGAACACGGTGGGCCGGTAGAAGTAGCCCTCGGCCAGGGCGGGGTCGTCGGGACGCCTGCCCCCGGCGATGATCCGGGCGCCCTCCTCGACGCCGCGCTCGACGGCGGCCTCCACCTTGGCCCGGTGTTCGGCCGACACCAGCGGGCCGCAGCGCACGCCCTCGTCCTGGCCGCGGCCGATGCGGATGGCCTCGGCGCGGCGGGCGAGCTCGGTGGTGAAGGCGTCGTGGACGTCGTTGTGGACGATGAGGCGGGCCCCGGCCGAGCAGACCTGGCCGGAGTGGAAGAACGCCGCGTTGAGCGCGTAGTCCACGGCGGTGTCCAGGTCCACGTCCGGGAAGACGATGTTGGGGTTCTTGCCCCCGAGTTCCAGGGCGATGTTCTTGACCGTGTCGGAGGCCGCGGCCATGATCCGTCTGCCGGTGGCCAGTCCGCCGGTGAAGGAGACCAGGTCCACGTCGGGGTGCTGGGACAGCGGGGCGCCCGCGTCGGGGCCGCTGCCCGTGACCAGGTTGACCACGCCCGCCGGGACGCCCGCCTCCTCGGTGAGCTCGACGAGCTTGGCGGTGGTGACCGGGGTGATCTCGCTGGGCTTGACCACCATGGTGTTGCCCGCGGCCAGGGCCGGGGCCATCTTCCAGGAGAGCTGGAGCAGCGGGTAGTTCCAGGGCGTGATCATGCCGCAGACGCCGACGGGCTCGTAGACCACCTTGCTGTGCACGCCCTCGGGCGCGGACACGAGGCGCCCCGCGTCCTTACCGGCCAGACCGGCGTAGTAGCGGAAGACGTTGGTGACGTCGTCGACGTCGATTCCGCCCTCCTCGATGGTCTTGCCGGTGTCGAGGGACTCCATGACCGCGATCTCCTCGCGGTCGCGCTGGAGGAGGTCGGCGATGCGGCCGAGGAGCTGTCCGCGCTCGTCGTCGGAGACGTGACGCCACTCCCCCGTGTCGAAGGCGCGGCGGGCCGCGGCGATGGCGTCCTCGGCGTCGTCCCCGCCTCCCTCGCTGACGATGGTCAGGACTGAGGCGTCCGCCGGGTCGAGGATCTCCCGCACCCGGCCGTTGCGGGCGGCCTTCCACTGGCCGTCGATGTACAGACTGGTGGCCGTCGACGATCCCGGTTCCGACAGGTAGGGCACGGACGGCAGGCTTACGTGGCGCTTGTTCACGGATTCGGTCTGTCCAGGATCGGTATTCACAAACAGCCTCGTCTCATAAGAAGCGTAAGTCACATCTGCCCCATGAGCCGAGCCAGGCCGAACTGTGCGAACGCCCGGTCGTTACGGGGCCGTCCGTGGCCCGCCCACGCGACACCCGGACACACAACTACCCCGTGCGACGCCCCGGGTCGTCCACCGACACCTCAGCTGGGGAAGACGGGAGCGAGAGTTTGACGTACATTGAGGTGTGCCTCAGTAGGTGAGGCACACCTCAGTCAGGTTCGCCCGGGTCCGCGTCCCCGGGGCGGGCCGCCGCAGGACCGCGCCCACCGCGCACCCTTGGGGAACACATGCTCCTGGAACAAGAACGCCGCGACGTATGCCTGACCGCCCGCTCCCTCGCCTCGGGCGCGGGTGCCGCCCCGGGCGAGTCGGGGACCGTCAGCGTCCGCAGCGGTGACCTGGTCGTCGTCACGCCCCACGGTGTCCCGCTCGACCGGATCCAGCCGGGTGACTGCCCGGTGATGTCACTCGACGACCGCGTCCTCGAAGGGCGGCGCGACCCCGCCGCCGAGGCCACCCTGCACATGGCCGTGCACCGCCTCACCGCCGAGCACGACCGCGACGTCACCGCCGTGGTGAACGCGTTCACCGCCGACACCGTCGCGGTGTCCTCGGTCCTGGCCGAACTCCCCCCGATCCACCACCGCGCCGCCGGTCTGGGCGGAGCCATCACCGTCACCCCGTACACCACCTACGGCACCGGCGAGATCTCCGACCACGCCGTCAAGGCGCTCAAGGGCCGCGACGCCGCGCTGCTCGCCGACCACGGCGGGCTGGCCCTGGGCCGCGACCTGGGACACGCGTTGGAGAACCTGCGCCTGCTCGACTGGCTCAGCGCGGCGTACCTGAGGGCACGCCAGCTCGGCGAACCCCGCGTGCTGTCCGAGGACGAACTGGCCCGGGTCCGCGAGCGCGACTCCTACGGCTGGGCGGGTCCGGACATCTTCTGAGGGCCCCGGCCGTCAGAGTTCCTCGTCGTCGGGCGCCTCGTTCGGCCGCGTCCAGGCCAGGAGCAGGAGGGGGGTCGAAGCGTGCACCATGTAGATCACCCACAGCACGGGCATGGCCAGCTCACTGATGAGGGACACGGGGAGGAACGCCCCGACGACCACCGCGGAGAACGCCGCGAAGATGGACACCGACGTCACGTTGTGTCCGATCCGGGTGGCCCGGTCCAGCTCGGTGCGCTGGCGCTCGTCCAGGCGCTGGTAACTGACCATCAGGTCCGTGGCCTGCCCCAGCCGCGCGTGGACCACGAACCACGCGCCCAGGAGTCCGAGCATCCCGACCGCCTGCAGCCCCGACCGCACCATTCCGGGGTCCGGGAGCGTGACGACCCACATGAGCACCGCGACGGCCAGGGTGATGAGCACGTGCAGCACCACGTAACAGCGCCGCCGGGTCCGGGAGGCGCGGAGCCGGTGGGGGTGGGGCAGTACGAAGACGTCGTCGAAGAAGGACATGGTGATTCCCTTTCGGTCGGATCGGTCACTGGCCGATGCGGGGGAAGGGCTCGGTGGAGAAGACGACCTCCACCGGGACCTCGAAGTAGCGCGCGATACGCAGCGCCAGGTGGAGGCTGGGGCTGTACTCGCCCCGCTCCAGGTAGCCGACCGTCTGGTAGTGCACGCCCAGGGCCTCGGCCAGCTGGCGCCGTGACACGTTCCGCTCGGCCCGCAGCATCGCGATCCGGTTGTAGATGGTCTCGCCGCTCCCGGCCGCCGCCCTCGGACGACGGCCGGTACCGTTCGCGCCGCGTTCAGTAGGCACGCTTCATCGCCCTCTCCCGGGCCGCCTGGACCCTCGATCCCGACTCACGCCGGGCCATCCGCCGCAGCACCCACTGCGCGACGGCGAACCCGACCACGGCCCACAGTGTCAGAACTCCGGCCACCTGCGGCAACTGCCAGGTTCCGGTCAGTTCGAGGGCGACGTGGTCGGCGGGCAGCAGCGAGGCGCGCACGCCCAGACCGATCCAGTAGACGGGGAAGACCTGGGCGAGGGACTGTACCCATCCGGGCATGAACGTGATGGGGAACATGACGCCCGAGATCCCCACCAGTCCCATGACCGGGATGACCAGCAGACCGACCCCGGTGCGCGGGTTGGACAGGGTCGCTCCGAGGATCGCGCCGATGGGAGCCAGCGCCAGCATCGCGAGCAAGAACACCCACAGCAGGGTGAGCGCCCCGGTCAGGCCCCGCAGGGCGAACCCGTCGACGAGCAGCGTTCCCGGAACCAGCATGAGCAGCACGGCCACCACCGACATGCCCAGCACGTGGCCGGTCTTGGCCACCCCGTAGCCGAGCATGCCGTGCGGCGTGGCCCTGGCCCGCAGCAGGGTGCCGTCCTCGCGCTCGGTACCGAGCACCTGGGCGACCGTCATCAGACCGAGGATGGCCATGTGCATGGTGATGCCCATGGCCATGGTCGTCGCGCCGGCGGAGGTGTCGGTCCCCGCCATCCGCTCGCCGCCCAGGATGACGGCGAGGACGACGAACACGGCGGGCATCAGCAGGTAGCCGCTGAAGAGTTCCTGGGCGTTGGTGAACGACAGCCGGAACTCGGTCCACCCCCGGGAGAGCCCCGCCCTGACGGCGTTGACTCTGGCGTTCATCGGATCCCCCTCACGAACTCGGCCGCGGCGCTCTCGGCGTCCCCGGACTCGTACCTACGGACCATGGCCATGTACACGTCCTCCAGGGAGGGCCGGGTGACCCTCAGGTCGGTGACGTCCTCGCCGTGCTCCGCGTACAGCTCGGCGACGTGGCGTGCGGGGGCGCTGGTGCTGTGGACGTGCCGCCGCCCTCCGGCGCTCCAGGTGACCTCGCTCTCCCGGGCCACCAGGGAGGAGAGCTGGTCGGCGCTGCCGTCGGCGACGATCACCCCGCCCGCCAGGATGAGGATGCGGTCGGCCAGCTTCTCGGCCTCGTCCAGGTCGTGGGTGGTCAGCAGGATGGTGGTGTCGTCCTCGTCGGCGAGCCGGTGCACCAGGTCGTGGAACTCGCGCCGGGCCACCGGGTCGAACCCGGCGGTGGGCTCGTCCAGGAAGAGCAGCTCGGGACGGCCGACGATCCCCAGGGCCACGTCCACGCGGCGGCGCTGACCACCGGAGAGGGCGCGGAGCCTCTTGTGGGCGTGCTCGGTGAGGCCGACGGTCTCCAGGAGCGCGTCGGTGTCGTGGGGGCGCACGCGCCAGGGCGCGGAGAAGGGCGCGTGGAAGCGGCCGAAGTGCTGGATCAGCTCGTGGACCCGCCAGGCGCCGTGGTCGCGCCAGGACTGGAGGACGACGCCGATCCGTGAGCGCCACGCCTCGTCACCGCGTTCGGGGTCGTGCCCCAGTACCTCCACCTCGCCCGAGGACCGCCTGCGGAACCCCTCCAGGATCTCGATCGTGGTGGTCTTGCCCGCCCCGTTGGGCCCGAGGAGGGCGATCACCTCGCCGCGTCTGGCGGTGAGGTCCACGCCCCGCAGGACCTCGGTGGCGCCGTAGCTCATCCGCAGGTCGCGGACCCGGAGCACGGCCTCCTGTGGGCTTCCCGACGCCTGGGCCCGCGCCCTGGAGGTCGGTTGGACATCCGTACTCATCACATCTGTCCTCCATATCGTCCCTGATCTACTGCTGTTGATAGTACATGTACTACATCCTGAAGAACAGAGACTACAGAAGAGTGGGAGCGGACCACAGGGCGCGGCAGGGCGACGGTCCGTGAAGAAGCGCGGGTCAGCGCACGTGGGAGGGTGTGGCCGGATCCGGCCGCACGGGGTGGAGACGGGCGCCGCGCGCCGGGCCCCGACGCGCGGAGGCGTGTTTCGGACACGGAACCGGGGAGAGAGAAAAACCCGGGTGTGGACAACCGTTCATTCAGCACCCGGAACGGGACAATGGTGAGGACACCGTCACCGACTGCCAGGAGGCCCCATGCGCTGTAGCAACATCAGACTCCTCGTCAACGACTACGAGGCCTGCTTCCGCTTCTACTCCGAGGTCCTCAAACTCCCCCTGCTGCGCGGGGACGAGAGCAGTCGCTACGCCGAGTTCGACGTGGAGTCGGGGACCCGGTTGGCCATCAACCAGCGTGAGGTGATGGCCGAGGCACTGGAGACCGACATGGCCGACCCGGCCCTGCCCCACCAGGACCGGTTCGCGGTGGTCTTCGCGGTGGACGACGTGGACGCCACCGCGGCCAGGCTGGTCTCGAACGGGGCCCGCCTGGTGATGGAACCGCGCGACTGGACCGCCTGGGGCATCCGCGCGGCACACTTCCGCGACCCCGACGGCTACCTGCTGGAGATCAACTGTCCGCTGATCCCCGTGGCCGAGGACTGACCCCGCCGCCCGGGGACGCTCCTCCCTCAGCGGGCCAGGTGCTCCACCAGCAGCTCGTTCACCCGGTCCGCGCGTTCCACCCCGAGGAGGTGCGCGGCGCCGGGGACCACCTCGAACCGGGCGGCGGGGATCCCGTCCGCCAGCCTGCACCCGTGCCCGGGCGGCAGCAGCGGATCGTGTGCGGCCGACGCCACCAGGGTCGGCACCCGCACGGAGGCGACCAGGTGACGCTGGTCCATCCTGGCGAGCGCGTCGCATACCGACGCGAAGCCGTCCGGGTCCAGCCCTCCGAACTCCTCGGTGAGCCGGGCCACGACCTCCGGGTGCTCCTCGCCCATGTCGGGAGTGAACCAGGGCCGCACCACCTCGGCGGCCACCGCCTCCAGGCCGCCCCCTCGCACGCGCGAGGCGAGGAGGTCCCACCGGTGCGTCCGTGGCGTGCGGGGCGCGGGGGCCAGCAGCGCGAGGCGTTCCAGGGTGCGCGGGGAGTTGGCCGCGATCCACACCAGCAGCGCGCCGCCGAGCCCGGCACCGACCGCGCTGACCCGGGTGAGGCCCTCCGACTCCAGCAGCCCGAGCAGGTCCAGGGCGAGTTCCTCGACGGTGTAGGGGCCCTCGGGCGCCGGAGAGGAGCCGTGGCCGCGGTGGTTGACCCGCAGGACCCGGTGGTCGCGGGTCAGCTCGGACAGCTGTGGCTCCCAGACCGACATCGTGGTGCCCAGGGGCGGCAGGAGCAGCACGACGGGCGCGTGCCCGGGTCCGTCGAACCGGTACTGGAGTGCGGCCATGGCCGTGACACCTCCCAAATCGCCGGACACCAGGTTATCGGCAGGGGCCCGTTCGGGGCCTGCACACTTCTCCCCGTTTCCGCCAAGTGGAGGACAGAACCTGACCGCCACGCTTTCTAGAGTCCTTCCGTACCGAGTCGGACACGACGAGAAAGCGGTGGTCATGGTGGCAACGGCGACGAACACGGTGGACGTCGAGCGCGCGGCCCTCCTGCGGATCCTGGCGGAGCAGCGCGACTTCCTGCTCTTCACGGTCAGGGGGCTGGACGACGAACAGGCGACGCGTCGCACGACGGCGAGCGATCTGACCCTCGGCGGCCTGGTCAAGCACGTGACGGCGGTCGAGCGCAACTGGATGCGGTTCATCCGCGAGGGCTCCACGCGCGGGAAGGACGTGGACTACGAGGACCCGGCCACCTGGGAGGAGCACGCCAACACCTTCCGGCTGCTGGACGGCGAGACCCTCGCCGGAGTCCTGGCTGACTACGAGCTGGCGGCGAAGGAGACCGAGGCCTTCGTCAACGAGCTGCCGGACCTGGAGGTCAGTCACAAGCTCCCCGACGCGCCGTGGTTCCCGAAGGACACCTCGTGGTCGGCGCGCGACGTGTTGCTGCACATGATCCGCGAGACGGCGCAGCACTGCGGACACGCCGACATCCTGCGTGAGTCCCTGGACGGGCAGAAGACCATGGGCTGACCCCGGCACGACGCACCGCTATCATGGCCATGTACATGGACGACATGGATCATGTACATGACCATGATGCGGAGTGAAGCATGAGCCTGACCCAGATCGACGTTGACGACGAGGCGCTGCGGGAGGCCATGCGCCTGTCCGGCGCGCACACCAAGAAGGAGACCGTGAACCTGGCCCTTCGGGAGTACACCGCGCGACACCGACGCATCGCGGCCCTGGAGCACTTCGCCGAACTGGCGAGAGGCTGGAACTACGAGGGCTGGAAGGAACGGCGCGCGGCGGAGAAGGAGCCGTACGAGTGATCCGTTACCTGATCGACTCGTCCGCCCTGTGGCGTGTACTCCGGGACGAGAAGCACAGGCGGGCATGGCAGGAGGTGATCGCCGAGGGAACCGTGGGTTCCTGCGCGGTACAACGTACCGAGTTCCGGCGCTCCGCGCGCAACCTGGACGAGTACGAGCAGTTCAACGACATGTTCGATGCCCTGTATCCGGACGTCCCCACACCGAAGAGCGCCTGGCAGTGGGTGGAGTCCGCCCAGTACCGGCTTCTGCGCTCGGGCGCGCATCGTGCCCTGTCCTCGGTGGACCTGCTCATCGCCGCGACGGCCGCCCACCACGGGCTGGTCGTCCTGCACGACGACAACGACCTCACGACCGCCGCGCGCCATGTCACCGACCTACGCGAGCGGCGGATCCGGGACACCCCCTGACACCGCGCGTCCGAGCACGCCCGGACACACAACGGGGGCGTCCCCACCGATGTGGGAACGCCCCTCGCCGAAAAGGTGGCGAGGGTCGCTTCCGCATCCCCCCTCAAAGTACGGAAGCGACCCTCGCGCCGGGAAGCGGCCAGCGACTCCTCCCCCCTGGAGTCGCGGCCTTGAAGGCCTGCCGCGGAATCGACCCTGTCGTTCCGCGTTGATAGAGACACTACCCACACCACCCTCGAAGAACAACCCTCCGTCACCAGAAACTACTTAAAGTGATCGTCATTCCTCGGCAGGTGGAGGGCCAAGGACCTGGTGACAGCGTCAACCCGGGGTCATGACAGGGCGCTCGGGGACCGCGCTTAGCCTGGTCTGGTGAGATCACCGCTCCTCAGCCCACGGTGGCTCGGCATCCACCTGCTCGCGATCCTGGTCGGCGTCGTCTGCGTCGCCGGCACCGCGTGGCAGTTCGTCCGCGCCTTCGAGCCCGACCGCGAGGTCATCACCAATCCCGTCGAGGACCTCGCCGGTGCCGTGCCCCTCACGGACCTGCTCGAACCGGGTGAGTACATGCACCCGGACTCCTTCGCCAACAGCGCGGTGGAGGCCTCCGGCCACTACGACGCCGACGCCCAACTGCTGGTGCCCCGCGTCGTGGACGGCGTACTCGGCTACGACGTCATCGTGCCCCTGGTCACCGACGACGGCGCCGCCGTCACCGTGAACAGGGGATGGGCCGAGGAGGGCCAGGACGTCCCGCCCGTGCCCGGGGGCGAGGTCACGGTCAGGGGCTGGCTGCTGCCGCCGGTGAAGTCCGAGGGGGCCGTGCCCGTCGAGGTCTCCGAGGGCCAGGTCTCCCGCATCGCCACGTCCGTCCTCATCAACGAGTGGGACCACCCGCTCTACGAGGGCTACGTCACCCTGCCCGAGGGGGACCCGGCCACCGCCTCGCTCGTCCCCGCGCCACCGCCCGAGCCCCCCACCGAGATCACGATCAACTGGCGCAGCCTCAGCTACACGGTGCAGTGGGCGATGTTCGGCGTCTCCGCCATGGTCTTCTGGATCATCATGATGCGCCGGGAGCTCCGGGAGTCCCGTTCCCCGGAGGGTCAGCCAGCGGCGGCGGTTTCCTGAGCCCGGACGGCCTCCCGGTCCCCGGCCTGCTCCGACCTCACGATCCGGTGCTCGACCACGAACCCGAGCACGGGGATCGTGCCCGCGAGCGCCACGCCCAGCGTGCGCCCGGCGCCCCAGCGGCGGTCCAGGGCGACCCACAGGACCACGAGGACGTAGGCCATGTAGATGTAGCCGTGCGGCATCGCGATGAACAGCATGAGCGGCGACTCGGGACCGAACCAGTGCTCCATGCCCTGCGGCGCGGCCACCAGGGAGAACCGGGCGGTCTCCCCGACGAGGTACTTGGCGGGCATGGCCACGAAGGTCAGCCCCAGAAGGAAGATTCCGGTCACGTACGCGAGCACCCGGTACAACGCGAACGACACTCGTCTTTTGTCCACGGCTGATCCCCATCCGACGACTGCGGCCCCGCTCCGGAGCCGGGAGGGCCGCGAGCGGGCGAGACTCAGCCTAAACGCTGTCCGTCACCCCGGGCGCCCGGGGTGCCCGGGGCTGGACGATCTCACATCACCGCAGGTGGGATCACCTTCCCGAGACCCGGTCGGGGCTGCTCCACCGGCCGTCGGACTCGGTGGTCCACGCCTTGGGGATCATCCGCAGCGTGAGGTAGGCGTCCACCATCCGGATCGGCAGGAAGAGCAGGCCGTAGAGCAGGTAGGACGGCCGCCGACGGATCGCCGCCATCAGGCAGGTGAGCATGTAGTCCGGGATGAACAGACCGATGGCGATCGCCAGCAGCGGTAGGAAGGCAGTGACCGTGGTGAAGGCCTCCCCCAGGTAGGGCAGGCCCATGAAGAACTCCCCGCCGACCGTCCCGACGAGGACGAACAGTCCGACCACGACGGTGACCAGCAGCGTCGCGGAGACCAGCACGACCTCCAGGATGTACAGCGCCAGGCACGCGCAGAACACGCTCGGCCACAGCCGGTGGCGCCGAACGGTCTGCCAGAAGCCCAGCGTCCACCGGGTGACCTGCTTGTAGTAGTCCCGGAAGGTGAAGGGGTCCTGGCTGTAGGCCTTGGTGTCGGGGTTCATCGAGACCCGACCGAGGCGCTTGTGGTGCACCTCGAAGGTCATGTTGAAGTCCTCGATCACCAGGCCCTTCGGGTTGACGTCGATCTCCCTCAGCGCCTCGCTGCGGTAGACGCTGGCGAAGCCCGGCACGATGAAGGCCGTGTTGGCGTGCCTCCAGGTCTGCCCGAAGCGCATGAGGTACTGGAGCATGAAGTACAGGCGGTCACGGTACGCGGAGATCATCCGGCCCACGAAGCCGCGCTCACGCGGCTTCCACTCCGAGACGACGAAACCCGCGACGGCCGCCACCGACGGGTCGGCCAACTGCCGCCGGGCACCCTCCACGTACCCGGGGTCGAGTTCGGTGTCGGCGTCCAGGATGAGCACGCCGTCGTAGTTCTCGGTCAGCGCGAACTCCTCGATGACCGCCTCGATGGCCCCGGCCTTGCCGCGGTTGGTGAGGAGTTCGAGGACGTTCACGCCGGTCTTGGCCGCGATCTGGGCGGTGGAGTCCTTCGAGGAGTCCGAGACCACGTAGACGTCCCAGCGGTTGAACAACCCCATCGCCGAGGCGATGGCCCCGCCGATGACGGGTTCCTCGTTGTGCGCCGGGATGATGACGGCCAGGGAGGCGTTCGGGGCGGCGGTGCCGTCCGGCGGCGCGACCTCCCCGGGTTCCGGGACTCCCACGGCCTCCGCGGTGCCCCCGTCGGACGCACCGGCCAGGGCGCCGCTCCCGCCCGGACCGCCCGCGCCGACCAGGACCCGTTCGCGTCCGCCGACGGCACGGCGGTGTCCGCGGTGCTCGCGGTGCCCGATCCGCCGGGGCCGGACCACGGCGCGCACCGAGTCGTCGCCCAGGCGCACGAGTCCGATCACGGTCCACAGCAACAGGTTGGCGCCGAAGGCCAGCCACAGGAACACGTAGCCGAAGGCGCCCAGGCCGGCGGCTTCGGCCATGTCCGTCGCGAAGCCGAACCAGTAGACGAAAAGTGCCACGGCCAGGGACAGGGCGATGAGCCCCGTCAGCAGGCCACCGATGAAACGCGCGATACGCACAGCGCTAGGACCCCTCCGAAGTTCACGGTTTCGGACCGACATTAACCCGCAAAGCCGGCGTTAGGTTGACGCCCTACGACACCAGAAGGTTCACCCGTGTTCGCGTCCTATGTAGGCCACGCAAATCGTATCCACGGACTTGCGTGAGGTGGTAACCA
Organism: Nocardiopsis halotolerans DSM 44410; assembly: GCF_000341065.1. Lineage (GTDB taxonomy): Bacteria > Actinomycetota > Actinomycetes > Streptosporangiales > Streptosporangiaceae > Nocardiopsis > Nocardiopsis halotolerans. The sequence continues at coordinate 16,882 of NZ_ANAX01000307.1, read as the reverse complement.
TAAGAGGATATTTGGGAGGCGAAGACACGAGTCGTCGCCGGATTGCCCAAGAACGTCCAGGTTCCGGAAAAGACTGTGGAAAGTGACCTACGGAGAGAAGGAGAATCCTCGGCGTGATCAGCGCTCCGTCATCCCCCTCGTCTGATCGTGCTCACGACCCGCAGGACACCGAAACGGGGAGCCGAACCACCATGAACAGGAAGGACACCGCAGGGTGCACGGTGGCACTGCACCAGCCGCACTACCTGCCATGGTTGGGCCTTCTGGACAAGATCGACCGTTCTGACCGCTTCGTCATACTCGACAACGTCCAGTTCGAACGCCGCGGATGGCAGAACCGAAACTATGTCTTGGGGAGCGCGAAACCCGTTCTGCTCACCGTTCCGGTCATACAGGGCAACCGGGACGATCGCATACGGGACAAGCGTGTTGACAACAGCCAGAACTGGAAACACAGGCACTACAAGGCACTCGCGGAACACTGTTACCGCAAGGCCCCCTACTGGAGGGTTTACCGCGACGAAATCGCCCATCTGTACGAAGAAGAGTGGGACAGCCTCGCGGATCTGGCGGTGGCGACCACCCGCATGCTGATGCGGTGGTTCGGGATCGACACCCCACTGCTGCTGGCCAGTGAGATCGGGGACTTCCCCGGCCGCAAGAGCGAGCTCCTCGCCCAGATCTGCGCCAAGACGGGAGCGGACACCATGCTCTCCGGTGACGGCGCCCGGGACTATCTGGAGCCCGGCGTCCTGCGCCGCTACGGGATCGGTGTCGAGTGGCAGGACTTCCGCCACCCCGTGTACCCGCAGCACGCGCGCGGCCCAGCCGACTTCGTTCCTCGTCTGTCGGCGATCGATCTTCTCCTCAACACCGGTCCGGAGGCGCTACACCTCCTCCGGCAGACGAGAACCCAGAGCTGACCCGCGCCAGGGTCCACGACACCGCCGCGCCACCACGCCGGCGGCGCTCCTCGGGAAAAACCCGATCGCTCTCTAGGCAAAGGACGGAAAACCGCATGATGACGGACTGGTCCCAGGAACGCATCCTGGTGTTCGCGCCCCATCCCGACGACGAGACGCTCGGCTGCGGCGGCCTCATGAGCAAGGCCAAGGCCGCGGGTGCCGAGGTGTTCGTCCAGTTCATCACCGTCGGGGACACCGCCGACATGTCCCCCAAGGGCTTCTCCACCGCCGAGGAGCGCTACGCGGAGATCAAGAAGGTCGCCGACCACTTCCGCTGGGACGACTGGCACATGGCCCTGCCCGGCGACCAGTACCACCTGCGGCTCGACTCCGTCGCCCGGGTGGACCTCACCCAGCTGATCGAGCGGGAGAGCCCTCTGTCGGTCGAGCGGGTCCGCCCGACCGTGGTGCTCGCACCGCACCAGGCGAGTTACAACCAGGACCACCGGGCCGTGTTCGAGGCCGTGCACACCGCCCTGCGCCCGTCCAACACCGCGATGCGCCACCACCCGCGGCTGGTGCTGGCCTACGAGGAGGCCGCCGACCACTGGCGTTCGGAGCCGCTGTGCCCGCCCAACCTCATCGTGGAGCTGGACGAGGTCCAGATCATCGACAAGCTCCACGGCATGCAGCTGTACAGCTCGCAGAGCCACCAGCACCCGCACACGCGTTCCGAACTCACCCTGCGCAGCCTCGCCGTCCTGCGGGGCATGCAGGCCGGCGTGGCGCTCGGGGAGGGGTTTCACGTCCTGCGCCACCTGGCCTGACGGAGCGCGGACCCAGGCGGCGGAGCGGGCCACGGAACACCCGTGTACCGCTCCGCCGCACGCGGCCCCTCGGCCGCACACGAGCCATCCCCGCAGACAACAGAAGAACACCGTAAGTGGAGGGGAAACCATGAAGACCGTAGTCACCGGCGGAGCCGGTTTCATCGGCTCTCACCTGTGTGATCACCTGATCGCCCGAGGTCACCAGGTCACCGTCCTGGACGACCTGTCGACCGGATCCCCGGCGAACCTGGCCCACGCGCAGGACTCACCCGGGTTCCGGTTCGTGGAGGGGGACGTCCTGGACCGGGACCTGGTCGACTCCCTGGTCGCGGAGGCGGACACCGTCTTCCACCTCGCCGCGGCCGTGGGCGTGTACAACATCGTCGACAACCCGCTGCGCTCCCTGCGGATCAACCTGCACGGGACGGAGAACGTGGTGGAGGCGGCCGTGGCGCACCGCGTGCCCTACATGGTCGCGTCGACCAGTGAGGTCTACGGCAAGAACGACGCCGACGGGCTCAAGGAGAACGACGACCGCGTCTACGGACCGGCCACCAAGAGCCGCTGGTCCTACGCCGCGGCCAAGGGCCTGGACGAACTCGTCGCCTACGTGCACGGTGTCGAGTCGGGCGTGCCGTGCGTCATCACCCGCTTCTTCAACGTGGTCGGCCCCCGCCAGACCGGGCGCTACGGGATGGTCGTCCCCCGCTTCGTCGACCAGGCGATGGCGAACGAGCCCATCACCGTGTACGGGACGGGGACGCAGCGCCGCTGCTTCGGCTCCGTGTTCGACGTGGTGCCCGCGCTCCTGCGGCTGATGGACACGCCCGAGGCCTACAACCAGGCCGTCAACCTCGGCGGGCACGAGGAGGTCTCCATCAAGGGCCTGGCCGACAGGGTCGTGGACCTGGCGGGCTCCGCGAGCGCGATCACCTACGTCGACTACGAGGAGGCGTACGGCGAGGGCTACGAGGACATGCAGCGCCGCTACCCGGACACCTCGCTGGCCGCGCGACTGATCGGGTACCGCCCCGAGCGCGACCTCAACGACATCATCCGGTCGATCATGGAGCACCGCCGTACCGGGGGCTCCGTTCCCCAGCCGGTGTAACCGAGCCGTGGTCCGGCCCGGGGCGCCCTCTCCGCCTCGGCTGGCCGACACGCTCCGGAGCGGGCGGAGAGAGCCCGGTTCCGATCCCCCGTTGACCAGGGGTGCCCGTGCACCCCGCGGCACCCGTGTGCCCGCGCCCGCCGAGGGCGGTCCGCACCGGGGGTCCAGCCACACGCCCGTCCAGGGCATAGGGCATGTCCGTCGGTGTCCCCGCTCACCGACCCCCTCAGGATCCCAGCAGCACCGTCAGCGCCAGGACGCAGCCGAAGGCGAGGACGCCCGCGCACAGGAGCACCATCGCCCACGGGCTCGCCACGGACTGCGGCGGCCTCCCGGTCCCCGGGGCGCGTGTGCCGTGTTCGCTGCCGCGCCACCGCAGCCACACGTGCGTCCCCAACACCCCTCCCAGGACCAGCAGCGCGGCCATCGTCGCCACGCGCACCTCGGGTGAGGTCTCCGGGAAGGCGGTGTCTCCGGAGGACAGGGACCCGCGCAGGAACAGCAGCCCCACCACGACCAGCAGGGCGATCGTGCGCTGCCAGGCCATCAGCGTGCGCTCGGGTTGCATCCCCGGGTCGTCGCGGTCGACGGGAGTGATCACAGCAGGTTCCCCAGCAGAACCAGCGCGCACACCAGCCCCACCGCGAAGGTGGTGATGAGCGGCAGCGCGCTCAGTTTCAGGGCCCCGCCCTGACTCATGATCCGCTGCACGCGGTACCAGCGCAGCGGGGCGTAGACGGTGATCACCCCCGACAGCGCCGCCAACACCAGGCCGATCACGGTGCGCGGCCCCTCCGCCCAACCCAGTGGCAACAGGTGCAGGACGGCCACGGCCCCGGCGAGGAGGGCCAGCGCGGTACGGACCCAGGCGAGGAAGGTGCGCTCGTTGGCGAGGGTGAACCGGTAGTCGACGGGGCGGTCGGCACCCGCCGTGTCCTTCGGGGAGGGCTCCGAATCCATGTCCCCACCCCCTTTCACCAGGAACTTCACGTGCTCACCCCTTGTCCGGGCTCCCGCGTCGAACCCGTGTCACCTGACCCTAGCCTCCACTCGTCTTTCCTCCCAAACAGGTATGTAAGGCGTGTTATGGCATAAAACAACCAGTCCGGTGGGGCTGTTCGTGGCTCTCGGTAGGCATGCGGAACAAACGAGCGGGCACGACCGCTGTAGCACTGAGAGATGGCGGTTGGCCGACGGTCGACACCACACCACGAACAGATCAGGAGACCACGTGCCCACGGTCGAGCTCACCAAGGACAACTTCGCGGAGACGCTGAAGGACAACGACTTCGTCCTCATCGACTTCTGGGCGGACTGGTGCGGTCCCTGCCGCCAGTTCGCCCCGGTGTTCGAGACCTCCTCGGAGACGCACACCGACATCGTGCACGCCAAGGTCGACACCGAGGCGCAGCGCGAACTCGCCTCCGAGTTCAAGATCCAGTCCATCCCGACGCTGATGATCGTGCGCGAGCGCACCGTCATCTACAACGAGCCCGGGGCTCTGCCCTCAGAGGCTCTGGAGAGCCTGATCACGCAGGCCCGGGAGCTGGACATGGAGGAGGTCCGGCAGAAGATCGCCGAACAGGGAGCCTCCTCGGAGTAGACCCGCTTCCCGGGCGCCCCGGACACCCCGCGCGAGCGGGCGGTGTCCGGGGCGCCCGTGTGTCCGGAGGCCGCCCGCCGGGACACGCACAGGAGGCGTGCGCAGGAGGCTCACCGCCTCCGACGGGAGCCGCAAAAGAAGCCCATACGTACCGAAAAGTCACCAAGGGGTTCGTACCCGGTCATCTGTACGCCCGTTCCACGCACCGCGCCCCGGCCGGGCGACACTCCCCCCGGACGGGTCCGAGCCGCACCGCCACACGGCTCTTCGCAGCGCAGGGACCTCTTTCGGTGACGGCCCGCCAACGCCCCGCGTTCACGGCGCCTCCGAGTTCACCGCCCACGTTCACCTTGGTCACGGGGATCGTTCACCCGCGCTTCACACACACATATTTGCATGGGATGGACCGCGCTCCGCCGGTTGCGCCCTCCATGAACGCGCGAGCACCGTCCGACACGGAAGTGGCCCCATGTCTGTCAGCAACACCGCATCCCTCTCCGGAACCGAGACCGGCCGCGGCGTCGCCCCCGACACCGTCCGGTACAACCGCGAGGTTCCCGGCCTGGGCGACCCCGTCTTCGACGTCTCCGGCCTCTCCGTCCACTACGGGAACAACAAGGCCGTGCGCGACGTGGACCTGAAGGTGGGTCCCCGCCAGATCACCGCCATGATCGGCCCGTCCGGCTGCGGCAAGAGCACCGTCCTGCGCACCCTCAACCGCATGAACGACCTCATCCCCGGCGCCCGCATCGAGGGGAAGGTCACCTACTACGGCGAGGACCTGTACTCCCCCGACGTGGACCCCATCGAGGTGCGCCGCCGGATCGGCATGGTCTTCCAGAAGCCCAACCCCTTCCCCAAGTCGATCTACGACAACGTGGCCTTCGGTCCGCGCATCATGGGCGTCCGCAACGGCCTGGACGAGATCGTCGAGGAGTCCCTCACCAAGGCCGCGCTGTGGGACGAGGTCAAGGACAAGCTGAAGGCCAGTGCCTTCGCCCTCTCCGGCGGGCAGCAGCAGCGGCTGTGCATCGCCCGCGCGATCGCGGTCAACCCCGAGGTGATCCTGATGGACGAGCCCTGCTCGGCGCTCGACCCCATCGCGACCCTCAGGATCGAGGACCTGATGTACGAGCTGGCCAGCGACTACACGATCGTGATCGTCACGCACAACATGCAGCAGGCGGCGCGCGTGTCCGACCGCACGGCGTTCTTCACCGCGGCCATGGACGACCGGGGCGACCGCTACGGCAGCCTGGTGGAGTTCGACGAGACCGCGACGATCTTCAGCAAGCCCTCCGACCAGCGGACCGAGGACTACATCAGCGGTCGCTTCGGCTGATTCCGACCGGAAACGTTCCTGGTGTGGTCGGAGTGGCCCAACCTCGTCGGCGAACAGGGCGGGCCGGTGAACCCTTCCGGTCACCGCACCAGATCGGACCGCTGTCCCCCTCCGTTCCTTCGACGAAGTGGACCACCCATGACCGCGCTTCCGTCTCCCGTCACCGTTCCGCTCCCGACCGCACCGGCCGAGGACGGCGCACCGGAACGCTCGGGGCGGCCCGAGGGGCCGATCCGCGTGCTCCTGGTGGAGCCGGAGTCGGAGCAGTCCCACCAGCTGGTGCTGTCGCTGAGCGGGCACGACGTGGACATCACGGTGTGCGTGGACGGCGCCGAGGCGCTGCTCAGGGTGGGGATGATGCGCCCGGACACCCTGGTGACCAGCGCGACCCCGCCCGAGGTGGACCTGGAGACGCTGGTACGGGTGACCCGTCGGGCGACGGAGATCCCCATCCTCATCGGGGTGGGCCCCGGCGACTCCCAGCGGGCCATGCGCGCGCTGGCGGCCGGGGCCACCGNCGTCACCCGCCCCTACCGGATCCCGGAACTGGCGGCCCTGCTGCGCGGCTCGCTGCCGGGCGCGGACGGAGGCGGCCCCGACGGCGCCGCCTCCCCGGCCGCCCTGCGCTCGGGCTCGCTGGAGCTGGACGCCCTGGGCCACCGGTTGTTCGTGGACGGCAGCCCGGTCAACCTGGCGCTGCGGGAGTTCGGGATCATGGATTTCCTGCTCAGACACAGCGGCAGAGTGGTCAGCCGGGAGGAGCTGTGGACCGAGGTCTGGCACAAGCCGCTGCCCCCGGTCAACAACACGATCGCCGTGCACATTCGGCGCCTGCGGCACAAGCTGGGCGACTCCGAGGCCCGGCCCAGGTTCATCCACACGGTGCGGGGCATCGGCTACCGGCTCGACGCGGACGCGCATTCCTGACCTCGGCGGTCCGCCCGCCCTCACGCCCGGTCGGGAACCGTGAAGCGGTAGCCGACCCCGTGGACCGTACTGATCCACCGCGCCCGGGAACCCCCGCCCTCCAACCGCTTGCGCAGGCGCATGATGTGGACGTTGAGGGTGTTGCCGCGTACCACGGCGTCTCCCCACGCGGCCCGGACCAGCTCGTGCCGGGGGACGACGGTGCCCACCCGCTCCGCCAGGTACCGCAGCAGCAGGAACTCCGTGGGGGGCACGGACACCGGCCGACCGTCGAGGAGGAACTCCGGCGCGCCGCCCTCGATACGCAGTCGCCCGAGTTCTATGGGCCCCAGGGCCGCGGAGTGCCCCGAGACCCCCGTGTGTCCGCCGAGCAGCGTCCTCAGGGCACCGGCCAGGTCCTCCCGCCGGTACGGCCGCCGCACGACCAGGGTGGCGCCCAGGGCGCGCACCCGGTCCGCGTAGTCCGCCTCCCCCGGCGGGATCCCCACGGCGATGGGCAGGGCGCGGTCCGAGACACGCACCCACCTCAGGAAGTCCGGCGTGCTGAAGGCCCCCGGAAAGGGGCCCAGAAGCACGGCGTCGGGAGCACTGCGTTCCAGGAGCGCCAGCGCGTCCCTGGTGTCGGCACAGTACAGGACGTTGACCGGTTCGGCCGAGAGCATCTCACCGAGCTCGGCGGCCACCTCCCGGTCCCCCTCCGCGGCGAGCAGCAGGGGCCGGGCCCCGTCTCTGTCCGGTGGTCCGGTTCTGTGTGACGCCACTCTGAGACACCCGACTCATCCGACTCTGCCGCTGATGTAGTCCTCGGTCCTCTTGTCCGTCGGCTTGGTGAAGATCGTTCCCGTCTCACCGGCCTCGATCAGTCGGCCGATCCGGTTGCCGGCGTCGTCGACCTGGACCGAGAAGAAGGCCGTACGTTCGGCCACACGCGCCGCCTGGTGCATGTTGTGCGTGACGATGACGATCGAGTACCGCTCCTTGAGCTCCGCCATGAGGTCCTCGACCCGGACGGTGGAGACGGGGTCGAGCGCCGAGCACGGCTCGTCCATCAGGATGACGTCGGGCTCGACCGCGATCGCGCGGGCGATGCACAGCCGCTGTTGCTGCCCGCCGGAGAGGCTGTACGCGTTGTCCCGGAGCCTGTCGCTGACCTCGTCCCACAGAGCGGCGCCCCGCAGCGCCTTCTCCACGATCCCGTCCATGTCGCCCTTCATGCCCACGGTGCGGGGGCCGAAGGCCACGTTGTCGTAGATCGACTTGGGGAAGGGGTTGGGCTTCTGGAAGACCATGCCGATGCGCTTGCGGACCTGGACCGCGTCCACGGAGGGGGCGTACAGGTCGGCGCCCTTGTAGAGCAGCTCCCCCCGCACCCGCGCGCCCGTGATGAGGTCGTTCATCCGGTTCAGGGACCGCAGCAGGGTCGACTTGCCGCACCCCGAGGGACCGATGAACGCGGTGACCTCCCTGGCGTTGACGTCCATGTTCACGCCCGCCAGGGCGAGGTGGTCGCCGTAGGAGACCGACACGTCACGGAGGGAGAAGACGGGGGTCTCCTCCGGGGAGGCGGTGTCGACGCCTCCGGGAGCGGTCCGCTCGGCCACGTGCTCACCGTTGTCCGGCACCGGACTCACCTCGCGTTCTTGTTCTCGTAGTGGTTACGCAGCCAGATGGCGAAGGAGTTCATCACCAGGAGCACGGCCAGCATGAGGATGACGCCCGCGGACGCCAGCACGCGGAACTCCTCCTGGGGACGGCCCGCGTAGTTGTAGATCTGCACCGGGAGCACGGAGAACTGGCCCTCGAAGAACGACGGGTCGAACATCACGAAGGTGACCGCGCCGACCAGCAGCAGCGGTGCCGCCTCGCCGATGGCGCGGGACACGGACAGGATGACGCCGGTGATGATGCCGGGCAGCGCCCCGGGCAGGACGTGGTGCCAGATGGTCTGCCAGTGGGTGGCGCCCAGACCGAGGGACCCCAGTCGGGTGGACGACGGCACCGCGCGGATCGCCTCCCTGGAGGCGAGGATGACGGTGGGCAGGACCAGCAGCGACAGGGTGAGCGATCCGGCGGCGGCGACGAAGCCGAGGTCGAGCGGGCCGCGCACGATGAACGCCAGGCCCAGGATGCCGAAGACGATGGAGGGCACCGCGGCGAGGTTCTGGATGTTGACCTCGATGAGGCGGTTCCACCACCGGGTGTGGTCGGCGTACTCCTCCAGGTAGATCGCCGCGCCCACACCCACGGGGACGATGAACAGGATGACGCCGCCGATCACGTACAGCGACCCGAGGATCGCGGTGCGGTATCCGGCGGTCTCCGGCGTGATGGAGGAGGGGCCCTCGGTGATCAGGTTCATGTCCAGCCGGGGCATACCGTCGACGAACGACCAGACGATGATGGCCATCATGCCGAGGAGCGCGAATCCCATGCCGAGCAGCAGCAGGGCGCGGAAGAGCACGTTCCCGATGCGGTCGGCACGCGAACCCGCGCCGAACACGCTCTCGGTCGCGCTCCGCGCCCCCGCCACGGCCAGTCGTGACCTCTGGGGCTGTTCGCCCTTCTGGATGACCATTACTCGTACACCTCACGGAAACGACGGACCAGGCGGGTCGCGATGATGTTCATGACCAGGGTCATCGAGAACAGGAGGGCGCCCACCGCGAAGATCGTGTCGTAGACGACCGTGCCCTGCGAGATGTCACCCGTGGCGGTACCGCCGATGTAGGCGGTCATGGTCTGGGCCGAGCCGAACCAGTTGAACGTCAGGTTCGGGTTCCCCGCGCCCGCGGCGATGAGGACGACCATGGTCTCTCCGATGGCGCGCGACGTGCCCAGGACGACCGCGGCGATGATGCCGGAGATCGCGGCCGGGAAGATCACCCGCATCGACACCCGCATCTTGCTGGCGCCCAGGGCGTAGGCGCCCTCGCGCAGCCCCGCGGGGACCGAGCGCATCGCGTCCTCGGACACGGAGGCGACCAGCGGGACGATCAGCAGCCCCACGGCCACACCGGCGATACCGATGGAGAACGGGGTGTCCCAGGGGAAGAACGGGAAGAGCTGCTCGGCCAGCGGACGCATGAAGAAGAACGCGAAGAGGCCGATCGCGACGGTCGGGATGCCCTCCAGGACCTCCAGCGCGGGCTTGACCACCTTGCGTACCCGGGAGGAGGCGTACTCCGACAGGTAGATGGCCGAGGCCAGGCCGATCGGGACCGAGACCGCCAGCGCGGTGACGACCACGATCAGGGTGCCCACGACGATCGGCAGGACACCGAACGAGGCCTGCGCGAACGCGGGCGCCCAGGTCGTACCGAGCAGGAACTCCGCCAGGGGGATCTGCCCGAAGAAACTGATCGTCGGAAAGACGAGGGAGAGAACGATCCCCGTCGTGACCAGGACGGAGAAGGCCGCGCACAGGGCGAGGAAGACCTTGATGAGCTTCTCGCCCCAGTGGGATGTTCCGGCGCCCGCCAACGGCCGGCGCGGGTTCGCGCCGGCCGTGGAAGCCGCCATGCTGCTGTCTGCCATGGCTTTTCTGGCTCTCAGATCGGGGTCGTCGTTAGCTGCTGAGCGATTCGATCTGCTCGGTGGCGGTGCTCATCTGCTCGTCGGTCAGCGGGATGAAACCGGCGGTCTCGGTGATCTCGGCGGAGTTCTCGATGTAGAAGTTCATGAAGGCCACCGACGCCTGGTTCTCGAGGGCGACGTCGCTGGCGTAGACGTAGAGGCCGCGGCCCAGCGGGGTGTAGGCGCCGGACTGGACGTTCTCCAGGGTCGGCTCGGTGCAGCCGTCACCGCTGTCGATCTGGAGCGGCTTGACCGCGTCACCGGCCTCCATGAAGTAGGAGTAGGGGACGAAGGCCATGGCGTTGGCGTCACCCTCGACACCGGTGATGGCGGCGTTGTCGTCCTCACCGATGTCGGTGTAGTCGGTGCGGATGCTGCCTTCCTCACCGTTGACCGCCTCGGTGAAGTAGTCGAAGGTGCCGGAGTCCGTACCCGGACCGTAGAGGGTGAACTCCGAGTCGGCGGCGTCGCCGGCCTCGAGCCCCTCGACGTCGCCCCAGGTGGTGGCGGAGGAGTCCGGGCCCCAGATCTGGTTGAGCTGGTCGACGGTGATGCAGTCGATCGGGTTGTCGGGGTGGACGATGACGCCCAGGGCGTCGTTGGCGACCGTGATCCTCTCCTGGGAGATCCCGGCCTCCTCGCAGAGCGCGATCTCCTCCTCCGAGATCTCGCGGGAGGCGTCGTTCATGTCGGTCTCACCGTTGCAGAACCGCTCGAAGCCGCCGCCGGTGCCCGACATGGCGACGGAGATCTGGACGCCGGGGTTCTGCTCCATGAACAGCTCGGCGGCGACCTCCGAGAGCGGACCCACGGTGCTGGAACCGTCGATCTGGATCTGGCCGGACAGCTCGCCGCCGCCCTCACCGCCAGAGGAGTCGGCTTCACCGCCACCGCCGCAGGCGGTGAGAACGAAGGGGATAGCTCCGGCGACACCGGCGACCTGAAGCCACTTCTTAGAGATCACGTGGAAATCCTTGACTCTTGGAACCTCAGCCGGCAGGGGGACCGCCGACCCGTCTCAGGGAAGTCCCGGCGCGTTCGCCGGGCACACTCCCATGCAAGAGCCCGCGTCTGAGCAGCGAAGAGAGAAAAGGTGAACGAAAGATGAAGGAGGCGACTCGATTCACCGCACCAAACGTCGCATCACCACCGAAAGCATCGGTTCGGTGACGGGTCGTCCATGGCGCGCGGTCCGGCGGGTGCCCCGGGGAGCTCCCCCGTGGCCCTCTCGGGACTCCACACACGCCGCGCCTACCGGTAACCTTGCGCCCGACCCCGCCCCCGCGACCCCATGGAGACGAACACAGATGCCGGACACCAACGAGTACGCGACGACCTTCGCGTTCGTCGACGCCGACAGCGACGGGTGCATCTCCGCCCAGGAGTACGCGGACCTGATGCACCGTCTCGGGGACAGCTGCACCGAGGACCAGGCCACGCGGGCGATCGAGGCCATGGACGGGGACGGCGACGGACTGATCACCCTGGACGAGTTCACGGCCTACATGTCCGACAACGGGAGCTGAGCCCCGGTGGGCCCGCCCTACGGCGCCGTCCTGTGCGACATCGACGGGGTGCTGCGCCTGTGGCCCACGGACGCCATGCCCGGTGTCGACCGGGCGTACGGGCTTCCGGAGGGGGCCCTGGCCGCCACCGCCTTCCACCCCGACCGCCTGCTGCCCGCGATCACCGGCCGCGTGTCCGACGAGGAGTGGCGGGAGGGGATCGCCCTGGCGCTGGCCGACCGCTGCGGCGGGTGGGAGCGCGCCCGCGCGCTGGTCGCGGACTGGACGGCGATCTCCGGCGCGGTGAACCAGGAGATGGCCGCCCTGCTGACCGCCGTGAGCAGGCACGTTCCGGTGGTGCTGGTGTCCAACGCGACCACCCGCCTGGAGTCGGACCTGGCGGCGCTCGGGCTGGACGGGATCGCCCTCCACGTCGTCAACAGTTCGCGGGTGGGCGTGGCCAAGCCGGACCCGGAGATCTACCGGATCGCGCGGGAGCGCTCGGGCGTACCCGTCGACGCATCGGTCCTGTTCGTCGACGACACACCGAGGAACGTGACCGCCGCCGAGGAGGCCGGGCTGGTCGCACGGTTCTTCGGGGAGACGGGCGACGTGCTCGCGGATCTGGTCTCGATCCTGCCCGAGGGCGACCGCGGTGCCTGGACGCCCGTCCCCCGGGAGGCCGCGAACTGACGACGGGGCCTCCCCGCCTTCGTGTCAGCGAGGTTCGCGCGCCAGGTAGACGGTGTCGGGCACGCCCCGGGCGACCGGGACCTCGACGATCTCCACGGACGCGAACCGCGCGCGCAGCGACTCCTCGAACGCGGGCACCGCGTTGGCGCTCCAGAAGGCCAGGACCCCGCCGGGAGCGAGCACGCGGGTGAGCCGGTCCAGCCCCGCCGCCTCGTAGAGGCGGCCGTTGCTCTCCACCACCGTCCAGTCGGGTCCGTTGTCGGTGTCCAGGCAGATCACGTCGTAGCGGACCGGATCGGCGGCGGAGGAGGCCTCCTCCAGCCACGTCACGATGTCGGCGTTGAGCACCCGGCAGCGCGGGTCCCGGTGCACGTACGCGGCGGCCTCGCCCAGCTCGCCGTCGTGCCAGGCGATCACGTGGGGTTCGAGTTCCACCACGTCCACCCGCGACACCCGGGGATGGTCCAGCGCCTCGCGGGCGGAGAAGCCCACGCCGAGGCCGCCGATGAGCACGCGGGAACGTGAGCGGCCCGCCGGGAGGGCGGCGAGGCTGGCGCGCACCATCTCCCGCTCGGAGGTCCCGTCCCGGGTGTCCATGAGGAACAGGCCGTTGGAGTAGATCTCGTAGTGCGCGCCCGAGCGGCGCAGTACGAGGTCACCGCCGGTCTCCCCGGTCACCCTCGCCAGCGTGACCGTCTCTCCCTCGGGCGCGTGGGGATCGGGGGCCGTGTCCTGGGTTCGCTGGTCCATCCCCACATTGTGCCCGCACACCCGGGCGGGCGGCCCGGGTACGGCCGCGTCCCGCCCGGGTCGTTCCCGACCACGGTGTTGCCGGGGGATGGGTCAGGGGCACCACCACAGGGGGAGTGCTCGCGTGAACGCTCCGGGGCCCAGGCGGGGCGGACGGTCCGTCCGGGTACGCGGGACCGCCCCCACGCGCTCGGCGGCCTGTCCGTGGCGTCGGGCGTGCCGCCCTCCAGGCGCACCGGGGCGACCGGGAGGAACGAGCGGCACCGAGCGCGACGGGGCCCCGCGACCACCGTGGGCCCCGGGGCCCTCCGCTCAGAGACGGCAGGCGTAGATGTCCGTGACCAGGATGGCGCGGGCACCGAGCTGCCACAGGTCGTCCATGATGCGCTGGGCGTCCCTGCGCGGCACCATCGACCGGACCGCGACCCAGCCCTCCCGGTGCAGCGGGGAGACCGTCGGCCCCTCCATGCCCGGGGTGAGAGCGACCGCCGCCTCCAGGCGCTCGGCGTGTACGTCGTAGTCCATCATCACGTAGTCGCGGGCGACCAGGACGCCGCGCAGGCGGCGCAGCAGCGTCTCGACCTTGGGGTCGTCCTCGGCCCCGGTCGGACGGATGACGACCGCCTCGGAGACCAGGATCGGCTCGCCGAAGGTCTCCATGCCCGCCTGGCGCAGGGTGGTCCCGGTGGAGACCACGTCGGCGACGGCGTCGGCGACGCCGAGCTTGACGGAGCTCTCGACCGCGCCGTCCAGGTGGATGACGCGGGCGTCGACGTTCTGCTTGTCCAGGTAGGAGCGCAGGAGTCCGTCGAAGGACGTGGCGATCCTCTTGCCGTCGAGGTCGGCCACCGTCATGTCCGCGCCGCCGGGGGCGGCGAAGCGGAAGGTGGAGCCGCCGAAGCCCAGCGGGAGGACCTCGTCCACCGGGGCGCCGGAGTCCAGCAGCATGTCGCGTCCGGTGATCCCCGCCTGGAGGATGCCCTCGCCGACGTAGACGGCGATGTCCTTGGGGCGCAGGAAGAAGAACTCGGTCTCGTTCTCGGGGTCGACCATGACCAGGTCGCGGCTGCTCTTGCGCTGCCGGTAACCGGCCTCGCGGAGCATCTCCACGGCGGGCTCGGAGAGCTGGCCCTTGTTGGGCACGGCGATTCTCAGCATGTCGGGCATGTTCACGGCTTTCTGTGGCTGCGTGTACGGGGACGTCCGTCAGTGGCCGGTACGCGCATGGCTGCGCGCCGACCTACAGATGCTTGTAGACGTCCTCCAGACGCAGGCCACGGGCCAGCATCAGGACCTGGAGGTGGTAGAGGAGCTGCGAGATCTCTTCGGCGGCCTGGTCGTCCGACTCGTACTCGGCGGCCATCCAGACCTCCGCGGCCTCCTCGACGACCTTCTTGCCGATGGCATGGACACCGGCGTCGAGTTGGGCGACGGTCCCGGACCCCTCGGGGCGGGAGCGCGCCTTCTCGGACAGCTCGGCGAACAGCTCTTCGAAGGTCTTCATGGTGTCTTTCCTCGACCGACAGATGCGTTACCAGCCTAGGCGGTCCGGCCGTCGGATGCCGCAACGGAGCCGGGATGTCTCAGCATGTGGTCGGCGGGATACGCCACACCGGGCGCCGCACGACGGTGACGGTCCGGTGGCCGGGCCCGGACCACCGCTTCATCACACCCTGCGCGCGGCGGCACGCACGACCGGCTTGGGCAGGAAGCGCAGCAGCCCCGTGGCCGCCTTGTACTGGGCCCCGGGGACGACGCTGGAGCGTCCGGCCGCCCACGCGGCGAGGGACTCGCGGACGACCCGCTCCTTGGGGACGAACGCGAACGCGGGCAGACCGCTCTCCTGGACCTCCCTGGTCATGTCGGTGCGCACGAATCCCGGGAGGACGGCGGTGACGTGCACGTCGTGCTCGGAGACCTCGGCGGCGACGCTCTCGCTCCACAGGGAGACGAACTTCTTGCCCGCCCCGTACACCGAACCGCCGGGGTTGGCGGCGATCTCGCCCGCCATGGAGGAGATGTTGATGACACCCAGCCTGGGCCGGGTCTGCCCCGCCTTCCTGCGGGCGATCTGCACCGGCAGGACCGCGCGGGCCAGGTGGAGGACCGCGCGCACGTTGAGGGCGAGCATGGCGTCGATCTCGTCGGGGTCCTGCTCGGCGAAGGGCCCGCCGTCGCCCCGGCCGGCGTTGTTGACGAGCAGGTCGACGGGCGCCTCGTCGCCGCCGCCGTCGGCCGACAGGCGCTTGGCGACGAGGGAGACGCCCTCGTCGGTGCCGAGGTCGGCGGGCAGGGTCTGGACTCCGACGCCGTAGCGGAGGCCGAGCTCCTCGGCGAGGGCTTCGAGGACCTCGCCCCGGCGGGCCACGAGGACAAGGGAGTAGCCGCGTTCGGCGAGCCGGAGGGCGTACTCCTCACCGATGCCCGTGGAGGCTCCGGTGACCAGCGCGGTCCTGGGGTGGGCGGAGGTCGCGGGAGTACTGGCCGGTTCGCTCATGCCCTCAGGGTAGAACGTCCGGGTGCGTCCGGGCGGAGGTCGGGGCCCGAGGGGGCGGCGGGTGGGGACACACGGTTCGCCCCGTGTTTTCCGCGGCCACGGCCGCGCCGCCTCCCCTCCGCGGGCCCGAGGCGTTAGCGTTCGGGTATGTCCGAGACACACAGCACTGCCGGACCGCTTTCCTCCCTGAGGTTGGACGAGCGCCTGCGTGACACCCGACTGTTCCTCAGTCAGGCGCTGCGTACCTTCCACGCCACCGGATCCGTCCTCCCCAGCAGCGGCGCCCTCGCCCGCGCGATGGCCGAGTACGTCCGACGGCGTCCCGAGCCCGACCGACCGCTGCGCGTCCTGGAGGCGGGTGCCGGAACCGGAGCGATCAGCCGCGGGATCGCCGCCTCGATGAGCCTCGGGGACACCCTCGACCTCGTGGAGGCCAACCCCGAGTTCGCCGCCCACGTCGAGGGCCTGCTGAAGACCGACCCGGTCATGTCCCGGGTCGCCGACAGCGCCCGTGTGCACGCCAGGCTCGTCACCGACATGGGCACCGACCGAAGGTACGACGTGATCGTGTCGGGCCTGCCGTTCGCCAACTTCACCGCCGACGCCGTCCGGGAGATCCTGGACTACTACTTCGAGGTGCTCGAACCGGGAGGGACCCTGTCCTTCTACGGCTACCTGTACACCAAGGAGGTCAAGGCGGTCATCGCCCGCCGTGAGGACTACCTGCGCCAGGCGCGCACGAGCTGGCTGGTGCGGGACTGGATCGACCGCTACGGCGTCGGTTCCGAGAAGGTGTTCGCCAACGTCCCGCCCGCATGGGTGCACCACCTGCGCAAACCGGAAACGTCCGAGCCGACGAAGGGCGGCGCCTGAGCCCCTTCCCCGACCTCCGGCCACAGGGCCCGCCACGTGCGTGGCGGGCCCCTCGCATGCCTCAGGCCAGCGCGGTCCGGATGAGGCGGTCGAGCAGCTCGGGGTAGAGCAGGCCCGCCGCCCGCCACATCCGGGGGTACTGCGAGTGCGAGGTGAACCCGGGGAAGGTGTTGACCTCGTTGATCACGGGATCGGTGCCCCCGCGCAGGAAGAAGTCCACACGCAGCAGACCGGAGCAGCCGAGCGCCTCGAACACCTCCAGGGAGAGCTCAC
>NZ_ANAX01000306.1 GCF_000341065.1 Nocardiopsis halotolerans DSM 44410 | reverse complement strand
CCCGCAGCCGCGACTGGATGCCGACCGGCAGGTCGGCGGGGATGTCGAAGACCGCGCTCTCCCCGTCGTACTTGGCGTCGTAGTCGAAGAAGCGCTCCGCGTCCGGAACCCTGATCTCCAGCGGCGGTCCGACCACCAACCCGCCGTCGGGCATCTCCAGGACGGCCATGTCGACCTCGCGTCCGACGACCCCCTCCTCCACCAACACCTTGGTGTCGAACTCGCGCGCGGTCTTGACGGCGGCCTCCAGCTCCGACCAGTCGCCGACCCTGGCCACCCCCAGGCTGGAACCGGCGCGCGCGGGCTTGACGAACGCGGGGAGTCCCAGTTCCGCGCACGCCTCGACCGGCACCCCGCCGTCCGATCCGCGCAGCACCACGTCCCGCGCCACCGGCAGTCCCGCCGCGCGCAGCAGCGTCTTGGTGGCCGTCTTGTCCATACCGGCGGCGCTGGCGAGCACGCCGTTGCCCACGTACGGGACGCCGAGGAGTTCGAGCATCCCCTGGACCGTGCCGTCCTCGCCGTAGGGCCCGTGCAGGGCGGGGAAGGCCACGTCGACATCGCTCAGCACGGTGACCGCGGGGCCCAGACCGTCCCCGGTACGCGGGGCCCTCCCCTCCTCCTCGCCGGGTTCGGGGGTCAGGGCCAGCAACCGCTCCACGTCCAGCCCGGCGGGGTCGTCGGTGTCCGTGCCCACCGCCCACGCCCCGGCGCGCGTGATCCGCACCGGCACGACCTCGTACCGGCTCCGGTCCAGATGAGCGAGGATCGACACCGCCGACGCGCACGACACGTCGTACTCCCCGTTGCGGCCACCGAAGACGACGGCGACGCGTGTCCTTGCCTCAGGCACTCGATCTCTCCTTGTTCTGTCCGCACGGCAGGGGCCGTGCCGGGTGCTGGTGGAGGCGGGGCACGCGCGTGCCCACGCCGGTGAGGATCTCGTGGGGGATGGTCCCGGCCCAGTCGGCCCACTCCTCCACGGTGGGCTCGCCGCGGTCGCCGGGGCCGAACACGACCACCTCGTCACCCGCGTTCACGTCCATGTCGCCGACGTCGACCACGAACTGGTCCATGGCGATGCGTCCCGCCACGGGGCGTCTGCGGCCCCCGATCCACACGTACGCCCGCTCCCCGGCGGAGCGGGGTACGCCGTCGGCGTAGCCGAGCGGGACGAGCGCGAGCGAGCTCTCGCGCCGGGTGGTGTAGGCGTGGTGGTAGCTGACGCCCGTCCCGGCGGGCACGCTGCGGACGACGGCCACCCGGGCCCGCAGGGTCATCGCGGGGACCAGGCCGAAGCGCCTGTTCCGCACGGGCTCCACCCCGTAGAGGCCGACCCCCGCCCGGACCAGGTCGAAGTGCGTGGCGGGCTCGTTGAGGATCGCGGCCGAGTTGGCCAGGTGTCGCAGTGACGGGTCGAGCCCGGCCGCGCGCGCCTGGGAGACGGCCTTCTCGAAGGCGGCGACCTGCTCGGCGGTGGTCTCGGCGCCGGGCAGGTCGGCGGAGGCCAGGTGCGACCAGACGCCGCGCACCCGGACCAGACCGTCCAGTTCCAGAGCGCGGGCCAGGACGACCAGCCCGGGCCAGGCCTCCGGCGGAGCCCCGTTGCGGCTGAGCCCGGTGTCGGCCTTGAGGTGGACGTGCGCGACGCGGCCCGTCCGGGTGGCGGCTTCGGCCACCGCGCGCAGGTGCGCGGCGGAGGGGACGGACAGGTCCACGTCGGCGGCGACGGCGTCGTCGAAGTCCTGGTCGGCGCGGTGCAGCCAACACAGTACGGGGGCGCGGATCCCGGCGTCGCGCAGGGACAGCGCCTCCTCCAGTGAGGTCACGCCAAGCCAGGTCGCGCCGGACTCCAGTGCCGCGTGCGCGACCTCCACGGCCCCGTGGCCGAAGCCGTTCGCCTTGACGACGGCAAGGATTTCAGAGTTTGTCCGCTTTAACATGAACCGTACGTTGTGTGCGATCGCGCTTATGTCCACGAGGGCTTCACCCAGTGGCGAGGCCGTGCGGCCGTGAAGACGGAGCAATCGTTCCCCCGGTTCGGTCGACGCCATGCCTGAGAAGTAGACACGTTGTTGTGTGAATCGGGTGTGAGCGCTTTCCTCCGTCACGTCCCCCACGGAGGTGCCCCAGGGATGCCAAGGGAGGAAGGAACACGCATGAGGGTCCTGGTCGTGGGCGCCGGGGAGGAGTCCACGCATTCGCCCGCCCCGTGGCTACGCGCCGCGGGTTTCGCGGTGGACACCGCCCCGGACGGGGAGACGGCGCTGTACAAGCTCGCCGTCAACGAGTACGGGGTCATGCTGCTTGAGCGCCTGCTCCCGGGGTTGAGCGGGGACGAGGTGTGCCGAGTGACCACCATGCGGCACGGCCAGGTGCGGGTGCTCATGATCAGCTCGCGTGACGACCCGAAGGAGCGCCTGACCGGTTTCGCGTTGGGTGCCGACGACTACCTCGCCAGGCCCTTCGACCACGACGAGATGATCGCCCGCGTCCGCGCCCTGGCCCGACGGCCGGGCCGGGCCGACCCACCGGTCCTGGAGCGGTCGGGCCTGCGGCTCGACTCCGCCCGGTACGAGGCCTTCCGCGACGGGCGGCTCCTCCAACTGTCACCCAAGCAGTTCGGGGTCCTGGAGGAGCTGCTGCGGGCCGACGGCGCACCGGTGTCGGCGGAGGTGCTGCTGGAGCGGGTGTGGGACGAGAACATCGATCCGTTCACCACGATCGTGCGCGTCACCATCCGCTCCCTGCGGCGCAAACTGGGTGATCCGGACCCCATCGAGACCCTGCCGCGCGTCGGTTACAGGCTGGTTTGAACAGTGCTGCCCCGGGAGGTGCGTTCCGATCATGTGTGCGCCTCCTTCGCAACGGTGGGTGATCACCCTCTCACCGGGAACGGATCGTTCGGCCACCCTGCCCCTTTGCAGCCGATTCGTGACCTGCATCACTCGAATCTGATGTCGCAGGTACGTGTGAGGCGGAGGTAGTCTCGCGTTGACTTCTTGCGGACCGGATCTTTGCGTTCGGCACGACCTTCTGCCCGCACACACGTGAAAAGCCCTGAGGGCCTCTCCCACGTCCCCTGAAGCACACATCCCGCGCCACAAGCCCTGGGCCCACTTTCCGCACACTCATGTCAGTGTGAACCAGCACCATGCGCGCGGAGTCCTACAGATCACCCGATTCCCCAGGTCACTGCGGCCAACGGAGGAGGCAACGTGACGGTCACCCAGGCGGTCGAGACGGCTCCGGGAACCGCGGAGAACACCGTTCCCGCAATCATGCCCGTGGACGTCCGGCAGCGTGTCTCCGCCCTGGCCAGAACCTCACGGCTTCTGGTCGCCTGCGACTACGACGGTGCCCTCTCCTCGGTCGACCCCGACGACCGGCGCCCCCTGCCCGAGGCCCTGCGCGCGCTGCGCGACCTGGCCGACCTGCCGGGCACCGTGTGCGCCGTCATCTCCGCCCGCCCCCTGCGGGACCTGGCGGCGCTCTCCCGCCTGCCCGCCGAGGTGCGTCTCGTGGGCGCCCACGGCACCGAGTTCGACACCGACCTCACCATCGACCCGGAGTACCGCGGCTACGACCCCGACTCCCCCTCCGACAAGGCCGCCGCGCTGGAGCTGCTACGCGAGCAGGTCGAGGCGANNNGACCGCCACCCTCTACATCGGCGGCGGAGACGGCGAGGAGCCCGTCTTCATGCGGCTGACCGGCGCCGACGCGGGCGTGCGGGTCGGCGAGGAGCCCACCGTGGCCTCCCACCGCGTGTCCGACACCCCGACCGCCGCGGCCCTGCTGTCCTCTCTGGCCGGCGAACGCCGTTCCTGGGTGTTCGGGGAGCGCCCCACGCCCATCGAGCGCATGTCCATGCTCTCCAACCAGAGCTCCGTGGCCCTCATCGGCCCGGACGCGCGCCTGCTGTGGTTCTGCCACCCCGAACCCGACTCGGACGCCCTGTTCGCCGAGGTCCTGGGAGGCCGACACGCGGGCGTGTTCGCCATCGCCCCCGCCCACGGCGGCCTGCCGCTGGGCCAGCGCTACCTGCCCGGCACCATGACCGTGCGCACGCGCTGGTCCCGCATGGACGTCACCGACTACCTCGCCCACGGCACCCCGCAGGGGCGCACCGACCTCGTGCGGGTGATCAGCGGCACCACCCCGGCCACCGTCGAGTTCGCGCCCCGCCCCGACTTCGGCCGCGTGCCGGTGCGCATCACCCGGCGGGAGGACGGCCTGCTCGTGGAGGGCGCCGACTTCCCGATGGCGCTGTACGCGCCCGGCGTGGAGTGGGAGATCGACCACGACGGTGTCGCCGACGTCGCCCGCGCGGTCGTCCACCCGCGCTCGGACCGGCCCGTGGTCCTGGAGCTGCGCTGCGGTACCGACTCCCTCGTGCCCGGCACGCTGCCCGAGTCCGAACTCCGGAGGATGTCCGGTGAGCACTGGTCGCTCTGGCTGGACGGGCTGACCCTTCCCGACACCGCCCAGCAGCTGGCGGCGCGCTCCGCGCTCACCCTGCGCGGGCTGTGCACCCCGTCCGGCGGCGTGATGGCCGCCGCGACCACGTCGCTGCCCGAGGAGATCGGCGGTGTCCGCAACTGGGACTACCGGTACTGCTGGCTGCGCGACGGCGCCCTGACCGTGCAGTCGCTGGTCTCCCTGGGGTCGACCGCCGAGGCCGAGGAGTTCCTGGACTGGGTGCACCGGGTGGTCGACTCACTGCCCGGACCGGAGATGCTGCGCCCGCTGTACTCGCTCCGTGGCACCAACCTGGGCCCGGAGGAGGTCGTCGAGTCGCTGTCGGGGTACGCGGGTTCGCGTCCGGTGCGGATCGGGAACCTGGCCGACCACCAGGTGCAGCTGGACGTGTTCGGCCCCGTCGTGGAGCTGATCGAGAAGCTGTCGTCGGTGCGCGGCACCCTGGCCGACCGCGACTGGGACCTGGTGAGGTCGATGGCCGAGGCGGTGGCCCGCCGCTGGCACGAGCCCGACCACGGCATCTGGGAGGAGCGCGACGAGCCCCGCCAGCGCGTCTACTCCAAGGTGATGTGCTGGGTGACCCTGGACCGCGCCGTCACCCTCGCCGACCGGTACGGGCGCCGGGTGGACCCCTCCTGGGCCGGCCTGCGTGACGACATCGCCGCCGAGGTGCTGGAGAAGGGCTGGAACGAGGAGGCGCAGGCCTTCACGACCGCCTACGACGGCACCGACCTGGACGCCGCGTCCCTGCACATCGGCCTGTCCGGGCTGATCGACCCGGCCGACGAGCGCTTCCAGGCCACCGTGACCGCGGTGGAGGCGGAGCTGCGCAGCGGCCCGACCGTCTACCGGTACCACCGGGACGACGGCCTGCCCGGCGGTGAGGGCGGCTTCCATCTGTGTACCACGTGGCTGATCGAGGCCTACCTGCTGACCGGCCGCAGAGCGGAGGCCGACGAGCTGTTCAAGCACCTGGTGGACTGCGCCGGACCGACCGGGCTCATCCCGGAGGAGTTCGACCCGGTCACCGAGCGGGCGCTGGGCAACCACCCGCAGGCGTACTCGCACCTGGGTCTGGTCCGCTGCGCCCAGCTGCTCGACCACCTCTGACGCCCGGCCGTCCCCGACGACCGCCGCGGCGGTCGTGGGAGCGCGCCCACGGCCCTTCGCTGTCCGGGCGCCGCACGTCCGACGGCCCCTGACCGGATGTGGACAGGTCCGTGAGAGAAGATTCCGAGGGGCCGGGTGAGGAAACACCAGGGTTGGACACACCGCCAGCGAGTGTGTCCAACCGAGGCCCATTTCCTCTTGAAAGGAGACACATGTTCGGTCTTCCCAGTCTGAAGCGTGCTCTCGCGATCGGTGCCGCGGCCCTCGTCCTCGGCACCGTCCTCACCCCCGTTCCGGCGTCCGCCCTCGACCTGGACTGCGACACGTTCCGGCACAACAACGACCCCGACGTGGGGATCGCCGCCTGCACCAACCACACGGGGCAGACCATGAGGTTCCGAGCCGTCATCGTCTGCGGCTGGGCTCCGGACGTGAACGGCAACTGGGTCACGCTGTCGCCGGGGGAGTACGGCCAGTCCCAGGGCAGGTGCGCCTTCTACAGCAGCGGTGTGGGTGCCATCGGCGTCGACGAACGCCACGTCTGAGGCCGCCACCCCGCCGGACCGGGCCGTGCGCTCCCCCCGGGCCGGCCCGTGACGGAACCCGCCGCGGCCTCCGAACGCGAAGGCCCCGGACCGCGAGGAGGCGGTCCG
>NZ_ANAX01000305.1 GCF_000341065.1 Nocardiopsis halotolerans DSM 44410 | reverse complement strand
GGGGGCGGGGGGCGCCCGCCGCGGATGTCCCCGGCACCGGCGACGGTCACGTCATCGGTGTCGGCGGACGGCGTTCCGGGTCACCGGAAGCGCGGGCCCTCCTCCAGGCGCTCGCGCACGTCCGGCCACTCGTTGCGCAGCACCGAGTAGTACACGGCGTCCCGGCGGTGACCGTCGGGCATGGGGTTGTAGCTGCGCAGCACACCCTCCTCCGTGGCACCGATGGCGCGCAGGCCGCGACGGGCCCGCTCGTTGAGTACGTCGGTCTTGAACTCGACCCGTTCGGTGCCCATCTCCTCGAAGGCGTGCCGCATCAGCAGGTACTTCGACCAGTGGTTGATCCCGCGACCGCGGAAGTCGCGCCCCAGCCAGGAACTGCCGATCTCCAGGCGCTGGTCGCCCTCGGACATGTTCCCGTAGCTCGTGCTGCCCGCGATGCGCCCGCTCGCCTTGTCGGTGATGGTGAACGTCGTGCGTTTCCCCTCGTCACTGGCGGCCAGATAGGAGTAGAAGAACCGTACGAAACTCGCCTCGTCGTCCACACGGACCACGAAGTGCGTCCAGATGTCCGGGTCTATGGCCTGTGCACGCCACCCCTCGCGGTCCGTCTCCACCAGCGGAGTGAGCAGCACGTGCTCGTTCTCCAACTGGACACGCGACTGCTCGGACCACGACATGGGCAACTCCTCCGGTATACGTCGTTACGTCCGTTGCGGATTGTAGTGTCGTCCCATGAGCCATCGGTCACGTGGGGCACCCCACACGGACCGCTCTCCTCTCCGCTTCCTCCCGTTCCGTCCTATCCGCCCGGTACGGTTCCCCCACCGACAGGCAATCCTGGAGGAGCCGAGCGATGGCCGCCACCGACACCGTTCTCTCCCGGCGCGCACTGAACCGCGCCACCCTCGCCCGCCAGTTCCTCCTCCGGCGCGTGGACCGCCCGGTCACCGAGGTCGTCACCCACCTGGTCGGCCTCCAGGCGCAGACCACGCACACCTGGTACGTCGGCCTCCAGAACCGGATCGAGGGCCTCTCCCCCGAGAGTGTCGGGCGTCAGCTCACCGACGGCGAGCTCATCCGCACCTCCCTGATGCGCTCCACCCTCCATCTGGTCACCCCGGAGGACCAGCGCTGGTTGCGCCCCACGGTCCAGGCCGCCATGACCAGGGACCTGGCGGGCAGCAGCCACGGGAGGGCCACCGCGGGCGTCGACCCGGAGGCCGTCGTGGAGGCCGGTCGCGCCCTCCTGGAGAAGGGTCCGCTCACCCCCACCGAGCTGGGCGCGCACCTGGCCGAGCGGTGGCCCGACGTACCCGGCAACCACCTCGCGTACCTGGTCCGCTGTCTGCTCCCCGTCGTCCAGGTGCCCCCGCGCGGGGTCTGGGGCGCCTCCGGTCCGCCCGCGCTCGCGCCCGCCGACACCTGGACCGGGCTGCCCGCGGCCGCCGGTCCGGACCCGGACGCACTCGTGCTCCGCTACCTGGCCGCGTTCGGCCCGGCCACCGTGAAGGACGTGCAGGCGTGGTCGGGGCTGACCCGGCTGCGCGAGGTCGTGGACCGCCTGCGCGGAAGGCTCGTGGTCCTGCGCGGCGAGGACGGCGCCGAACTGTTCGACCTCCCCGGCGCCCCGCGCCCTGGTCCGGACGTCCCCGCGCCCGTGCGCTTCCTCTACGACTTCGACAACCTGCTACGCGGCCACGCCGACCGCGGCCGGGTGGTCTCGGCCGAGGATCTGGGACGGATCTCCGCCCGCAACGGGATGCCGCCCGCCACGGTGCTGGTCGACGGCGAGGTGCGCGGTGCCTGGAAGGTGGTCCGCGACAGGCGGACGGCGGCCCTGGAGGTCATCGCGTTCCGGCCGATCGAGGGCGACGACCGCGAGGAGGTGGAGACGGAGGGCCTGCGGCTGCTGGACTTCCTGGCCTCCGACCGCGGCGGGCACGAGGTCCGGTTCACCACAGTCGGCTGACCCCCGCACCCGCTCGCTCCGGTTCCGGCCCCACCGGCCACGCGGCCCGCCCCGGCGCGCCTCCCTCCGCCCGGACGCGCGGGAGCACGTCCGTTCCGTGGCGCCCTCTGTGGCGTCCAGCATGGGCGCATGTGACCAGATAACGGACACCACGTGTGGATATGGAAGGATTCTCGGGTGACCGATGAGTTCCGCGCCGCGTTCCAACGTGTGCTCGACACCGCAGCCAGTCAGGCCCCCGGGTTCCCGGCGGCCGTGCACGACGTGTTCCGGCTGTCCTCCCAGGTGCCCGTGGAAGAGCTCGCCATCGCCATGGAGGCTCTGGCGCCGGTCCTGAGCGACAGCGAACCGGCCGCGGGCATCGCGGCCGACCTCTCCGTGCTGGCCGGAGCCCTGGTGGAGGCAGGAGCCCCCGCGGGACAGGTGGGGCTGGAGGTACTGCGCCAGCTCGGAAGTTACGGTCAGGCCGCGGTGGCGTTCATGCACGCGTGGGACAAGACCGGCGGCGGTTCGCTGCCCACGCCCAACGACGTGTCGGAGACGGACGAGCACCGGGTCGAGGAGGTCCTCGGGGACAACGCGCCGCTGGCCACCGTGGGCTGGTGGACGTCACTGCGCTACGGGCTCGCGGCCAAGGCCATGCTGGGCGACTCCGAGGTGCGGGCGGCCGTGCGCGCCGACGCCAGCGCCCTGGAGGGGCTCACCCAGATCGTGCACGCGCTGTCCACACAGCTCAGCGAGTTCGTCGAGGTGAACGAGCTGCTGCGGATGGCGGAGGCGGACACCCTCCTGGTGCTGGACCGGGCCTCGTGGCGGGGTTTCCGGGTGCGCTTCGACGGGATCGGCGACAACTTCCAGCTGCACACGCTGCTCGCGGACGCGCTGATCGGCAAGGAGGGGAGGCTGCTGGCGGGCACCCGGCCCGATCCCCGGTGGACCGCGGCGTGCCTGGACGCTCCCGTGGACCCGTTGGCCGACGTCGTGCGCGGCGAGTGGGACCTGGTCGGCGGCGACGGCACGTGGGTGGGCAACGAGGCGTGCCCGGGGGACGTCCCGGTGGTCGGCGGGGAGCGTGTGCTGGTGCTGGAGCCGCAGTCGCTCACCCATTCCTGGCGCGCGGGGCGCAGGCACCCGCACATCCGGGGATCGCTGAGGGTCCTGGAGGAGCTGGGCCACGACGAGGCGGCGGCGTGGTGGGCGCGGATGCACCCGGCCGGTTCGGTGCGCCATCCGCTGGCGCCGCCGATCGAGCACGAGACCGGGTCCCACCGGACACCGGCGCCCCGCCACTTCGGTGTGGCCGCGCACTTCGCCGAGGTGGACTCGGGACCGATGTCGGCCGCGTTCCGGTCCATGGAACCGGACCCCGAGGAGGGGCGGTCGGCCTCCACGCCGTCCGAGCCGCAGGCCCCGTCGCCCTCGCCCGACCCGTGGGGGGAGCCGTTCCGCGACGCGCCCTCCGAGGAGGAACCCGAACCGCGTCCGTGGGCCGCCGAACCACCGCCCTCCGAGCCGCTCCCGGAGCCCGTGGACACCGCCGGACCGGTGGGCGCGGACGAATTCGCGGATCCGCTGGGAGGCTGGCGGTCCCCGGGAGAGGCGGATCCGCTGGACGGGGACTGGCGGTCCCCGAGGGCGGCCGAGCAGGCCGGGGAACGGGGCGCCCCGCACGCGTCCGCACAGCCGTGGGACGACTGGCACACCCCGGAACCGGCCCCGGACCCGTTGGGTGAGGGCTGGCGGTCCCCGGAGCCGACGGACTTCCTGGACGACCGGCGGTCCCCCAGCCCCCTGGACGATGACTGGCGTCCCCCGGAAGCGGCGGAACGGGCCGGGGGCCGCGGCACCGCGCACACGGGCGGGGCCGCGGAGCCGTGGGAGGACCGGCGCTCCCCGACTCCGGTGGACCGGGCCGGAAGCGGGGAACCGGTGGAGGCCGCGAAGCCCGCCGACGACCAGCGCCCCGGCGCGCGCCTGCTCCCGCCCATGCCGCCGGGTGTCTCGGACAGTTGGGCGTGGGCTCCGGGCTGGAAGTGGCCCACGCCGCCCGACTCCCCGCACTGACCCGGGTGCCCGGGCACCGGGGCCCGGCGGACGCGACCCCACCGTCGTATGACATGTGTCATGCCGTGGGACCGTCGGCTCTCACACCGACATGGTGACTCCCGCGTCTACGAACGCACCGTTCGATCAGCGAGGCTTGGTGGTATGGCGACGACAGCGAACGGCGACCCCCCGGACACCGGTTCCGAGGCCGCGCGAACCGAACGGGACCCTTCGGACGGGAACGACGCTCCCCTGTCGGAGGAGGAGCGGAGGAGGAAACAGAAGGAGGAGGAGGCCAGGGAGGCCCTGGAGGCCATCAAGCTCTGGAAGGGCAAGGCGGCCCGGCAGGACAAGGCCCTGCTGACCTTCTTCGTCGTCATTCCCCTCTTCCTCCTCGCGATGACGCCGTTGAAGCCCCTCCTCATCGCCGAGCACCCGGTCCTGCTGGAGTTCGTCACCGGCAGCAACGCGGGTATCGGCGCCGCCGCGGCGTTCGCGCGGATCGGGGAGATCCCGCTGTGGCTCGTCGTGGTGGCGGGTGTCGTCGGCAAGATCAAGTTCGACTGGCTGTTCTGGTGGATGGGACGGCGATGGGGTCGTAACTTCATCAACCTCGTCGCGCCGGGGGACAAGGCGCAGCGCTTCGCGGACAGGGCCCAGAACATGAACCCGTGGATCATGCGGGGCGCCATCGTCCTGAGTTACGTGCCGGGCGTTCCCACCATGCTCGTCCTCGTCAGCGCGGGCTGGACCGGGATGCGGCTGGTGCCCCTCCTCCTGTGGGACGCCCTCGGCGCCCTGCTCCTCACCGGGGTCGTGGCCTCCGTCGGCTACGCGGCGGGGCAGGCCGGGGTCGACATCGTCCTCATGGTCGACAGGTACGCCCTCTGGTTCACCCTCGGCATCGTCTTCGTCATGGCCTTCGCTCCCGTGATCAAGCAGAACCGCGCGGAGAGGAAGCGCGCGAAGGAGAAGGAGAAGGAGGAGGAGGAGGCACGGGGCTGACGCCGGAGGCCGGACCCCGCCCCGCCCCCGCGCGGTTCCCGACCGACCGCCGATCCGTCCGTCTCCGCACACACGAGGCCCGCCGTGACCAGGCATGATCACGGAACATGCCACCATGGACGCGGCTGGTCACCCACGTGCGACGGGCACCCGGCTAGGCTGGCGTTCGGCAATCCGACAACCCGGGCAAGCCGACTGCGCTGGGTGCGTCACAAACACGCTCAAGGAGATCCCGTCATGGGACAACGACACTTCGATCTGGTGGTTCTCGGCGCGGGACCCGGTGGCTACGTCACCGCCATCCGGGCTGCCCAGCTCGGCCTCAACACGGCCGTCATCGAGGAGAAGTACTGGGGCGGAGTCTGCCTCAACGTGGGCTGCATCCCCTCCAAGGCACTGCTGCGCAACGCCGAACTCGCCCACCTGTTCCACAACGACGCCGACTTCTTCGGTATCAGGGTCGACGGCAAGGTCGAGTTCGACTTCGGTAAGGCGCACAGCCGCAGCCGCGAGGTGGCGGAGGGCCGCGTCAAGGGCGTCCACTACCTGATGAAGAAGAACAAGATCACCGAGATCGAGGGCCGGGGCACCTTCACCGACGACCACACCATCGAGGTCAGCGGTGAGGACGGCGCCGAGACCGTCACCTTCGACCACGCGGTGATCGCGGCGGGCTCCTCCACCAAGCTGCTGCCCGGCACCGAGCTGTCCGAGCGGGTCGTCACCTACGAGGAGCAGATCCTCACCGACACCCTGCCCGAGAGCATCGTCATCGCCGGCGCGGGCGCCATCGGCGTCGAGTTCGCCTACGTCCTGGCCAACTACGGCGTGGACGTGACGATCGTGGAGTTCCTCGACCGCATCGTGCCCACGGAGGACGAGGAGGTCTCCAAGGAGCTGGCCCGCGCCTACAAGAAGCTGGGCGTCAAGGTGATGACCTCCACCCGCGTGGAGTCGGTGGAGGACACCGGCGAGGGCGTCCGCGTCACCGTGAGCAGTGACGGCAAGGAGCAGGTCCTGGAGGCCGACAAGCTCCTCCAGGCGATCGGCTTCTCCCCCAACGTGGAGGGCTACGGCCTGGAGAAGACCGGTGTGGAGCTGACCGAGCGGGGAGCCATCGCCATCGACTCCCGGGGCCGCACCAACGTCCCGCACGTCTTCGCGATCGGTGACGTCACCGCCAAGCTCATGCTGGCCCACACCGCCGAGGCCATGGGCATCGTCGCCGCCGAGACCATCGCGGACGCCGAGACCCAGGAGATCGACTACCGGTTCATTCCGCGCGCCACCTACTGCCAGCCCCAGATCGCCAGCTTCGGCTACAGCGAGAAGGAGGCGAAGGAGGCCGGTTACGACGTCCAGGTCGCCAAGTTCCCGTTCATGGCCAACGGCAAGGCGCACGGGCTCGGGGACACCCGCGGCTTCGTCAAGATCCTCTCCGACGGCAAGTACGGGGAGTTCCTCGGCGCGCACATGATCGGTCCGGACGTCACCGAGCTGCTGCCCGAGCTCACCCTGGCCCAGCAGTGGGACCTGACCGTGCACGAGGTCGCGCGCAACATCCACGCGCACCCCACGCTCAGCGAGGCGGTCAAGGAGGCCGTGCACGGCCTGGCCGGTCACATGATCAACATGTAGCGCACCGGTTCGCGCCATCCCCGCCGCCCTACGTAAGAGGCGGCGGGGACGCCCTCCGTGCGCCGGTTCCGCACGGAGTCACCGGACGGACGCGACGGGGAAGCGCACGTCGGACGCATCGGGCGAACCACCACCGACGTGACCGTGTCGGGAACTTGCTAGGTTGCGTGTGTCCCCCGCCGGAGCCTCTCCCTCCGCCCGGCGCTCCCCGAACCGAAAGCCACCCATGCGCCTGATCCCGTCCACTCCCCTGTCGTGCCTGGGCACGCCCGCCGTCGTCGCCGTCGTCGGCGGTTTCGTCCTCGTCGGCTTCGACGTGATCGACCTCGACGAGTTCGACATGGACCTCAGCCTCTCCGCCGGGGACGGCGATGAGCCGCCGGAGGAGGAGGCCAGTGCCAGCCCGAGCCCCGAGGAGGAGGCGCAGGAGCAGGCCGCCCCGGAGTACGCGCTGCCCGAGTCGTGCGAGGCCGCCGGTGCCGCCGAGGTCGTCGGCGACCTGGCCCCCGGCACCGTCCTGACCGAGGAGATCGGCGGGGTGGAGGGCGTAGACGACGCCGAACAGGTGGTGTGCTCGTTCAGCGACGGCGGCACGGAGCCCGGCACGCCCTCGTTCACCCTCGTGTTCACCCTGAACGCGGACCCGAGCACCAACCCGGACGTGGTGCGGGTGCCGGGCGAGCAGGAGCAGATGAACTGGGAGGTGGACATCGACGTGGACGTGGACACCTACCACACCGACGAGGCCGACTCCCTGGGCGGTGACCTGGAGTACGTGGGCACCGTGGACGGTTCCAGCCGCCACCTGTACCTGTCACTGCCCGGCGACATGTACGTCACGGCGATCGCCTACGGCGACGAGGTGCCGCGTGAGGACCTGGAGCGGGTGGTCATGCTGGCCGCCGAGCAGGTCCGGGGCTGACAGCGCGAACACCGGAGGGGGCCACCGTGCGGTGACCCCCTCCCGTGTCCTCCGGACGGCCCCGGTCGGGTCTCCCCGTCCCGGCGCCCCGCACGTGGTCCCGTACCCGTGGCGGGGCCCCACGGTCGAGGCGGGCCGATAGGTACGGGATCAGCGCAGGTCAGGTCCCTCGTGTCACAGCCGCGACACCTCCGGCCGGTTGCTAGTACTCCACGGGGATCTCCTCGAACTCACCGAACGGGCCCGCTCGCAGGGTCAGCTCCTCCACGTCCACCGGCGGCGCGGGGAACACCGCGACCAGGCTGTAGGTGTTGCCGGGCTGGAGCATGTGGACCTCCTCGGCGAAGCTGCTGTAGCGTCCGTCGCCGAAGTCCATCCGGGCCACGTACCGCACCAGGCCGCTCTCCGGCTCCAGCAGCTGGAAGCCGCCGAGCGTGCCCTTGTTGAACTGCTCGGGGCCGCCCGCCTGGAGGGCCTCACGGCCGCCCATCTCGGGCATGGTCGGCTCGTCGGTGGTGTTGGTCAGCGCCACGGTGCCGATGAGGTAGGCACCGTCGCGGCGCAGCGGGTGGACCTCCAGGCGCACCCCGTCCAGCTCGCCCTCGGCCACCACCGAGCCCGGGTCGTCCTCGTAGGGCGCGGGCCAGGTGACGTTGCGCTGGGCCGCGCCCAGGCCGTCGTCGTCGTACTCCTCTTCCTCCGTCGCCGCCACCGTGTCGTCGAAGACGTAGGAGAACTCCACGCGCCGGTTGCGGGCCCGCGCCTGCTCGTCGTCGGGGCCGCCCTCGCGGGCGATGGGCTCGTCCTCGCCGCGCCCCTCCACCTCCAGCTCGTAACCGCCGCCCAGCTCCTCGGCGAGCAGGTCGCGCACGTTCTCGGCGCGTTCCACCGACAGGTTGTCGTTGTAGGCCTCGTCGCCGATGCCGTCGGTGTGGCCGATGACGGTGATGACGGGCTCTTCGGGGTCGACGTTCTCGGCCAGGGTGGTGGCGGCGCGGCGCACCACGTCCTCGGCCTCGGGGGTCAGGTCCGCGCGGTCGAACTCGAACATGACGTCGGAGTGCAGGGAGATGATCTCCCGGTCACCGTCGCGGGTGGTGGAGGCGAGCTCGGAGTCGACGAAGCTCTGCACCCAGCCCTGGTCGGCCACGGCCTCCTCGTCGGGGCGGCGGTTGGCGAAGGTGAGGTTCTCACCGGACGGCGGCGGGTTGTCGGGGGTGAGGTGCTCGCTCCCGTTGGGGTCCTCCGGGTCCGTCCGCTCCTCCTCCACGTCCTGGACGGGGATGCCGGTCATGGCGCCGAGGCCGCTGCCGGTGAAGGTGACCTGCCCGACCTCGTCGGGCAGGCGCGGGTAGTAGCGCACGTACTCGTTGGTGACCCCGTCGAACACCGGGTACAGGCCGTCCTGGTTGGGGCTCTCGGAACCGTACTTGAGGCCCTCCTCGTCCAGGAACTCCCGGTAGACGCGTCCGGTGAGCGGGTCGACCAGGGTGTGGGCCATGCTCAGGTTCCGGTTGGCGCCGGAGAACTCGTCGAGGTAGGTGACCTCGTAGTACATGACGGTGTACTCGTCGGTGCGCTCCAGGCCGGTGATGGCGAAGCGCATCTCGTTGTCCCGCCCGGTGTCCTGGAAGATCCGGCCCTCGCGGACGTAGGGGAACTCCTCCGTGACCTCGGGCGGCCCCGACGCGTCTCCGAACGTCTCTGACCACCAGTCGGATATGTCCGCGGTGACCGTGCATCCGCTGAGCAGGAGGCTGCCCGAGAGCGTCAGCGCGACCAGGGTGAGGGGCGACTTCCGCGCCATGTGGGGGAACTCCGATCATTGAGGAGACGTACGGGCAACATCTTCCTGCACTCGCGGAGCCGAACCGACCGGACTGTCCCGTGTTGGCGGGATATGACCGGCCCTCCGGTCCCCTCGGAGGGCCGTCCGGGAAAATCTTTCGGGGACGACCCATCCGCCCCCGCGTCGGCCACGAATCCCCCACGTGATCACCGAGACACGCGGGAACACCCCGCCACGCGACAGGCGACGGGTCGTCGTCGGAACGGTCGTGGGGCTGCTCACCGTGGTCGCCTCACTGGGCGCCGCCGAGCTGGTCGACACGCTCGACTCGGCCGAGGACATCACCGTCCTCGCCCCGGCCAACGCCGCGTTCGGGAGATCCCGCAGGAGGACCCGGACGCCCTGCCCGCCGACCAGGAGCAGCTGACCGGGTCGCTGATCCACCACGTGGTCGAGGGGCGCCACGCCCCGTCCGACCCGGAGGACGGCGCGTTCGCCCCACTCCAGGGCGGGGAGGTCATCACCGAGCCCGAGGGGGTCGGAGCAGCCGACCTCCGAGCCGATCATGGCGATGCCCTTCGAGGGCTGACCGGTCGGGCCACGGGGGCCGCGAGGTCGAGCGGCCCGGGTCAGCGGAGGCGGGGCCGCGGGTCAGGCCACGGCCACCTCCTCCGGGCGGGGCAGGTTACGTATGACCGGGGAGAGGCTGAGCAGGGCGGCGAGCGCCGAGACCAGCGCCATCGTCAGGAACACCCAGGTGGGTCCTGCGTGGTCGAAGATCACGCCGGTCCCGAGGATGCCCAGCGGCTGGGAGGCCAGGGCCATGAACGTCACCGCGCCCAGCACACGCCCCTGGTAGGCGTCGGGGACCGAAGCGGCGACGTAACCGTAGAACACGGCGTTCACGCACGGCGCGATGGCGAACACACAGCCCACCAGCACTCCGAGCGACATCACGTTGGGCGCGACCAGGAGTCCTAGCGCGCACACCGGGGCGGACCAGGCCGCGGTGAGGAAGGTGGCCGACGGGCGGACCCACCTGACGACCGCACCGGCGGCCAGCGCGCCGAGCAGGCCGCCGGTCCCGGCCAGGGAGACGGTCAGCCCCGTCTGGAGGTGGCTGGCGCCCTGGCTCTCGGCGGTCGCGATGAGGGCCAGGAAGGCGCCGGTCTGGGCGAAACACAGGTTGAAGCCGACGATCCACAGGATCATCGGGCGCAGGATCGGGTGCCGGATCAGCACGGTGAAACCGCTGACCATGCCGTGCGGGGTCCACTGTTCGGTGGTGTCCTCGCGGTGCGCCTGCATGGGGCGGCGGACGAGCAGCATCAGGAGCGCCGACACCAGATAGGTGAGGGCCTCGGCGGCGAAGGGGAAGACCCGCCCCAGGCCGAACAGGGATCCTGCGAGGGGCGCTCCGAGTGCGGTCGTGGTGAAGAGGCGGATCTGGTTCTGGGCCGAGGCCTCGGCCATCTGCGGGGCCGGGACCAGCTGTTTGACGGAGGCCATCGCGACGGGGTTGGAGACGCCCATCATCGCCGCCGAGCAGGCCGCGACGCCCACGATCACGGGGAGCGTGACGTTGTCGGTGGCCAGCAGGAGCGCGAAGAGCGAGAGCAGCGCGAGCCGCCCGAGGTCGCAGCACAGCAGTACCGTCCTGCGGTTGGCCCGGTCGGCGAGTGAGNCGGCCGTGACCATGGCGGTGGTGACCTGGGCGGCCCCGATGACGCCCGCCTGCGTCGCCGATCCCGCGATGAGGAGCGCGAGGAGGGGGTAGGCGATCTCGCCGCTCTCCTTGCCGAGTCCGGCGAGGAACCGACTGCTCCAGAGGATCTGGAAGTCGCGGTTGCGGACGAGGGGGACGAACCGCTCCACGCCGTCGACCGGCGGGTCCTGGCCGGGGGATCGGGATGGACGGGCCTGTTCCGCCGTCATCGCGATCGACTGCCCCGTCCGCAGGCCCGGAGGGCGAACCTGTCGAGGGGTGTGGTTCTCATGCCGTCATTATGCGCGCATTGACCGTATTAGCGAGCTTTGTTCTCTACACGGAGAGTATCGAGAAGCTCGTCCGGAAAAATCCACTCCGGCGATGGTGTAGTCCCCGTTTCCCCGGCACCCGGAACGGTGTGACGGCGGCCGCCGCACGGAGCCGACCGCGGTCGTTGACCAGGTGGGACCGGAACTCCCGCGCACCCCCGGTTCCGTCCGTGACGTGGACCTCCCCGCGGTCGGTGGGAAACCCGGGGAATCCGGAAGGCCACGGCTGCCAGGGGAAACGCGGGAAGGAGCCGGGAACGGCATCGCGGTGCACGCGCATGTGTGGCCGGGTCCGGCCACGGGGCGTGCGGACCGTCACATGGAGAGACGGACGTACTCGTCGAGGGAGTCGCGGACGAACACGGCGCCGTCCGTGCCCCCGTAGGTGGCGGCGTAGTTCGGATCCTCGACGTACAGGCGGCCCAGACCGCGCACGAGTTCGATGGAACGCTCGCGGTCCCCCTCGGCCACCGGGGTCCCCGGGATCCGGCGGAGCCACTCCACGTGCCGGGCGGCCATCGCCTGCGCGCGGTCCGAGGTCGGCGACACCCCGTCCTCCCAGGCCTCGATCCACCCCGCGACCAGGCGGTCGGTGTCCTGCTTCCAGTCCCGCTGCTCGCGCAGGCTCTTCCCGTGCCACCAGTCGTTGCTCTCCTGGAAGACGCGCTCGCCCCAGCGGGCGATGACCTCGTCCCGGTAGGGGTCGTTGAAGCCCTCCAGCATCATCTCCATGGAGCCGTCCCTGCCGGAGCGCCGGGCGTCGAGGGTGCGCCGGACGGCTCGGATCCGCTGGTCCAGGCGGTCACGCTCGGCTTCGAGGAGCCCGATGTGGTTGCGCAGGGCCGCCTCCTCATCCTGCTGCCGGTCCAGGACGTCCGCGATGGCGGGCAGGCCCAGGCCGAGGTCACGCAGCAGGAGGACGCGCTGGAGACGTGCCACCGCGGCCGCGTCGTAGTAGCGGTAGCCGTTGTCACCCACCCGGGAGGGGGGAAGGAGGCCGATGTCGTCGTAGTGGCGCAGCGTTCGGCTGCTCACACCGGCGCTGTGCGCGACCTGTTGGATGGTCCACTCCACGGAGTCCTCCTGCCCGGGCCTCAGGGGCGTTCGCCCCGCCGGTCCTCGACGACGAAGTCGCCCTCGATGTTCTCCCGGGCCCATTCCCGGGCGTGCCCCATCTCCGCCTCGCGGGGTGCCGTGAGGATCACCCGGTTCCCGTCGGGATCGTCGATGGTCAGGTCGGAGGTGAACCAGGGGGTGTCCGCGGGGCCCTCGACGTGGGCGCCCTCCGGCGCGGCGGAACGGAGCGCGTCCGCCAGCGCCCCGAGGTCCTGCCCCGCCGCGTTGAAGCTCACCGTGGTGCTGCCGGATCTCGGCTCGCCGGGTGTGATCAGGAGGTCCTGGTACCTCTCCCGACGCAGGTGGACCACGGCGGGGCTCCCGTCCGGCCCCGGAATGGCGGCCAGGGAGACGAAGCCGACGGCCTGGTAGAACGCCTCGGCCGCCGCGACGTCCGCGACCTGGAGGGTGGCGAACATCGGCATGGGGTAGATGGTCCGGTCGATGGTGGGTACGGTGTGCTCACTCATGCCGCCGACGTTAGAAGTTGACGCTACGGCAGGGTCAAGCCGGTTCGGCGACCCCCGGGCACCGCGGCGGGGACACCGGCCCCGGGACTCCCCCCGTGGAAGCCCCGGGAAGGTGTTCAGGGGCGGCGTCCGGCCGCCGCGGCCTCGATGCTCCAGGGCGTGCGCTCGATGTGGGCGACGACGAACGCGACGGCCAGGGAACCACCGGCCACCAGCACGTACGAGGCGGTCCAGCCTCCGGTCAGTTCGCTGACCAGGCCGAACAGGAGCGGGCCGCCCAGCGCGACGCCGCTGCCCGCGCCCTGCACGAACCCGGAGAGGGCCGCCGCGCCCTGCGGTGTGGTGCTGCGCGCGTTGATCATCGTCATGGTGACCACGAACAGGCTGGTGCCCAGCCCCAGGGCGATCACCCACAGGGGCGTCCACTGGGGTGTCAGGGCGATGCCCGGGTAACCGACCGCGTACCCGGTCAGGCCGAGCGCCACGATCGGGAAGGTGTTCGCGGCCCGCAGCGTGACCGTGGGCGCCACCAGGCCGAACAGCAGGCTGGTCCCGACCATCAGGGAGACCATGCTCCCGGCCATGGCCGGGGTGTGCCCGGCTTCGGTGACCAGGGTGGGCAGCCAGGTGAAGAGGACGAAGACGTTCCAGGTGACCATGCCGAAGAGCAGGGCCATCCGCCAGGCCATACCGACCCGCCAGATCGGACGGGCCAGGGCGGGACCGCCGGCCGGTGGTGCGGTGGCGGCCACCGGACGCGGGCGCCCGCGCTGAACCGCCCACAGCACGGCGGCGGCCAGGGCAACGACCGACCAGCAGCCCAGGGCGAAGCGCCAGCCCGCGGCCTCGGCGAGGGGGATGGCGACCAGCGGCGGGAACAGGGCGCCGACGTGGATGGCGACCATCTGGACGGTGCTCAGGGCGGCCAGCCGGTCGGGGAAGTACTGCTTGATCAGCGGCGGGATCACGACGTTGCCGAGTGCCGCGCCGGCGAGGGCGACGCTGGTGAGCAGCAACAGGGTGCCGGTCCCCGGGGAGAAGGCGCGCAGGAGCTGGCCGAGTCCGGTCAGCAGCATGCTGAGCACGGCGGTGGACTCGGCACCCAGGCGGCGCATGATCAGGGGCGTGACCAGGCCGAAGACGGCGAAGGCGACCAGGGGCAGGGTGCCGAGGACGCTGACGACGGCGGTGGTGAAGCCGAGCTCCCCGCCGACGGTGGTCAGCAGGGGTGACAGGGAGGTGACCACCAGGCGCAGGTTCAGGGCCGCGCAGACGACGGCGGCCAGGGCCAGGATGCGGCCCGTGATGCGCGGGCGAACCGACGGTCGGTCGGTGATGGCCGCGACGGAGGAAGGTCTCACGGTACGGACGTCCCTTGTGTTCTGCGGTGATGCTCTGCGGTGGTGCGTCATCGCACCGGAGCGGGGCCGACCGGCGGGGGCGACGGTGCCTGCCTCGGAAGGATCGCTTCCTGGCGAGCCAAATACGACCTTTGCCCTTAAAGGTTAGCCATAAACCGGACAGGCAAACAACTATCCGTACTTCTATCGGCTATAGTGCGCACATGCCTGATCTTGACGAACTTGATACGGCGATTCTGGCCGAACTCCAGTCGGACGCACGGAAAA
The DNA here is from genome assembly GCF_000341065.1 of Nocardiopsis halotolerans DSM 44410. Classification (GTDB taxonomy): domain Bacteria; phylum Actinomycetota; class Actinomycetes; order Streptosporangiales; family Streptosporangiaceae; genus Nocardiopsis; species Nocardiopsis halotolerans. The sequence continues at coordinate 27,845 of NZ_ANAX01000305.1, read as the reverse complement.
CCAACCGCGACGTGGCCGCCGCGGTCGGCGCTTCGCCCACGACGGCGCTGGATCGGACCCGTGCGCTGCGGGAAAGGGGTGTGATCCGCGGCTCACTCCTGGACGTGGACCTGGAGAAGATCGGCCGACCGGTCCAGGCGCTCATCACCGTGAGCGTGGTGAAGCCCTCACGGCACAACATCGAGGCCTTCCGCGACTGGGTGCGCTCACTGCCCGACACCCTGTCGGTGTTCGTGACCTCGGGCAGCGAGGACTTCCTCATCCACGTGGCCCTGCCGGACAACAACAGCCTGTACGCGTTCGTCATCGACAAGCTGACCGAGCGCCCCGAGGTCGCCGACGTGCGCGCGTCGATCGTCTACGAGCACCTGCGCAACCACCACATCGCCCCGACCAACGCCCGCACCCGCCGCCGGACCTGAGGGAGCGGCGCCGGGCCGAGGCGCGGCTCCGGGCCGGGGAGCGGCGCGACGACCTCGGGGCGCCGTGGGGCGGGGTCTGGACCCCGTGGACGTGGACAGGCCCGGGAAGCGGCCTTCCAGCGGGCCCGAGAAGCGAGGCGGCCCACCGGAGTACGGGGAACGGGCTTCCCGGGAAAGCGTGGTTCGGCGGGCTGGATCCCGGCGCGAAGGACCGCCAAGGAGCGGAGCCGCAGACCGGCCCGTGGGACGGAAGTGAGGCACGAAGGAACACCGGGGGTGGCGGGGAACGCGAGAGGGTGCCCCGGGGAGGCACGGCACGGAGGACAGACGCGGCGCGTACCCGTCGGAGGGGAGGCGAGGAACAGGAGGGTTGTCCACAGGCGGGACGGCGGGGCGGTGGACGGCGCCGGGGAGAGGCATGCTGTTGATGGGGGTGCTCGGCTTCCGCGCCGTGGAACACGTCCCCCGTGACAGGTATGCCCTCCGCGCCCCGGCCCCACCCCGCCATCCCCGGCCTGTGGACCACCACCTAGCCTGAGCGGATGCCTTCCTCCCCCTCCAGCACCCCCGGCCCGGGCACCGGTTCCCTCCACGGCTCCGGCTCCAGCTCCGACCACGGCCCCCTCCGATGACCCCGTCCGTGGTGGCCGCGGTCCTGGTCGCCGCGTTGCTGCACGCGGGCTGGAACGCGATCGCCCACGCCATCACCGACCGCCTGCTCGGCTTCGCCCTGATCGGCCTCGGCGGCATGCTCGCGGCCCTGCCCGTGCTCGCGTTCGTGGGACCGCCGCCCCGCGAGGCCTGGCCGGTCCTGCTGGCCTCACTGGTCACCCACCTGCTGTACCTGAGCCTGCTGATGCTCTCCTACCACACCGGCGAGTTCGGCCAGGTGTACCCGATGGCCCGGGGCACGGCCCCGTGGGTCGTCGCCCTGGGCGGGACCGCCCTTCTCGGCGAGTCGATGGCCGCGTCCGACCTCGCCGGAGTCCTGGTCGTCTCCGCCGGGCTGATGACCCTGGTCTTCGCGGGCGGACGTCCCACACGGGCACAGCTCCCCGCACTGCTGGCGGCCTTCGCGACCGGCCTGGGCATCGCCGTCTACACCGTGGTCGACGCCTACGGGGTCCGCCTGACCCAGGATCCACTGGGCTACATCACGTGGATCATGATCCTCCAGGGACCCGTGTTCTTCCTGGTGGCGGCCTTCACCCGTCGCGGCGCGCTCCCCCGTCAGCTCAAGCCGATCTGGAAGGTCGGCCTCCTGGGCGGCGCTGTCAGCGCGTTCGCCTACGGAACCGTGCTGTGGGCCCAGCTGACCGGCGCGGTCGCGGGCATCGCGGCGCTACGCGAGACCAGCATCATCTTCGCCGCGGTGCTGGGGACCCTGCTGTTCGGGGAACGGTTCGGACGGGTGCGGGTCTCGGCCGCCGTCATCGTCGTCACCGGCGTACTCCTCCTGGCGCTCTGACCCCGAACCGCCGACCGGCCGCACCCCCGTGTACCTCCCGCGTCCACGCGATATGCCCGAGTCACCGCATACCCGTATCGTGTTCCATGTGACGTGAGTCTCATCCAGAACCGAGCCCGACGCCAAGCCCGACGCCGAGCCCGACCCCCGCCCGAGAATCCGGTCTCCGGTGACCGGACCACCGACGCCCCGACCACCGCTGGCTTCCGCAGTACTCCGACCGTCGCCGACGCAGAAAGGCACCACGGCACCATGGAACTCGCCCTGACTCCCCTGGAGTTCGCCCGCCGGACCCGCAGACTGCACCCCCGGCGCGAGGCGGTGGTCGACAGGGACCTCCGGCTCACCTACGAGGAGTTCTTCGACCGGTGCGACCGCTGGTCCTCGGCTCTCCAGCACATGGGGGTCGCCAAGGGCGACCGTGTCGCCTACATCTCCCCCAACACCCACGCCCAGCTGGAGTCCTTCTACGCGGTACCGCAGCTCGGCGCGGTGCTGGTACCGGTCAACTTCCGGCTGTCGGCGGACGACTTCGTCTACATCGTCAACCACTCCGGCGCCCGCGTGCTGTGCGTGCACGCCGACCAGCTCGACGCCGTGGACGGCGTCCGCGACCGGATGCCGGACGTGGAGCGGTTCGTCGCCCTGGAGGGCGCGCGCCCGGGATGGGAGGACTACGAGACACTCGTCGCGGAGGCCACCCCGGACTTCACCCGTCCCGAGATCGCCGAGACCGACCTCCTCACCATCAACTACACCAGCGGGACCACGGCCCGGCCCAAGGGCGTGATGATCACCCACCGCAACGCGTACATGAACTCCGTGGGCACCCTGCTCCACCTGCGGATCGACGTCGGCGACCGGTACCTGTGGACCCTGCCGATGTTCCACGCCAACGGCTGGACCTACACGTGGACGGTGACCGCCGCCGCGGCCACCCACGTGTGCCTGCCCGCGATGGACCCGGGAACCGTGTACGAACTGATCCGCTCCGAGCGCGTCACCTGGCTGTGCGCGGCGCCCACCGTGCTGATCATGCTGTCCAACACCCCCGAGGACGTCCGGGGCGACGTCCCGGCCGGTGTCCACGTGGTCACGGCCGGGGCCTCACCCGCCGCCGACACGATCGAACGTCTGGAGGACGGCTTCGGCTGGACCGTCACCCACGTCTACGGGCTGACCGAGACCACGCCCTTCATCACCGTGTGCGAACCGCGCGCCGAGCACGCCGGCCTGCCCCCGCGTGAACGGGCCGCCGTCAAGGCCCGCCAGGGCGTCGAGTTGATCACCTCCGGAGAACTGCGGGTGGTGGACGCCGACGGCGCCGAGGTGCCCTGGGACGGAAACACCGTCGGGGAGATCACCGTGCGGGGCAACGTGGTGATGAAGGGGTACTACAACGACCCGGAGGCCACCGAGAAGGCCATGGGGGACGGCTGGTTCCACACCGGTGACGCGGCGGTCACCCACCCCGACGGGTACGTGGAGATCCAGGACCGGATCAAGGACGTCATCATCTCCGGCGGGGAGAACATCTCCTCCGTCGAGGTGGAGGGCGTGCTGCTGCGGCACCCGTCCGTCCTCGAGGCGGCGGTCGTGGGCGTGCCGCACGAGCGCTGGGGCGAGTCGCCGAAGGCGTCGGTGGTCCTGCGCGAGGGCGCCACGGCCACCGAGGAGGAGCTCATCGCCTTCGCCCGGGACAACCTGGCGCACTTCAAGGCGCCCACGCGGGTGGAGTTCGTGGATCAGCTGCCGAAGACGGCCACCGGCAAGATCCAGAAGTTCGTGCTGCGCGGGGGCGCGTCCGCCGTGTCCCGGCAGTAGCGGCCTGTCGACCACGCCCGACCACGCCCGACCGCGGCCCTCCGTCCCGGGAGGGGGCCGGAGGGCCGCGGTCCGGTGCGTCGGTGTCTCCGCTCCTCGGCAGAGGAGCGGAGACGCCCTGTCGCGTGTGTCCAGTGGGGACGACCGGCGAGGGCGAGGAGAGGACCGTCCGTGAGCGGGAGGAACACTTCCGGCACAGGGCCGTGGCAACGGAGACGCCCCCGGATCGTCGGGGACGACCGACGCGCACCGGCAAGACCTGGCGTAACGGTCGAAGACCGCACAGCGGCCGGGAGGGCTCCGCTACTCGCTGCTCTTGGACAGGTCCTGGACGATGGTGCGATCGGGTGTGAAGCGAACCAGGCGGCCGCCATCGGCGTAGTGCCGAAAGTCCGGGTGCCAGATCGTCTCGTCCTCACCCAGGTAGCGACGCAGCAGACGTCTGGACAGGGCCTGGCCGAAGGGCGCCACCTCAGCCTTGCCGTGCATGATCACCTGGAGAAACTCCATACGTTCCAGGTCACAGGTGTCCACCACCACGGAGGCGCGCGTCACGTGCCAGGTGTTCGGCCACGACCGAGTAGGAGCCTGTGAGCCACCACAGAGCGCTCTGCTCCCGCAGGAACCAGACCGGCCTGACCGCGGGCGCACCGGCGGAGTTGTTCGTGGCCACTCTGGCGACCGGGGGACGTCGCGGGAGGACTTCGGTGTCGAAGGGATGGGGGACTGAGCATCAGCGAAGGAACTCATCCCCTTCAGGGGAGGAGTTCGGCGACCGTGGCCGCCGAACTCACCCCCGTTGACGGCAGCCAACCGACCTCACGTGCTGCGACGACCACCGGAATCCGCCATCAGCCGGAATATCCGGGCCGGTCACCCAGGCGACGGAGCGAGCAGGAAGAACCCCGCCCGGAAGGGATCGGAGCACACGGCGACACGCCCCACCCCCGGGGTGTTCTCCGGCCCCGTGTACACCTGGCCGCCCGCCGCCCTCACCCTGTCCACGGCGGCGTCGCAGTCCTCGACCGCGAACACCGGACGCCAGTCGGCGGACCCGCTGTTGTCGGTCAGCTGGGCCGGATCGGCCGCCATGATCCCGCCGTGCGCGTGTTCCTGCCCGGCCCCGGCCGGAGTGATGACCATGTACGTCCCGGCCTCTCCCGGCAGGTCGAAGGGGGTGAGGCCCCATTTGAAGAGTTGGGTGTAGAACTCACGGGACCCGTCCCCGTCGGGTGTCCACAGCTCCACCCAGCACAGGCTGCCGGGCTGGTCGGTGACCTCGAACCCGCGGAACTTGGCTGCCTGCCAGAGGCCGAAGTGGCCACCCTGGGGATCGAAGAACTGCGCTGAGCAGCCGAGACCCCGCACGTCGAACGGCTCCACCAACAGACTTCCGCCGAGGCGCTCCACGGCGCGGACCGTGTCCTCCACGTCGGGATCGGCGAAGTGGACCTTCCACGACGGTCTCTCGCTCTCGACCAGAACGGGTTCCAGTCCGCCGACCACCGCACCGTCCAGACGCAGAACGATGTATTCGCCGTTCTCGGGGCCCAGGGGTTGGGCCTCCCATCCGAACAACTCGCGGTAGAAGGCGATCGAGACGTCGACGTCGGGCGAGGACACCTCGACCCAGCAGGGCGCCCCGGGCATGAAGTCGGTGGTGATCATCGCTGCCCCTCTCCGTTACGCGCACACCACTCCCCGAGTCTTTCCGGGGCCGGTGGATCTCAGGGGATCGGAGCGGCAAAGTCTCACACAACTCACCGTCACCGAGCGGCTCAGACGGTGTGCGCGGACGGTTTTCAGGGCCGGAAGTGGACGAACAGACGGCCGGGGCTCACACCGCGACCAGGTGCACGTCGTCGGTACCGATCGCTTCCAGGTAGGCGGCGACGTCCCCCGGATCACTGGTGAACACCACGGCACTACGGTGCTTCACGGCCGTCCAGGCGACGAGGGCGTCCACCGCGTCCGGGCGCTTCTTCGCGGGAAGGGCTGCCGTGCCCAGGATCGCACCGATACGCCGCCAGTCGGTGACGTCCGGAGCGGTCGCACACGCGACGCACTCCACCCGTCCCGCGCACGTGGGCCGCAGCGCGGCCGGGGACGATCGAGCCTGGGGAACCGTGCACTCCTTCAGGAGCGCACTCATGGCGTGCACGGTCGCCGGATCCGGGCGCCACACCTGGGCCAGGACAGGACCGGGGACCACGGGACGATGCGGAGACCGCGCGAGCCCCAGGTGCATCTGGACCGCCTTGGCCTTGCGCGCCGACAAGGCGATGAGCATTCCCGTGTCGTAGACGGGCACACGGATGCTCACGCCACCTCGTCCCGATTCCGGGCCTGGAACTCTCCGGCACCGTAGACCAGGCGCATCGCCTCATCGACCTCACGGCGCTCATCCGCGCTCAGAGAGCCGTCTCCTGCCTCCTCGACGGGCCCGTAGTCCTCAGCCCGTCCTTCGGCATCGGCGATCAGCGCGTCGACGCCCGCGAACTCCGCCTCGGCCGCTTCGGTCTCGGCCATCTGACGAATAGCGGCGTTGACAAGGTAGGACGACACGTCCATCCCCGCGCGCTCCGCATGCGACCTGACACGCTCGGCCTCATCCGGGTCAAGGCTGATGCTGATGCGAACCTTTGCCATACCCATTAGCGTAATACGCGTATTACGCCACGTCCACCAGAAACCGCTCCACCCGCCGGGAGTCAGTGCCTGAAGTGGACGAACAGGCGGCCGAAGTTCTTACCACGATGCACTTGCGGAAGGCCGGTCCTGGAGCTTGCGGTAGACCTCACGACGATGGGCGACACGCAGAGCCACAACGACGAGTCGGCCGTCATCGATCGAGTAGACCACCCGGTGGTCGCCCACCCGGACACGCCACAGGCCCGGGCAACCGGTGAGTTGGCGGCATCCATCGGGACGCGGATCCTCCGCCAACGCCATCACGGCCGAGTACACGCGGCGAGCGACGGGTTTGTCCAGTTTGCCGAGTTCTTTGCGAGCCCGGCTGTCGAACACGACCTCGAAGACGCGCGATCCTCCATTCGTCACAGGCCGAGTTCCCTGGCCACATCCTCAGCGGACACGACTTCAGCGTCACCGGACCGGATCTCCTCCAGTCTCTGGTGGGCGATTCGCCCGTCCTCGAGATCGATCATCTCCTCGTAGGCCTCGACCAGCTCGATCGGAACGATGGCCGCGACCCGCTCATGCTTACGCCCGCGCGTCACATAGGTGACCTCGTCTCCATAAGCGGCTCTGTTCACACGCTCGGAGAAGTGGTCACGGGCTTGGGCTACGGACAGCTCGACACGATCGACACTCATGCCACCATTGTGCGCCAAGTTGGCCAAGTTGGCGACCCTGGAGTGTGTATCAGTGGCGAAAATGTACGAACAGGCGGCCGAAGTTGACCGAGTCCTTCTCGACCCGGTGGTAACGGGCCTTGACGTCCTTGCGGTCGAGGAAGCGCAGGACCCTCTTCTTGAGCTGTCCGGAACCCTTGCCGGGGATGATCTCGACGGTCTTGGCCTTCGTGCGTTCGGCCTCGTCCATGATGTCGTTGAGGGCTCGGTCGATGTCGCGGCCCTTGTTGAAGATGTCGTGCAGGTCGAGTTTGAGCCGCACCGTGCCTCCTCCACGTCCGTTGCCCCGGATCATACGCGGCGCGGAACCGGACACCGGGGAACACGGCGCGACCGTCCCACGACCGCCTCCGCCGAAACCGGCCGCCTCCGCTCACCCGTCGACACGCATCGTGAAGACCATCCGGTCCACCCCGGGGCCCTCGTAGTCGGCGTGGGGCCCGGTGACGGTGAAGCCGTGGGCGCGGTGGAAGGCGATCGACCGCTCGTTGACCGGCGACGTGACCGCCCGGACCACCGTGCGCCCCTCGGCCCTCGCCCCGTCGGTGAAGCGGCGGTAGAGAGCGCTCGCGAGACCGGTTCTGCGGTGTTCCGGAGCCACCCCCGCGAAGTGCACGTACGCCTCCTCGGGGACGGACGGCGAGGGGAAGCCGATGAGGAAGCCCGCCAGCTCCCCTTCCGACTCCGCGACGAGGCTGGTGGTGTGGAAGTGGTCGAGGAAGAGCCGGGGCAGGATGTGCGCCACGGGACGTTCCCACCAGTCGTCGCAGACGGCCACGATACGGGGGTGGTCGGAGGGGAGGGCGGTTCGGACACGGACGTCGGCCACGCTGGAACTCCTCGTCGTCGGAGGCTGGGTACCCGCCCCGACATACCCGGCTGGACCCCTCCGAAGCGCCACCTCCGCCGTAGGAGGGCAGCCCGGTGACGGCGGTGCCGCAGCACCCCCTTTCCACTCCATCAACCCCGGTCCGCGCCTCCGCCGAAAGGGGCTGTGGACAACCCCCGCTCCCACGTCGCCTCCGCGTCCAGCTCCAGTCCGCCTCGGCGTCCGGCACCGTCTCCGCCTCCCGCGCCGCCTCAGCGCTCCGCACCACCTCGCCCTCCCGTGGTGCCTCCGTGCCCGGAGCTCCTCGACGCACCGCGCCACCCCGGCTACAACGCCTCCTCGAAGGCCCGGCGCACCGCCTCGTCGCGGTCCAGGACCGCGAACACCACCCGCTCGAACACCCCCGCGAACGTGCCGCCCCCGCGCAGGTGGGTGGCGAAGGCCCTCGCCACCTCGGTCGGCCGGTTACCGAACACGCCGCACCCCCAGGCACCGAGCACCAACCGGGTGGCCCCCTGGTCGGCGGCGACCGCGAGCACCCCGCGCGCCCGCGCGGTCAGCACCCGCGGGATGGCGTCGGCTCCCTCCCGCCCGTCGCGCTCCACCATCCGCCGGTTCGGCGCGGCACAGGTGAGGAAGGAGACCGTCAGCGGTTCCGGTAGCCAGCCTCCCCGGTCGTCCCGGTAGACCGGCACGCCCGGTGACCAGATCACCCGGTCGCTGTACAGCAGGCTCCGCTCCCTCCGGTGGTACTCGTAGAACTCCGGACACAGCGTCAGCGACGCGTACAGCGCACTCGACCGCGCCAGGCTCTCCTCCTGGGCACGCGCGCCGTTGGCCACGCCGCCCCCGGGGTTACGGGCGGACGCGAAGTTGAGCACCGCCACGTGGCCGGAGCCCGACAGCCGAGCGGCGGACGCGAGCGTGCTCTCCCCGGTCACCTCGAACCGGGTCCCGCACCCGCCTTCCGGAGCGATCAACCCCTCCAGTTCGGCTGGCGTGTACAGACGCGTCCCCGCGCGCATCGCCGCCAACGCTCCCGAGAGGTCCACCTTCCGGTCACCGATCCGGTAGCTCTCCTCCTCGAACGCGACACGGGTCTCCTGCCACACGCCACGCAACCTCTGGGACACGCGCCCCTCCCTTCACCGGCCACGCAACCTACTCCGCCGCGTCCGACGCGCCAAGGTGTTTTCCCCACCCGGCCCGGGGCCGCGTCCGATCGAAAACCCCTGGCCCGTCCGTGTTCCGGCACGGGATCATCGAGCCATGGACCAGAGGGAACTCGTGCGCGCCTCCAGGTTCCTGTCGCGCGCACTCCGCCACGACCCCGATCAGGCGGGGATACGCCTCGACCCGCAGGGATGGGCCGAGGTGGACGAACTCCTCGCGGGTTGCCGACGGCGCGGGATGCACCTCAGCCGCGCGGCCCTCCAGGAGATCGTCGACACCAACGACAAGAGACGCTTCGCCCTCAGCCCGGACGGCACCCGCATCCGCGCACGGCAGGGCCACTCCGTCAGGGTCGACCTGGGCCTGGAGCCGTGTACGCCCCCGACCCTGCTCTACCACGGCACCGTGGGCCGCTTCCTGCCCGCCATCACCACCGGTGGCCTGCGTCCGATGAAGCGGCACGACGTGCACCTGTCCCCCGACGAGGAGACCGCCCGCGGTGTGGGCGCCCGGCGCGGCACGCCGGTGGTCCTCACCGTCGCCGCCGGACGCATGCACGACGACGGGCACGTCTTCCGGGTGACCGACAACGGCGTGTGGCTGGTGGCCGCGGTCCCCCCGGAGTACCTGGGCGAACCCGTCTGATGGGCTGACCGGACACGTCGCCGGTGTGATGGAGTGCCCCGGCCCCGGATGATCCCGTGCTCATGACGAGGACGGAGCGCCGAACCTCGCCGCGAGCACGGGAAGCGGCACGACGGACAGGCGGTCCGGTGAGCCTTCACGGTCACCGCACCGGAAGCGCCGAGCGCTCAGGGGCGGTCCGCGGAGAAGATCGCGGTGCCGGGGATCATCCGGCCGCGCACCGGCCCCCAGCCTCCCCACACCCGGTCCAACCCCTCGGGCCACTCGGGCTCGACCAGGTCCCGCAGCACCAGGCCGGCACGGGCGATCCCCCGCACCCAGTCGCCCACCGTGTGGTGGTGCTCCACGTAGACCGCGTTGCCGTCGTCGTCCTCCTCCACGTACGCGCGGCGGTCGAAGTAGGACTCGTGCACGGTGAGCCCGTGCTCGCTGGGATCGTCGGGGAAACCCCAGCGGAGCGGATGCGTCACCGAGAAGACCAACCGTCCTCCGGGCCGCAGCACCCGCGCGGCCTCGGCCAGGGCGTCGTCCGCGGAGGGGACGAACGGGAACGCCCCGAACGACGAGAACACCACGTCGAAGGCGGCGTCGGCGAACGGCAGCCGCTGGGCGTCGGCCTGCACGGTCGTCAGCGCGTGACCGGTCTCCGTGTCGATCCTGCGCGAGTGCTGGAGCTGGCGCAGCGACAGATCGAACCCGACCACCTCGCGCGCCCCGCGGGCGCGCAGCCACCGCCCGCACTGGCCCGCGCCGCAGCCGACCTCCAGCACCCGGGCCCGGACCAGCTCGTCGGGGTCCCCGAGCAGGCGCGCCTCAGCCTCGGTCAGCCCCTCGGGACACCACACGAACTCGGCGTCACCGAGGAAGGCGCCGTGCTCGGCCTGGTAGGCGTCGGCGGCGCCGTCCCACCACAGTCGCCCGGCACGCGCACTCTCCCGGGCGTCCACCGCACGGCGTTCGACGTGTCCGGGATCCGGATAACCGTTCTCGTCGTCCATGACCCACCTTCCAGAAGCCCCACAGGAGTCGTGCCCGGTGAGAGGGATCTCAGAGGTTCCGGCCCCGGGCCGCTCCGTGCGCGATCTCCGCGGAGCCGCCGTCCGCGTCCGCGGACCCCCCGGGGGCGCCGGTTTCCCCGGAATCCGGCGTGTCAGCCGTTCCCTCGGCGTCCCGGCCCCCACCGGTTCCCTCCGGTGCGGCGGCGGCCTCGCGGGCGTCCCTCAGCTCGCGGCGCATGAGGAAGATCCACCCGCCGACGGCGACGAGGGAGAACACCCACCACTGCACGGCGTAGGACGCGCTCATCCCGGCGTCCTCCTTGTGCGGTTCGACCGGTTCGGGCGCCGCTTCCGGCATCGGTTCCTGGTCGGTGAGCACCACGTATCCGCCGTAGACCGGATACGGCAGCTCGTCGGCGATCGCCTCCACGTCGACGATCATCCGCTGCCCCTCGGGCAGGTCCCCGCTGCGGCTGCGCAGACCGGTGTTCTCCTCCGTCTCGGAGTAGTGGATGCGCCCGGCCACCTCCACGGTTCCCTCGGGTGCGGGCGGCACCTCGGGCTGGGCACGCGCGGTCGCACCGCGCTCGACCCACCCGCGGTTGACCAGGACGGCGGGCCCCTCCTCCGTGACCAGCGGGGTCAGTACGTGGAATCCCACACCCCCAGAGCCGTCGCGGTTGCGCAGGAGCAGTTCGTTCTCGGAGTCCCAGGTGCCGGTGGCCTCGACGGTACGCCAGCGGTCGTCGGGATCGACGTCCTCGCCGACCCGGGTCAGCTCGGCGACCGGCACGGGGGCCGCGGCGAGGTTGGACTGCTGGAGGTCGACCACCGCACCGCGCTGCTCCGCCCGGTCCAGCTGCCAAAAGCCCAGCCAGACGAAGCTGGGCACCAGCACCAGCACCAGCGCGTGGAAGGCCAGCATGCGTTGCGAGAACAGGACTTTGAGCACGTCTTCGAGGTTATGAGACGCTCCCGGCCACCTCGCACCGGCCCTCCCACGCACGCGTGCGGGGCCGCCGACACCGACGGCCCCGCGTGTGTGCGTGTGGGAACCCCCTCGGGGCTACTCCTCGTCGCCGGTCGCGACGGCAGCGGCCCTGCGCTTGCGGGCGAAGTACAGACCCGCGCCGCCGGCACCGACCGCGGCGACGCCGGCGGCGACCAGACCGGTCAGGGCACCACCGGTGACGGGGAGCTGCTCGTCGGCCTGCGGCTCGGTGGTGTCGTCACCGCCGCCGGTGCTGGAGTCGTCCTCGCCCTTGTCCTCCTCGCGGGGCTCCTCGGGCTTGTCCTCCTCCGGCTTCTCCTCCTCCGGCTTCTCCTCCTCGGGCTTGTCCTCCTCCGGCTTCTCCTCCTCGGAGATGATCTCCATGCAGGAGGCCTGGGCCATGCCGAGCACGGACACGGCGTTGCCGCAGATGTCGACGGCCGCGTCGACCGGGACCACGACCTGGTTGCCGCTGGCCACACCACCCGAACCGTCGGTGGCGGTCTCCGCGCCCTCGTTCTCGGGAGAGGCCTGGATGACGTTGATGATGGTGGTGCAGTCGGCGCTGGAGCCGCCCAGGACCGCCACCGAGTTGCCGCAGACGTTGATGGCGGCGTCGACCGGAACGACGATCTGGTTGCCGCTGGCCACACCACCCGAACCGTCGCTCCTGGTGGTGGGCGCGTCGGCGCTCTCCTCCTCCAGGGCCCTGACCACCTCGACGCACTGGGCCTCGCTGATACCGGCCACGGAGGCCGCGTTGCCGCAGGCGTCGATGGCGGCGTCGACCGGGAGGATGATCTGGTTGCCGCTGGCCACGCCGCCCGAACCGTCGGTGGCGGCGTCGGCCTCGCCCGACTCACCGCTGGCCTCGTAGAGGACCTCGGAGACCTGGGTGCACGTGGCCTGGGAGATACCGAGGACCGCGATCGAGTTGCCGCACAGGTCGGCCTCGATGTCCACGGGCACGACGACCTGGTTCCCGCTGCCGATGCCGCCGGAGCCGTCGGTGGTCGCGTCCGCGAGGGCCGCCGTGACCGGGGCGACGACCAGCCCCGCGGTCATGACGGTGGCGAAGGAGTAACGGAGTGTGTTGCGCATGTGCGGATGTGACCTTTCACGGATACAGCCTTGGGGATCGCGCCGGTTGTGACGCTGTGCCGTGGCGGGACCGGACGCCCGCTTCATGACGCGGGCGAGGCCAACCACGGGCGGGGCGGGCCCGTCAACGAGGAAAGCCGTGCGACGGCGGGGTGACCCGCGTGCGTGAAGTCGCGGCCCCGGGTTTCCCGGAACCACCAACGGACCGAAACGTTAGCAAGCCATCGAGGGCTCGCATGCGGTTTCGGGAAATACGCTTCTCCAGTATAAGTACAGCCCGCAACTACTTCAGAACATAAAGTGATAACCACAGCTCAGAGCATGCGCATCCAACCACCCTCCGCTCATGGTCACACACCCAAGGTTGCAAGCGGAAAAGAAAATTTTTCGGGTAAACCCCACACACGAACCTACTAAGCAACTTCATATATTCGTGGTGAAGCCTCCCCGCGGTGCCCAAAACCCTGTGTTCCGCCTCCTTCCGCACTCCGAAAACTCACTTAAGAGAAAAAAGACCAAAAAGGGATATCAGACCACGAACAAGGGCTGATCGGTCCACAGCCACGCGTCGTCCCCACCAGCGGTGCCGCGATGGCACGTGCCCGAGGGCGGCGGCACCGACATGTGGCGCGGCCCCGGGAGGGCGCCCCCGGATCCGCGTACCGACCCGTGTACCGACCAAGGAGCGTGCCGCCCCTCGACCCCGGCTCCCCCGCCCCACGCTTCACCAGGAACAGCAAAAGCGCTGGTCATGTGCGCCTACCCTGGAGCCGGCGGGCGCCGACGCTCGTCGATGCCGGATCCCGGCGTCCGGTTTCTGACACCAACCCGAAGGCTCGTGGCCCTCGCCGACGGCGGGTGGGGACACCCCGTGGATGTTCCTCCAGTCGCGAAGGCCAACCGGAGACGTGTGGCGCGCGTCCTACTCCCAGGACATGCCCCCCGTTTCCCCCGCCCCACTGGAGCATGCATGCAACCCGTATCCCCGCGTCCCCTCACACGCACGGCAGCCAGCGCCGCCACGCTGGCACTCCTCCTGTTCGCCGCGGCCTGTTCCTCCGGCGACGAGGCCCCGGAACAGAACGAGGGAGCGGTCGCGCCCACCGACGAGTCGGCCTCGCCGTCGACCAGCGCGGAACCGGAGGACGCCGGGGAGCCCTTCACCATCGCCTTCGGCGGCGACGTGATGTTCGAGGGCGTGCTCGAACCGCGTCTGGCCGACCCCCAGACCGCACTCGGGCCGGTCTCGGAGCAGCTCTCGGCCGCCGACCTGGCCATGGTCAACCTGGAGACCGCCGTCACCGAGGGCGGCACCCCCGCGCCCAACAAGGCGTACACGTTCCGCGCGCCCTCCAGCGCCCTGGAGGCCCTGGAGGCCGCCGGGGTGGACGTGGCCAGCATCGCCAACAACCACGGCATGGACTACGGCGTGGACGGGTTGACGGACACCCTGGAGAACGGCGAGGCCTCACCCGTCGAGCTGGTCGGTGCCGGAAACAACGCCGAGGAGGCGTACACGCCCCACGTCGCCGAGGTCAACGGCCAGAGCGTCGCCATGTTCGGCGCCGCCGACGTCCTGGACGACCACCTCATCGGGGCGTGGACGGCGGGCGAGGACAAGCCCGGTCTGGCCTCCACCAAGGGCGAGATGAGGCAGCGGATGGTCACCGCCGTCTCCGAGGCCGCCGCCGAGTACGACAACGTGGTGGTCTTCCTGCACTGGGGGTTGGAGGGTTCGCACTGCCCGCTCCCGCACGCTCCCTCCCTGGCCCAGGAACTGGTCGACGCGGGCGCGACCGCCGTCGTCGGCGGCCACGCGCACGTGCTGTCCGCGGGCGGGTTCATGGGTGACTCGTACGTGCACTACGGGCTGGGCAACTTCGTCTTCTACAACTTCGACGGCCCCACCGCCGAGACGGGCGTGCTCACCCTCACCTTCGACCAGGGCAGCGTGACCCAGTCGGACTGGGCACCCGGACAGATCCAGGGCGGCATCCCCGTTCCCTACGAGGGTCAGGCCGCCGAACAGGCCACCCAGACCTGGGTGGACATGCGCGCCCAGTGCGGGCTCCCGCTGACCGGATCGCCCGCGTAGCGGACCGACCGGGGCCCTCCGCCGTCCCGGCGGAGGGCCCCGTGGTGTTTCCGGCCTACCGGAGCGCCGAAAGCCCCGCCGCGTCGACCCCGTGGCGCGCGGCGACGTCGGCGATCTCGGTCAGCAGTGCGTGACGCCGGGCCGCGCCCAGGTAGGAGGCGTGCACCCCGTTCGCCGCGAGTCGGACCAGGTCGAACGCGTCCAGACCCAGCTTGTGGGCGGCACGGTACTCGTTGGTCAGGTCCGTGCCGAACATGGTCGGGTCGTCACTGTTCAGGGTGACCAGCAGACCCGCCTCCAGCATGCGGGGCAGGGGATGGTCCCCCAGCTCACTGACCGCCCTGGTGCACACGTTGGAGGTGGGGCTGACGTCCACGGGGATCCGCCCCTCCACCAGGCGGCCGACCAGCGCCTCGTCCCGCATGGAGTCGATGCCGTGGCCGATGCGCTCCGCGCCGAGGGCGTCCAGGGCCTCACGCACCCGCTCGGGGCCGCCGTGCTCACCGGCGTGCGGCAGACTGGCCAGTCCGGCGGCGCGGGCCCGGCCGAACACCCCGGCGTACTGCTCCAACGGGGTCTCCACCCCGCCGACGCCGAAGCCGACCACGCTGGACGGCGCGTCCCTCAGGACGGCCTCCACGGTCGCCTCGGCGCTCTCCAGACCGAAGTCGGCGGGGAAGTCGGGGATCCACCGCAGCTGGATGCCGTGCTCGCTCTCGGCCGCGCGGCGGGCCTCCTCGATGCCGTCGAAGACCACACGTGCGGGCACCCCGCGCATGAGGTGGGTGTAGAGGCTGACGTGCACCTCGGCGTAGCGCACGTTCTGCGCGGCCAGGCGTTCGGCGACCGCGGCGGTCAGGCGGGCGAAGTCCTGCTCCTCGCGCAGGGTCGCGACCGAGGCCAGGTAGACCTCGACGAAGTGCGGGAATCCGGTGAAGACGTACCAGTCCCGGAGCGCCTCCAGGGTGTCGGGAACGTCGTCGACACCGTGTCGGCGTGCCAGCTCGAACAGGGTGTCGGCGGGCATCGAGCCCTCGAGGTGGACGTGCAGTTCGACCTTGGGCAGGTCGCGGACGAGCGCCTCGACGTCGGTGGGAGCGGAATGGGTGTGCATGGCGCGAGGCTACGCGCCCGTGTGGGCCGCCCCAAGCCCTTTCGGGCCAAGTTCACGCCCGTCCGTCAGAAGCGGGCACGGATACGGTGAGGAGCATGGTCCCCCCGCCCCCTCCCTCGTTCCCGAAGCCACCGTCGGGTTCCGCCGTGTTCCGCGCACGGAGCATGATCCGCCAGCAGAACAACCCGCGGTTCTTCGGTTACTGGCCTTTCGGAGTCGTCCTCCTCCTGCTCTGGCTGGTCTGTCTGATCCCGACCGCCCACTTCACGGACACCTCCGTGCGGTTCCTGGCCTATGCCGCTCTCGGCCTGCTCCCGGTCATCGGCCTGACCGCACTCATAGCCGAACTCACCCTCCCGGGAGTACGTCGTGTCATCGGTGACGAACCCCTGCCTCCCGACGCGGACCCGGTCCGACTGGCGGTGGCTGAGAAACTGGTGGAGGAGGGAGTGCTCGGTGGGGACCCGGAGACCAACAGGTTGGCCCGGATCCGGGCCGATCAGAAACTGAGGGAGTACGGGATCCTGTTCCCCGGTCGCACGTCGGCATGCCTGGCCGTACTCACGTGCGTGCAGATCGCTCTGCTCACGTGGTGGCTGGTGACGGACGGCATCTCGGTGGACTCCGTGTTCCTCTTCTTCACCGTTCTCGTCAACGGGCTGGCCACGTTTCTGCACCCGTCCATTGCGGCGCGTGACAGGCACCGCGCCGAGTCGCTCCGCGCGGCCTACGACCACCACGCCGCCGGAGGCCGGGAGCGATGACCGCGAAGGGTCCGCCGCTCCTCCTCCCTCCGGAGCCGACGCGGCCCCCGGCCCTCCGCCAGGATCAGCGCGCGTGGCGCCGAGCGGGTGCGTGACGCCTCGGACGCCGGGGCGGGGTCCAGACCCCGCCCCGGCGTCCGGCCCGCTCGATCACCTGGGGCCGGGGCCGGAGACGGCCGCACGCGGCACCGGCCTGGTACCGCACCTCCCACCGGGACCGCCGAACCAGCCGCCGCGAACCACCCGACCGGGTTCCGCACCGAGCACGGGATGCCCCGACCCGAACCCCTGGTGTCACACCAGCAACGGTTTCGGCGCCCCACAAATCCCACGGCCACGGGGCCGGGCGCGCGTCCGTCGACGCGGCCCGGCCCCGTGGGCTCATGCGGAGGGCGCGTCGCCGTTCACGCGGCGCGGCACGCCCAGCGGGTTGTCGTCACGCAGCTCCCGGGGCAGCAGCGACTGCGGGACCGACTGGTAGGTGACCGGCCGCAGGAACCGCCGGATCGCGGTGGTGCCCACCGACGTGTGCAGCGGCGCGGTGGTCGCCGGGTAGGGGCCGCCATGCGTCATGGCGTACGTGACCGCCACCCCCGTCGGCCAGCCGTTCCAGATCACGCGCCCGGCCAGGGACGCGCCCAGGGCCAGCAGCGCGGGCGCGATCCCGTCGTCCTCCTCGCCGTGCACGGTCACGGTGAGCTGGCCCCCGAACACCCCGGCCGCCTCCAGCAGCCGCCGCTCGTCGGCATAGGTGACCACGAGGGTCGCCGGGCCGAAGCACTCCTCCAGAAGGGTGTCGGCGTTCTCCAACAGGGAGTCCAGATCGGTGCGCAGCAGGGACGGCGTCCAGTCGTCACCACTCCGCTTCCCCCGGACGAGGACCTCGGTGGCCGGGTGGGAGGACAGCGTGTCCAGACCGCGCACGAAACCCTCCGCGACCCGCTCGTTGAGCAGCGGGGCGGCGGCCCGCTCGGCGAGGTCGGCGACGAGCGTGTCGAGCTTGGTGTCCTCCGGCACGAACAGCACCCCGGGCTTGGTGCAGAACTGGCCCGCGCCCATGGTGGCGGACCCCGCGTACCCGCTGAGGATCTCCTCGCCGCGCTTCGCGGCGGCCCCGCGGGTGACGAACACCGGGTTGACGCTGCCCAGCTCCCCGTAGAAGGGGATGGGGTCGGGGCGGGAGACCGCGAGGTCGAACAGGGCCCGGCCGCCGGGGATGGAACCCGTGAAGCCCACGGCCCGGGTGAGCGGGTGGGTGACCGCGCGCTTACCGGCCTCCAGCCCCTCGACCAGGGCGAAGCTGCCCTCGGGGGCTCCGGCACCGGTGAGCGCGGAGACGACGGTCTCCGCGGTGAGCCGGGCCAGTCGGGGGTGCCCGGGGTGGGCCTTGACGACCACGGGGCACCCGGCCGCCAGGGCGGAGGCGCTGTCCCCTCCGGCCGTGGCGAAGGCGAACGGGAAGTTGCTCGCGCCGAACACGACCACCGGCCCGAGCGGGACCAGCAGGCGGCGCGTGTCCGGACGCGGGGTCCCCCAGTCGGGGTCGGCCGGGTCCACCGCCGCCTCCAGGTAGGAGCCTTCCTCCAGGGTCTCGGCGAACAGGCGCAGCTGGAAGGTGGTCCGTCCCAGTTCGTTGCGGCAGCGCGCCTCCGGGTAGTGCGCCTCCTCCATCGCGACCGGCACGAGGTCGTCAGCGGCGCCGTCCAGGGCGTCGGCGACGGCCCGCAGCAGTCCGGCGCGTTCACCCGGGGCGAGGGCGGCCAGGAGCGGTGCCGCCGCCGCGGCCCGTTCGAGGACCGCGTCGAGTTCCTCGGGCGTGGTGTCCGGGGTCATGGTTCAGCCTCCATGAGGTGTGTACGCTGCTTCGGTCTCGATACAACCATGTCCGGCCCCATCTGGAAAGCGCTATCCAAGCGAACGGTCGCCCGAGACGGCACCGTCCGGAAGCCGCCCCCCGAAGGAACCCCCGGCCACGCCCGCGCCCACGCGGACGAAGCGCGGAACGAAACTGGAATTTCCCCGGAACCAGGTGATTCCGGAAAGGCATCATAGGAGCTGTGACGACACATTCCCGAAGCTCAACGCCCCCGCGGTCGCGCCGGTCCCCAGGCAGCACGGGGAACAACCACGCGTCACGCGAGAACCATGGACGAGCCAGCGCCGCCCCCGAGGAACTCGCCTTCGCCCAGGCGCCGCTGCGAAGACTGCCCGCCCAGCAACGCAGCATGCTCAGGGTCCAGCGCATGCTCGACTGCTGCGCCGAACTCCTCGACGAAGTCGGCTACGGCAACCTCTCCACGACCAGGATCGCCGAGCGCGCCGGGGTCGCGATCGGCTCCGTCTACCAGTTCTTCCCGGACAAGAAGGCCATCACCCAGGCGCTCGGATTGCGCTTCCTCGACCAGTTCGGTTCACGCGTCACCGAACGGCTGGCCGACGCCTCCTTCAGCCACTGGACCCTGGCCGTCGACGCGATCATCGACGAGTACATCGACATGCACCGCAACGTGCCGGGCTTTCGCAGCCTGCACTTCGGCGACATCGTCGATCCCCACCTCCTCAACGGAGGCGTCGACAACAACCGCGTCATCTCCATCCGCCTGCGCGGGATCATCGTCTCTGTCACAGGCATCCCGGACAATGACGGACTCGACCGGGCCATCCAGGTCGCCGTCGAGGCCGCGGACGCCGTGCTCAAGCTCGCCTTCCGCGACGACCCCGAGGGCGACCCGGACCTCATCATCGAGGCCAAGTTCCTGGTCAGCAGTTACCTGTCCCAATTCTCCCAACGCAACGGAGGCGACCATCCGTGGTAGCCGACGCCGGCATCCTCTCCCGACCCGTGACCGGAACGGCCGCAGGGGTGCCCTTCCTGGCCCTGCCGCCCGCCAGCGGTGACGTCCCCGCGCCGCTCGTCCTCGGCCTGCACGCCTTCGAGCCGCCCCGCGCCGAGGCCGCCCTGGCCGGAACCGTGCCCATGGCACCGCTCCCCGCCTGGCGCGTCTACCTGGGGCTGCCCCTGTTCGGCGCCAGGCTTCCCGAGGGCGGCGTCGCCGAGGTCAACCGCCGAGGCGCACGCGACTACCTCGTCGAGCTGTTCGGCCCGGTGGTCGAGGAGGCCGCCGCCGAGCTGCACCGCGTCACCGACGAGCTTCGCCGGACCTTCCCCGTCACCGACGACCCCGCCGGCCTGGTCGGTGTCGGGGCCGGCGCCGCGGCCGTCCTGCTCGCCCTCGCCGAGGAGCGCCTGCCCGTCAGCGCCGCCGCCGTCGTCAACCCGGTGGTGGACCCGAGCCTGGTCATCTCGGCCCGGGAGAGACGCACCGGTACGCCCTACGAGTGGAGCGAGCAGGCCCGGCACACGCGGAGCTGGCTGGACTTCGGCGACCGCGCGGAGGAGGTCTCCCGCGCCCGCGTCCCCCTGCTCGTCGTCAACGGCGGCCGGGACGAGGTCGTGCCCCCGGAACAGGGCCGTTCACTGCACGACGCCATGGCCTCGCACGCTCCTGAGCATGCACTCCGTCACATCGTGGTCCCCGACCTGGCCCACGCCATCGGTCCGGAACCCGGCCTCGAACCCGGCCCGCTCACCCCAGCCGGAGTCCTCACCGACCGTGCGCTGACCGAGTGGTTCCACCGGCACCTCACGTCCTCCGCGCAGGTCCGGACGGTCTGACGGGCCCGCGGAAGGATGTCCGCCCCGCCCCGGCCACGCCCCGCCGGGGCAGGACATCCGTCGTTCACCGCGTACACTCCGTCATCTCCTCCCGCGTCTCCTCGGCGGACGCCGCCGCGACAGCTGGTGCGCGTTCCATGGGATCATCCAGTGGCGGCCGCACCGAGTGGGCGGTCGACCTGACCGTTTCGACTCATCCTTCAGGAGGGCGAACCACGTGACGGAACCGGCACCGGTCTTTGCCAGCGGGGTCGACAACGAGCGGTTGAACGCGCAACTCCGCTTCCTTCTGGAAGTCGACAAACTCAAGCGCGTCCTGCGTCAGTGCCTCCTGGTGGACGGCTCCCGCCGCGAGAACTCGGCCGAACACTCCTGGCACCTGGCCCTGTCAGCCCGCACCTTCGCCGAATACGCGCCCGAGGGCACCGACATCGAACGCGTCGTCGAGATGCTGGTGCTCCACGACATCGTCGAGATCGACGCCGGGGACACCTACCTCTTCGATCCGGTCAACTCCGAGACCCAGGCGGAGCGCGAGCGCGCCGCGGCCGACCGGATCTTCCCCCTCCTGCCCGAGGACCAGGCGGAGCGAGCCCGCGAACTGTGGGAGGAGTTCGAGGCGCGCACCACGCCCGAGGCCCGCTTCGCCCGCGCGGTCGATCGGCTCTCGCCCATGCTCGCCAACTGGCACAACGAGGGCGGCACCTGGGTGCGTTTCGGCATCACCCGGGCCCAGGTGATGGAGAAGGTCAAGCTGATCCAGGAGGGTTCGGAGGCGCTGGGCGCGTACGCGACCGCCCTGGTCGACGACTCCGACCGGCGCGGGTACTTCCGGTCCTGAGAGGCCCNCCCCGCCCCGCCGGTCGGACCGGGGCGGAGACCTCCGCCCGGTGCTCAGACCCCGCCCATGATGATCTGGACCGCGGCGGACATGCCCACGACGACCAGGCACACCCGCAGGGCCGCCGGGCTGAGTCTGCGTCCGAACCTGGCGCCGAGGTATCCGCCGGTGATGGTTCCGCAGGCGATGAGGCCCACCACCGGCCAGGCGGGCTCGGCCAGGACGATGTAGAACACCGCGGCGGTGCTGTTGACGATGCTGGTGAGCAGGTTCTTCAGCGCGTTGAGCCGCTGGAGGTCGTCGTCCAGGGCGGTGCCGAGGACGCTCATGAGGATGATGCCCTGGGCCGCGGCGAAGTAGCCTCCGTAGGTCCCCGTCACGTAGGCGCCCAGCGGCAGCAGCGGGCCGCCGTCCCTACGGGCGGGCCTGCGTGAGCGCACCCATCGGGTGATCCGGGGCTGGAGGATGATCAGCACGCACGCGAGTCCGATCATGAACGGCACCACGGCCTCGAACACGCCCGGGGGCAGGTAGATCAGCAGCATGGCACCGGTCACCGCGCCGAGGAAGGCCATACCGCCGAGGCGGAGCATCCGGGTGCGCTGTCCGGCCAGCTCCCGGCGGTAGGTGATGGCTCCGGTGAGCGTCCCCGGAGCCAGACCGATGCTGTTGGAGATGGTCGCGGTGATCGGCGGGTAGCCGAGGGCCAGGAGCACGGGGAAGGTGAACAGCGTTCCCGACCCCGCGATGGCGTTGATCCCGCCAGCGGCCACACCGGCAAGGAGGATGGCCGCTGCCTCCCAGAGTTCCATCTGCCCCGCTTTCCTCTCCGCCCCCGTTGGTCGCGGGCGACAACAGACTACGAAAGCGGGTCATCTGGTCATCACGCCGGGAGGCGGGAAGGGCCCCACCGTGCGGCGGAGCCCTTGGCCAGCGGACGGAACCGGTACGGGGAAAGCCGTCAGGGAGCCCGGACCACCTCGTCGCGCAGCCGCTCGAAGGCGCTGCCGACCCCCTGGAGGGCCTGGCCCATCTCGGCCGGGACGATCCACACCTTGTTGGCGTCGCCCCGGGCGATCTCCGGGAGCTTCTGGAGGTAGTGGTAGGCCAGCACGTCCGGGTCGACGCGGCTGGTGTGCAGGGCCTTGAACACCATGTGGATGGCGTCGGCCTCACCGCGGGCACGGGTCGTCTGGGCCTCGGCGTCGGCCTTGGCGGTGAGTGCCTGGGCCTCGGCGGCGCCCCGGGCCCTCAGCACCGCCGCGGAGCGCTCGCCCTCGGCGCGCAGCACCGCGGACTGCTTCTCACCCTCGGCGCTGAGCAGCTGCGCGCGCTTCTCCCGGTCGGCGCGCATCTGCATCTCCATCGCCTCCTGCACGGAGGACGGCGGCTCGATGCCCTTGAGCTCGATACGGCTGATCTCGATGCCCCAGTCGCTGGTGGCCTCGTCCAGCACGGCCTTGAGCTCGCGGTTGATCGCGTCGCGGGAGGTGAGCGTCGCCTCCAGGTTCATACCGCCGATGACGTTGCGCAGCGTGGCCAGGGTCAGCTGCTCGACGGCCTGGATGAAGTTCGCGACCTCGTAGGTGGCCCGGTAGGCGTCCACGACCCGGACGTAGACCGCCGAGTCGACCTCGACCGCGAGGTTGTCCTCGGTGATGGCCGACTGCGGTGGGAAGCTCACGACCTGGACGCGGCGGTCGATGCGTTCGCGCACGTGGTCCACACCGGGGACGACGATGTTGAAACCCGAGCTCAACGTCCGGTGGAACTTACCGAAACGCTCGACGACGTCCTCCATCGAGTGCGGAACGATACGCACGCTCCGCCAGAAGACGATCAACAGAACCGCGACGAAAAGCGCCACGATGATGATCATGGTCATGGGCCCACCCCGGTTTCCGGGCGGGGGGAGGCGTTCGGCATCGGCATCTGGGCAGCTCCGGATCTCCTGACGGGGGTGACAGGCGGGCACGGACCACGCCCGGCGGCCCCGCCCACCCGAAGATCATAAAGCGCGCCGAAATGGAGCGATCCGCTCACCGTTCGCTGACGCTACCCCATATGCGCCGGGGCGACCACATCCAGACAGAAATACTATTTATGGTCAATACGTTTATGCCGTTATCGCAATCCGATAAAAGAGAGCCAGGAGAGACCGCGGAGATCGTTGACGCCGCTGTGACCGCCGCGCGGATCAGACGGCCCGCGCGCTCCAGCGCTCGCCGTCCCTCTCCACCTTCAGCGGCAGCCCGAAGGTCTCCGACAGGTTCTCCGCGGTCAGCACACCGTCGACCGGACCGGCCTGCACCACCGAGCCCCCGCGCAGCAGCAGCGCGTGCGTGGTCCCGGCGGGGATCTCCTCCACGTGGTGGGACACGATCACCAGCGCGGGAGCGGCCTCGTTGCGGGCCAGGTTCCCCAGTCGGCGCAGCAGGTCCTCACGCCCGCCCAGGTCCAGCCCGGCGGCGGGCTCGTCCAGGAGCAGCAGCTCCGGATCGGACATCAGCGCCCGGGCGATCAGCACACGCTTGCGCTCGCCCTCGGACAGGGTGTGGAACCGGCGGTCGGCCAGATCGCCGACCCCCCAGTGGCCCAACAGGGCTCGGGCACGGCCGTAGTCCGGGTTGTCGTACTCCTCGCGGAAGCGGCCCACGTAGCCGTAGGCGGCGCTCATCACGACGTCGAGCACCTCGGTGCCCTCCTCGATCCGCGACGCCACGGAGGCACCCGCGTAGCCGATGAGCGGCCGCAGCTCGAACACGTCCACCCGGCCCAGCCGCTCACCAAGGATCTCGACCTCGCCCCCGGTCGGATGCGTCTGGCTGTAGGCCACGTTGAGCATCGTGGTCTTCCCCGCGCCGTTGGGGCCCAGGACCACCCAGCGCTCGCCCTCCAGCACCGTCCAGTCCACGCCGTCCAGCAGATGGGCGTCGCCCCTCCGCACCGTGACCCCGCTCAGGCCCAGAACACGCCCGTCCATCGTCCTCCCTCACATCACGTCCCACGCCGGTGCACGGGCCGCCCTACCCTGAAGCAATGCATCTCTCGGCCGCACCACTCGTCGCCTGGGGCAACGCCTGGCTGTCCGGACACGTCGGGCTCGACGACGCCGTCGACGCCGTCGAACGGCGCGGTGGCCCCCACCTGATCGGGACAGTACCGGCAACGGACCTGCCCTTCGACAGCGGCGTACCGCTGCGGGTCGCCCTGGCGCGGCTCCGTCCCCTGGGATTGTCCGCGTTCCGGTTGGCGCTGCCCACCTGGGGAGACCCTCTCGGTCTGGTGGGGCCGAAGGAACTCAACCAGGCCGCGGTCGAGGCTCAGGAGGGGGTACTGGTGCGGCTCGCCGACCGGCAGGTGGGCCTGGTGCCCTCCGCCGACCGGCGTGGTTCATCCTATGTGGGCGTTTCGTTGACACCGTATCCGGCGAACGACGCTCCGCCCCAGGTACCCGGCCTACCCGAGGCGGAGCAGTCGCTGAAACTCACCCTCATCGAGGTCGCCGAACTGATGGAGGGCGTGGACGACGTCACGTCGTTCGCGTCGGGCGTACACCGCCAGCTGGGTGAGCTGGACGGCCGGAGTTCACCGTCACTGGCGCACGGGTACCCGCCGCGCNGGGTGGCCGCACAGGCCGAACGGCTGGCGAAGGTGGTCGAGCTCGCCGAGCCGTCGTCCGGGCGGGGGATGACCGCCCAGCAGGCGACGGCCCGGTCCGAGGCGCTGCGGCGGCTCGACGCGGCGGCGCGCCGGGCCCTGGTGGCGGCGCACGCGGCGATCGCCCTGCCCGACCCCGGACCGCCGAGGCCCTGAGTCAGGCCCGGGGCGCCACGAGGCGGACGGTGCGGGCCGGGACGACCACCACGCAGGCCAGGGCGCGACCGCGACGAGCACCACCCACAGCGACGTGAAGAGATGGGGCACCCGGAACCACGCCACGTCCCTTCCTCGGTACAGCCACCCGATCACCTCGTGCAGGGTGACGAGCGGCAGAGGGGGCGCGGCGTAGGTCAGGAGGCGCACCGACGCGGCCCGCCGGGGTCGGTCCCCACGCGCACGGGCCCGGTCATCCGCACGCCGGACACCGCGCCACGCCGCTGGCACGCTGGTGCCCGCCCCAGGGGACACCTGCGGTGGGTCCAGCGCGGGGTCGCCCACCCTGGGGCATGGGGACGGATTCTCGGGGTTGGGCCAGGGGAGATACCTGATCCCCGTTGACCCCTAAACGCCGATACTGGAAGTGTGGCAGTCCGGGACCCTGGTCCCACGGATGGAACGAGGAGATCCGTCATCATGCAGCCCGAGCACATCCGAGCCTCCGACGCGGACCGGGACAAGGTCGCCGAGCGGCTGCGGGAGGCCCTGGCCGAGGGACGTCTCACTCCCGTGGAGCACGAGGAGCGGTTGGACACCCTCTACAGGGCCAAGACCATGGGCGAACTCAGCCCCATCGTGGAGGACCTGCCCTCTCCCGGGCGCGGGTACGACTACGCGGCCATGGAACGGCGGTCGGACGCACCCAGCGGCATGGAGATCCTGGGCAGTGAGGCGCGCGACCTGGCCGGGCAGAGCAAGGGCTCGGAGAACCTGGTCGCGGTGTTCGGCGGCTGTGAGCGCAAGGGCCGCTGGCTGGTCGAACCCCGGACGAACGTGTCCGTGCTGTGCGGCGGGGTGGAACTGGACCTGCGCGAGGCGGTCCTCAGCCAGCACGAGGTGACCATCCAGGTCGCGGTGATCATGGGCGGGGTGGACATCACCGTGCCGCACGGGGTCAGAGTGATCAACAACACGTCGGCGATCCTGGGGGGCACCGACGTGCACGGAACCGACCAGGTCACGGACCTGAACGCACCGACCGTCAGGTTGACGGGAACCTGCATGCTGGGCGGGGTGGACATCAAGGCCAAGGGGCCCAAGCGGAAGAAGAAGAGCAGGAAGAACAGGTGACGTGCGTCGCCCTCCCAGTTGTCCACATAGTGAACTAGCTGGGAAAAGAGCCCGCCCTGCGCGACGGTGTCCCGGAGCGGCGGAGTACCGTGGATGACGCCATGAATGAGAAATCCACGCTGTTGGTGACGGTGACCGGACACGATCGTCCGGGCATCAGTGCGCGTCTTCTGAGCACCCTGTCCGTCTTCCCGGTGACCGTCGTCGACCTGGAACAGGTGGTCCTCGCCGGACGCCTCGTTCTGGGCGCGGTCCTGGAGGTGGACGAGCGGGTCGCTCCCGGGGTGAGCCCCACGCGGGTCTTCGAGGAGGTCCGCGGCGCGCTCGACAAGACCGCCATCGACCTCGACATGGAGGTCGGTTACGGGGAGGGCAACGGCCGTGTGAACGCGGTCGGACCCGGCCGCCTGCACGTGACCGTCCTGGCCGATCCGCTGCGCCCCGGCGCTCTCGGCGCCCTCACGTCGTGTGTGGCGCGCGCCGGAGCGAACATCGACCGGATCGAGCGGTTGTCCAGCTACCCGGTGACGTCCGTGGAGATGGAGATCTCCGGTGGTAACGCCGACCAGCTGCGCGCCGAACTGGCCATGGAGGCGTCCACCCAGGGTGTGGACGTGGCCGTGCAGTCGAGCGGTCTGCACCGGCGGGGCAAGCACCTCATCGTCATGGACGTCGACTCCACCCTGATCCAGGGCGAGGTGATCGAGCTGCTCGCCGCACACGCGGGCTGCGCGGACGAGGTCGCCCGGGTCACCGAGGAGGCCATGCGTGGCGAGCTGGACTTCGAGGAGTCACTGCGTCGCCGGGTCGCACTACTGAAGGGCCTGGACGCCTCCGCCATCCAGAGGGTGTGCGAGGAGATCCAGCTGACCCCGGGTGCCCGGACGCTGATACGCACCCTCCGACGCCTGGGCTACGCCTGCGGCATCGTCAGCGGCGGCTTCACACAGATCACCGATGTGCTCGTGGAGCGCCTGGGCCTGGACTACGCCGCCGCGAACACTCTGGAGATCGTCGACGGCAAGCTGACCGGTGAGCTGGTGGGACCGGTCGTCGACCGCAAGGGCAAGGCGACGACACTGGAGCGGTTCGCCGAGGAGGCCGGTGTCCCCCTGGAGCAGACCGTCGCCGTCGGCGACGGCGCGAACGACCTGGACATGCTCCAGGTAGCGGGCCTGGGAGTGGCGTTCAACGCCAAGCCGGTCGTGCGGCAGCAGGCCGACACGTCGGTGAACGTGCCCTATCTGGACACCATCGCGTTCATCCTCGGGATCACCCGCGAGGAGATCGAGGCCGCGGACCTGCACGGGCAGACCGAGCCCTTTTCGATCGTCTGACCCACCGAGCCTCCGGCACACCGGTGTCGGCGACGAAGCTCCCGTGGGATCAGGCTCCCGTGGGGCGGGTGGTGATGGTCCACCCCGAACTCCGCCGTGCACCCACGAGACCCAACCCACACCAGGAAAAAGAAACCCAAAGAAAAGAGAACACCACTCTCCCCACCCCTGGGAGGGCGTCCGCGCGACCAAGAACCACCCACACCTGGGAACCACCCCAGTGCACAAACGCACAAACCACCC
>NZ_ANAX01000304.1 GCF_000341065.1 Nocardiopsis halotolerans DSM 44410 | reverse complement strand
CTCCGCGGCCCCGGCCCCCGCCGCGGGCAGCACCGGGCGGAAGAAGCGGTCCTCACGCAGGGGCGGGAACACGGTCGCCGCGGGCGGGGACGCGCTGGTCTCACCCATGCAGGGGACCGTGGTCACGCTGGTGGCCCAGGAGGGCGCCCGGGTCGCCGAGGGCGACACGGTGGTCGTGATCGAGGCCATGAAGATGGAGCAGCCGCTGACCGCGCACAGGGCCGGGACGGTGACCGGGTTGAAGGTCACCCCGGGCGAGACCGTGGGCAACGGCGCGGTGGTCTGCGAGATCAAGGACGCCTGACCAGGATGCCCTGGTGCCCATGGCGCCGCACGGACACCAGGGTTCCGTCAGGCCGGAAGCTCCTCGGCGGACTTCCAGAAGGCGGGGTTGTCCCGGTACCACTGGACCGTCGCCGACAGCCCCTTGTCCAGGGACCACCGCGGCCGGTAACCGAGCTCCGAACGGATCCTGTCGTCGTTGATCGCGTACCGCAGGTCGTGCCCCTTCCGGTCCTCCACGAAGGTGACCATGTCCCAGCCCATCCCGCACAGGTCGAGGATCCTGCCGGTCATCTCCAGATTGCTCAGGGCGCTCCCGCCCCCGATGTTGTAGACGCGGCCCGCGGCCCCTTCCGTGAGGACCAGGTGGATGGCACGGCAGTGATCATCCACGTGGAGCCATTCGCGCACGTTGCGGCCGTCGCCGTAGACGGGGACGGAACGCCCCGTGAGAAGGCGGGTGATGAAGCGCGGTAGGAGCTTCTCCACGTGCTGGTGCGGACCGTAGTTGTTGCTGCACCGGGTGACCCGTACGTCGAGGCCGTGGGTCTGGTGGTAGGAACGGGCGATGAGGTCCCCGCCCGCCTTCGACGCCGCATAGGGCGAGTTGGGCAGCAGCGGTTCGTCCTCCGTCCAGGTCCCCTCCTCGATCGACCCGTAGACCTCGTCAGTGGAGACCTGGACCACGGGCCCCACCTCCGCGTGCAGGCAGACCTCCAGCAGATTCTGCACTCCGAGGACGTTGGAGGCGCTGAACACGGCCGCGTCCGGTCCCAGGGAACGGTCCACGTGCGACTCCGCGGCGAAGTTCACCACCATGTCGTGTCCCGGCACCAAGCGCCCCAGCAGCTCGGAATCGCGCAGGTCCCCGTGGACGAAGGTGAGCTTCTGGTCGTCCATGGGCAGGTTGCGTGTGTCCCCCGCGTAGGTGAGCTTGTCCAGGACGGTCACCTCGGCGTCCTCGAAACCGCGATAGCCGCCCGCCAGCATGGTGCGTGTGTAGTGGGACCCGATGAACCCGGCCCCGCCGCAGACCAGAACCCTCATGAGGACACCTCCACGATGGTGTCGTCTCCGACCGTGAGTCGTCCGACCGTCCCCCGGCCCACGGTGATGCGGGCCCGGCGCCCGACGACGGAAGCGTGGATCCTGCCGATGCCGCTGACGGAGGCGCCCTCCAGGAGGATCGTGTCGCTCACCGAGGTGTTGCTGACCCGGCTGCCCGGACCGACCGTCACGTCGGGTCCGACGTCGCTGTCCTCCACGACGCTGCCGCTGGCGATCGCCACAGGCCCGTGGAGCCGCGAGCCCCGCACCCGGGCGCCGGGCTCGACGAGCACCCGGCCGGAGACCTCGGTGTCCGCGCCGACGTCGCCCGCCACTCCGGTGGCCGCCCTCCCCAGGAGGACACGGTTGCAGTCGAGGAGGTCCCTCACGGTACCGGTGTCCGCCCAGTAGTCCGTGTAGTCGCTGGCGACGACCCGGAGCCCGTCGTCGACCATGCGGGCGATGGCGTCGGTGATCTCCAGCTCTCCCCGGCCGCTGGGGGAGAGGTCCTCGGTGGCGCGGTGGATCGCCGGGGTGAAGAAGTAGGCGCCCGTCACCGCGAGATCGCTGACCGGATCCCGGGGCTTCTCCACCAGGGAGAGCACCGCCCCCTCCGCGTCGGTCAGGGCGACCCCGAAGTTCCTCGGGTCCTCGACCTTCTTGGTCACGATCAGGGCGTCGGGACGCTCCCGTCGGAAGCGTTCGGCCTCGGACACCAGACCGCCCGCGAAGACGTTGTCGCCGAGCAGCATGACGAAGTCGTCGTCACCGAGGAACTCGGCCGCCGTGATCACGCAGTGGGCCAGGCCCAGGGGTGCCTCCTGCCGGATGAAGCGGAGGTCGACGCCGAGGGAGCGGCCGGAACCGAGCAGCTCGGCGATCTCGTCGCCATGCGCGCCTACGACGACCCCGACGTCAGTGACCCCGATCTCACGGACCGCCTCGAGGCAGTGGACGATGACCGGTTTGTTGGCGACGGGGACCAACTGCTTGGCCATGGTGTGGGTGAGCGGCCGCAGACGGGTGCCCGAGCCGCCGGAGAGTACTAGTGCTTTCAACGCTGACATCCTTCTGATGGCGTGAGAGCCCGTGCTGTCCTGGGCCCTCACGACTGTCCGCCGCGTCGATCGAACCGTGGTCGAAAGTCACTGGTCCGCCGCGACGGGAAGCCACGAGCGCACCAGGGCCGCCTCCTACAGCGGTCTTCGAGGGGGGTTCTAAGCCCATCGGTGAAGCTGACCCCGTCCGCAGACAGGTTGGACCCGGCGGTAGGGGGCACGAACATGGCGCTGGACCCAGCGCTTCGCGCGTGGATCGACGAACACAGGAGTGCGCACCGCTTCTCCGTACGGAAGACACCGCTCAAGGAACTGGACGGCTGGTCCTTCAACTCACCCGACGGCGACCTCGTCCACCGGAGTGGCGGTTTCTTCTCCATACACGGAGTCGAGGTATCCCTCGACGACGGCCGGGAACCCTGGACGCAGCCCATCATCCGGCAGGCCGAGATCGGGATCCTGGGGATCCTGGCCACCGAGTTCGACGGCGCCCCGCACGTCCTTCTCCAGGCCAAACCGGAGCCCGGCAACATCGGGCCTCTCCAGCTCTCCCCGACGGTCCAGGCGACGAGGAGCAACTACACCCGCCTCCACCGCGGAGCTGCCGTCCCCTACCTCGAGTACTTTCTGGACCCCGGACGCGCCGAGGTGGTGACCGACACGCTCCAGTCCGAACAGGGCTCGTGGTTCTGGGGCAAGCGCAACCGGAACAGCGTCGTCGTCACCCGGGACGAGGTACCCGTGCGGGAGGGGTTCCGCTGGTTCTCGCTCCCCGAGCTGGACGCGGCCCTACGAGTGGACAACCTGGTCAACATGGACACCCGGTCGGCTCTGTCAGGGCTGGCGGACGCGCCCTGGGACTCGGACGCCTCGGCCCTGCACCCGACCACCCACATCCTGGCCAGACTCACCGCGGCCAAGGCCTCGCGCCGCCTCTCCCGACGCCGCATCCCCCTGCGGGAGGTGCGGGACTGGCACATCGGGAACGACCGCATCCACCGTGAGGACGGCCGCTTCTTCAGCATCATCGGAGTGGACGTCGAAGCCGGGAAGCGCGAGGTGTCCCGCTGGTCGCAACCGTTGCTCGCGCCTTCCTCACAGGGCGTGGTCGCCTTCGTCCTGCGCCGATTCACCGGGGAACCACACGTCCTCATGCACCTGCGGACCGACGCCGGGACCTTCGACGTCACCGAGCTGGCCCCGACCGTCATGTGCTCACCCGACAACTACCCGGAGCCCGTACCGGACGGACGCCTACGCCACCTCGACGAGGTGCTCGGGGCCCCACCGGAACGCCGGCTGGTCGACGTCGTCCACTCCGAGGAGGGCGGCCGGTTCCACCACGCGCGCAACCGCTACACGGTCGTCGAGGTCGAGGACGGATACGCGGACCAGCCCGGTGACGACCACGTGTGGGTCTCGCTCCGCCAGCTCGCCGGTCTGGCCCGGTACGGCAACGTCGTCGACGTCGGCGCCCGCTGTCTGCTGACCTGTCTCACCCTGTCCGGGCACCACCCCGTCACGTGGAGGAGCCGGTGAGATTCGAGGAGACGGACCTTCCCGGGGTCCTCGTGATCCGACAGCGGGTCCACACCGACCAGCGCGGGGACTTCCACGAGTCCTTCCGGGCCGACCTGGTCTCCGAAGCGACCAGGACCCCCTTCACCGTCGCCCAGATCAACTACTCGACGTCCCGCCGCAACACGATCCGGGGGATCCACGGCGTGGTCTCTCCCCCGGGGCAGGCCAAGTACGTCAGTTGCGCCAACGGCGCCCTGCTGGACGTCGTGGTGGACCTGCGTACCGGTTCGCCGACCTTCGGCCGCCACACGGTGAACGTGCTGGAGGCCGCCGAGGGGACGGCCGTGTTCGTTCCCGAGGGGTTCGGCCACGGGTTCCGGGCGCTCACCGACGACGCTCGCATCTGCTACGTGCTCTCCAGCGCCCACGTACCGGGAACGCAGTTCGAGATCCACCCGCTCGACCCCGAGCTGGACCTGCCGTGGGGGCACGAGTCACCGCCCGTGCTCTCGGGGAAGGACGCGGGAGCCCAGAGCCTCCAGGAGGCACTGCGATCGGGTGTGCTCACACCATGGTCGCCCTCCCCCACGGGGGAGACACAGTCCGACGCCACCGCGAAAACGAGGGGCCACCGTTGATCAACGTATTCCAACCCAGTCTGGGCAAGGCCGAACTCGACGCGGTCGCCGACGTCTTCGCCACGAACTGGCTCGGCCACGGGCCGCGGACCAGCTCCTTCGAGCGGGAGTTCGCCGAGCACATCGGTGCCGAACCCGAACAGGTCATGTACCTGAACTCCTGCACGAGCGGGCTCTTCCTCGCGATGGAGCTGCTCGGCGTCGGGCCGGGGGACGAGGTGGTACTGCCCTCGATCAGTTTCGTGGCGGCCGGGAACGCGATCGCCGCGTCCGGAGCCACCCCCGTGTTCTGCGACGTGGACCCGAGGACGCTCAACCCAAGTGCCGAACAGGTGGCGTCCCGGTGCACCGAACGGACGAAGGCCGTCATCGTCCTGCACTACGGCGGCTACCCCGGTGACATCGTCCGGATCGCCGAACACTGCCGGGAGCGTGGTGTTCCGCTGGTGGAGGACGCGGCCTGCGCCGTGTCATCCGGAGTGGAGGGTAAGGCCTGCGGAACCTTCGGCGACATCGCCACGTGGAGCTTCGACGCGATGAAGGTCCTGGTCACCGGGGACGGCGGGATGCTCTACGTCCGGAACACCGGGCTGATGGAACAGGCTCGTCGGCTCGCCTATCACGGCTTGGAGCGGGCCAGCGGTTTCAGCGGGGCCAAGGTGTCGCACCGCTGGTGGGAACTGAACGTCACCGACCACGCCCGCAGGCTGATCGGCAACGACCTCACCGCCGCGA
>NZ_ANAX01000303.1 GCF_000341065.1 Nocardiopsis halotolerans DSM 44410 | reverse complement strand
GGCTACCGGAGTTCGTGAGCCGACGTGCCGAGATCCACACCCACTACGACCGGGCCCTGGCCGACGTCCCCGGCCTGCGCCTGCCCCCAGCACTCCCTGAGGGACACACGACCAGCGGCTACTTCTACTGGGTCCAGATGGACTCCGCGTACAGGGACGGGGTCGCCGCGGACCTGAGGGACGCCGGGGTCTACACCACGTTCCGCTACCCGCCGCTGCACCTGGTCGAGGCGTTCCGCCCGGCCGTACCGGTGCACCTGCCGAACACCGAGGTGGCGGCCGAGGAGACCCTGTGCCTGCCCATCCACCAAGGCCTGTCAGACAGCGACCTGTCCGCCGTGACCAGCGCGCTGCGCGCCTCCCTGGAGGCACGACGGTGAGCACCAGAGGACATGTCACCACGGCGATCTGAGAGAAGACGTATGCAACTGCTGTTCATCGCCCCGGTGGCGAAGACCTACCACGAGACCACGCTGGGCCTCGACCTCGCCGACCAGTTGTCGGGCGCGGGCTTCGCCTCGCACTTCCTGGTCGACCCCTACAACTCCGAGCAGGTGCGCGCCCGTGGTCACGCCCACACGACCGCCGCGCCCGGACAGGGGGACGTCCGGGAAACAGTGGACTCACTGGTGCGGTCCGTACGGCCGTCGGCGATCGTGCTCTGTGACTACCTCGCCTACTGGATGGCGATGGCGAAGGGCCACCGCACCGACCCCTGGTTCATCGACCGGTACGACCTGCCGATCATCCCGGTCGACCCCTACGACCTCGCGGGCACCGACTTCAGGATCGACGTCCTCGGCCACGCGGACGAGCTGGACCGGCGGATCCTCGACCTGCCCGCCTCGCTCCTGCCGGTACCGATGGCGCGACCGGAACCTGCCGGGACACGGGCACTGCCCTACCGTGCCACGACCTCGCTCCACCCGCTGACCACTGAGCGACGCCGTGACCTGCGCCGTTCCCTGGGAGTGGGCGATACGGGGCGTCTACTCATGATCCCCACCCTGGACTGGCAGAACACCGTCCGCCTCCGGGGCACCGACGTGGCCCGCGCAACCGCCACGCGGATCCCGGAACTCGTCACGGACTACCTGCTCCAACTTCCCGAGACGACGCACTTCGCCATGCTGGGGCCGCGTTTTCCCGCTTACGACCGCCTCCCGGCCGAACGCACCCGTGTGGTCCCCGACTACTCGGCCCAGGACTACGACGACATCGTGGGCGCGTCCGACGGTGTGTTCGCCTTCCACCTCCCCGCGTTCGCGCTGGAGCGGGCGGTCCACACGGACGTCCCCGGGATGGTCGCGCTCAACTCGTTCGACGTCGGGGGCCGTGCCGGGGTCGACCGGATCGCCGGGGCCTTCGGCGACGTGGGACCCGCGGTGGAGCGGTTGGTCACCGGTTTCCCCGGGAGCCTCCCCTCCTTCACCATGTGGCCGCTGGGCTGGAACTCCTTCCTCCGCCCCGGGTTGGTGGACAACCCCTACCCAGCGGTGGGGTTGAAGGAGGAGATCCTCGATGAGACCGCGGTGGTGCGGAAACTCCACGAACTGCTGTACGACGAATCCCTGCGTGCCCGCCTGGCCGCGAACCGGGCGTCCTACCGCGAACGGATCGAGGCGCTGCCGGAGACCGCCGAGACCTTCCACACCGCGTTGGGCCGCCACCGGTCCGGTCCCCACGATTCCGCCCCTTCTCGAGGCCGTCTCAAGGCCCGCCCCTGACCCTGGAACCGAACGTTCGTGCCCTCCCCTCATCAGCCTCGGAGATCAGTATGGATGCAGAACACAAGCCCGTCGCCCTCGTCACTGGAGCCACCAGCGGTATCGGCCTCGCGGTCGCGCGAGGACTCTCCCGCCTCGACCACCGCCTCCACATCTGCGCGCGCGACGCCGACGGCGTCGCCGACACCGTCAAGAGCCTGCGCTCGGAGGGCGTCGAGGTGGACGGAACCGTCTGTGACGTCTCCGACCCCGAGCAGATCGAGGCTCTGGTGACCGCGGCCGTCGAGCGCTGGGGGCGGATCGACGTCCTGGTGAACAACGCCGGACGCAGCGGCGGCGGTGTCACCGCGGAGGTCACCGACGAACTGTGGACCGACGTCATCGACACCAACCTCAACAGCGTCTTCTTCGTCACCAAGCAGGTACTCAAGCGTGGCGGCATGCTGGACCGCGGCCACGGTCGGATCATCAACATCGCCTCCACCGGGGGCAAGCAGGGTGTGGTCTTCGGCGCGCCCTACTCGGCCTCCAAACACGGTGTCGTCGGACTGACCAAGGCCTGGGGTCTGGAGCTGGCGAAGACCGGGGTGACGGTCAACGCCGTGTGCCCGGGCTTCGTCGAGACCCCGATGGCCGAACGGGTCCGTGACCACTACTCGGACGTGTGGGGAGTCTCCACCGACGAGGTGTTCGAGCGGGTGACCAACCGGGTGCCGATGGGCCGCTACGTGGAGCCGGAAGAGGTGTCCGCGATGGTCGACTACCTGGTCGGTGACGGTGCGGCAGCGGTGACCGCGCAGGCGCTGAACGTCTGCGGTGGCCTCGGCAACTACTGAGCCCGGACCCCGATTCGAAAGGGAGACCATGCGCGCTGTTCAGTGCCACAGGTACGGCCCACCCGAGGTCCTCTGTGTGGCGGAGACGGCCACTCCGGACCCCGGCCCCGGCCAGGTCCTCGTCGAGGCCGAGGCGATCAGCGTCGGTTACGCCCAGACACAGATGCGTCGGAACGCCTTTCCCGCGCCCATGTGGCGGCCGTCGTTCCCGATGGTCCTGGGCGGAGACGTGGTGGGCCGGATCGTCGCCCTCGGCCCCGACGTCGACGGTTGGCGGGTGGGTGACAGGGTCGGCGCGTTCACGCTCTACGGCGCCTACGCGGAGTACGTGGCCGTGGACGAGGACACACTCGTCCCGGTCCCGGAGGGCCTCAGTCCGGAAGAGGCCGCCATCCTGCCGGGAACCGGGCTCATCGCCGCGGGCGTCCTGGACACGGCCCGTGTCGTTCCGGGGGAGTCCGTGGTCGTCCACGCCGCGGCCGGGGGGATCGGGCACATAGCGGTCCAGCTCGCGCGGCGGTCGGGTGCCCGGGTCGTCGGTGTGGTCGGTTCCTCCGCACGCACCGACTTCGTCCGGTCGCTGGGTGCGGACGCCGTGGTGGAGTCGGGTGCCCCCGACTGGGTCGACCGCGTCCGCTCGGCCGCGGGAGGCGCCGGGCCCGACGTGGTGCTCGACGGGGTGGGGGGTCCACGGCTCCTGGAGGGTGTGGACCTCCTGGCCCCGTTGGGCCGTCTGGTCTTCTACGGTTCCTCCGACGGTGACCTGGACATCCCCGAGGTGTCGGTGATGCGGCTGATCGCGATGAAGCACGTGACGGGATTCGCCCTCTCGGTGTGGCGCGCGGCCCGGCCGAAGGCGTACCGGCGGGCGCTGGAGGACCTGACCCGGGGACTGGCCGACGAGTCGATCGTCTCCCGGGTCCAGGCCAGGTTCCCCTTCGAGGAGGCCACGAAGGCACACGCCCTGGTGGAGTCCCGGACCTGCAACGGACGAGCCGTCCTGATTCCCTGACCTGCCCGGGTGGTCCCCTCGGTTGGAGAGGGGACCACCTCCGTACGGGTCAGGCCCCCAGAAGCTCCATGTGCAACCGCTCCAGCTGGGGAGAGGGGTCGATACCGAGCTGGTCGTTCAGGGTGCTGCGCAGGTAACGGTAGGCCTCCATCGCGTCGCTCCGGCGCCCACTACGCTCCAGGACGCGGATCAGCTGCTCATGAATCCATTCGTCGTACGGGAAATAGAGGGAGAGAGACCGGAGTTCAGCCACGAGGTCATCGTTCACACCACTCTCCATCTGGGCATGGATCCTCATCTTCAGCACACTTCTGTAGTTCTCTTTCAAGTGTGTTACGTGAGCATCGAGCATGGGCCCCAGTTTGACGTTGGAAAGCGGGCACCCATGCCAGAGGGAGAGTGCCTCCTGGAATACCACGGCCGCCTCGCCCCATCTTCTCCCGTCGTAGAGAGGGCGCCCCTGGTCGACAAGCGATTCGAAAACATGGAGATCGATGGAGTCCTCGTCCATATGGAGGACGTATCCCGGAACGCTCGTGATGAGTCTCTCATCCAAATCGGGGCCGACCCGTGCCAGGAACTTGCGGATCTGGTAGATATACGTCTGGATCGTGGTGCGTGCACTGCGGGGAGGATCGTCGCCCCAGATCTCCTGGATCAGCAGTTCCGTGGGGACCAGCTTGTTCGCCCGTAGGGCCAGCATGGAGAAGACCTGGAGAACCTTGGGCGCACTCGGGGTGAAGTCGTGTCCCCCCTGGCTGATCACCAGCGGACCGAGCAGTTCGACACTCAGTCCCCCTGGGGCGGACGAGGCTCCGACATCGTCTTTTTTTACGCGAAAGCTACCCTCTACACCTTCCACTGCATCTCCCAGCAAGTAAGCAGAATTTACAGGAAGTTAAACAAACAGAAGCCACGTGGGGGATTTGTGGATGCGAAAGCTCGAAGTGGGTGATCAAGGTTCGGACAACAGATGAGCATCACCGAAAAGGGCATGAGTAAACTACAGGAAAGTTTTCCGCCGCAACAAGGGGAGAAAGTGTCCTCATGTGGACGGCGTCCTCGCTTGACAAGGAAGCGTCGACCCTTCCCGGATTGAATACGCAGGCCGCGGGATCGCCGGTCCTCGACCGCCCCTTGTTCTCAGGTGTTGATGCTGGTCACACGAAGTCAAGCGACTTCGGAACCAAGAAGGGGTCACGGACGCGTTCCGACCACGGGAATATTCGGTGGTGTGGCGACCGCGGCTGAGCGTGCCTCTTTTGGCGTACTGACACAGACCTTCGGCCCCGACTCGGTCGAGGCGGTGGCCGCCCAGGACGGCGCCCTCCAGCACCGGCACCGTGAGCTACCCGCCCCCTCCGACTCCCCACCTCGTGCTGGCCCCGTGGCTGTGGCGCGACCTGTCCCACAAGGAAGTCCGGCACCGTCCGGTCGACGGCTGCGCGTTCAGCGGCGGCGCCCGGACCTGCCCGTGCCAACCTCGGGCGCGCACCCCGGGCCGTAGCGTGAGCTGGGCCCGCGAGTACCTCCGCGCCTCCTCCCCGACGTTCCCTCGGTGAGGGACACCCCCTCGTTCCCGGCCGCTCCGGTGATCCGCGCCCCGGCGCCCTGGGGGGGAACGTCGACACCCTCGACCGGGTCTCCCGTCAGGACGTCCCGTTCGCCCACCTCCCCGCCACCCGCATCGCGCGGTGGCGCGGCGACGCGGGTGGCGGAGCGCCGTAGTACCAGCGTTCGCCTGTGAGCCCGATGTCGTGGGCGATGATGGCGGCCTGCACGCGGTTGCGTACGCCCAGGCGCACGTACACCGCGCTGACGTGGGTCTTGACGGTGTCCTCGGCCAGGTGCAGCTCACGGGCGATGTCGGCGTTGGACGCGCCCGAGCCGAGCAGGGTCAGGACCTGGCGCTCACGCGCGCTCAGGGCGGCGACTCACTCGCGGTCGGGGGAGGCATGCGCCTCCCGCCGCGCGCGGAAGCCCGGGATCACGCGGCGGGTGACCTTCGGGGACAGGAAGGCCCCGCCCTCGGCGACCGTGCGCACCC
The DNA here is from genome assembly GCF_000341065.1 of Nocardiopsis halotolerans DSM 44410. GTDB lineage: Bacteria > Actinomycetota > Actinomycetes > Streptosporangiales > Streptosporangiaceae > Nocardiopsis > Nocardiopsis halotolerans. The sequence continues at coordinate 286 of NZ_ANAX01000303.1, read as the reverse complement.
CGGTGAGGAGCTCACGGGGCGGGGCCGCCTTCAGCGGGAAACCGTTCGCGCCGCCGTCCAGGGCACGCGCCGCGTACTCGTCCGTGCCGAAGGTGGTCAGCGTGGCCACGGCGGTCGCGGGCGAGGCCCGATGGACCAGGTCGATGGCGGCGAGGCCGTCGGCGCCCGGCATCTGGATGTCCAGCAGCGCCACGTCCGCACGCGGCCGCCCCGCCTCCAGGGCGGCGAAGCCGCCCTGGAGGCAGGACCGATCGCGCGGAGGAGTAGGCGTAGTATCCGCCCCAGA
>NZ_ANAX01000302.1 GCF_000341065.1 Nocardiopsis halotolerans DSM 44410 | reverse complement strand
GAGCGGCCCGCCGCGCCGGCCGCCCCTGGTGGCGGATCGGCCTGACCGCCGCGCCCTACCTGGTCCCTCCGGCGCTGCTGCCGGGCCTCAACAGCGCGATCACCCTCGTCATGGGCGGCAGGGAGGGCACGTGGCTCCAGCGCTTCTACGGCATACCCGCCGAACTGACCTTCCTCGCCGTGGCCGCCCTGGCCAGCCTGGCGGTCCTCTCCGCCCGGACCGTCGCGCTGGTCCGGACCCGGCGCGGCGGACGCCACGGGCGAGGGGAGCGAGCCGCCTGACGGGACCGTGCGCCGGCCCGGGCGTGTGCTCCCGCTCTCCGCGTCCCTGCGCGGTGATACTCGGAGCGAGCACAGCCATCGGTACCGACACGGGGCCGCGAGCCCGGAGGACGTTCCATGACGAGCAGTCAGCAGACCCCGGCCGGAGCGGACCGGGGCTGGCCGAGCCTGGCGGTGGACGAGTGGACCGCCACCCGGGACACGCTGCACATGTGGACCCAGATCGTCGGCAAGGTCCGCCTGGGCCTGGCGCCGATGGTCAACCACTGGTGGCAGGTCCCGCTGTACGTCTCCCCGCGGGGGCTGACAACCTCGTCGATCCCCCACGGCACGCGCCTGTTCGACATGGAGTTCGACTTCGTCGACCACCAGCTGCTCGTCCGCTCCAGTGACGGCGGCCAGCGCCGGGTGGCCCTGGAGCCCAGGACAGTGGCCTCGTTCCACCGCGAGACCATGGCGGCGCTCGCCGAGCTCGGTCTGGAGACGCCGGTCTGGCCCCGGCCGGTCGAGGTGGACCGCTCCGTCCCGTTCACCGAGGACACCGAACTCCGCTCCTACGACCCCGACCACGCGCACAGGTTCTGGGGCCAGCTGGTGGCCGCCCACCGGGTGCTCGGTCGGTTCCGGTCCCGGTTCGTCGGCAAGTCCAGCCCGGTGCACTTCTTCTGGGGTGCCATGGACCTGGCCTGCACCCGCTTCTCCGGGCGCGCCGCCCCGCGGCACCCCGGCGGCGCGCCCAACTGCGGCGACTGGGTCATGGTCGAGGGCTACTCCCATGAGCTGGCCAGCTGCGGCTTCTGGCCGGGCGGCGGCGGCGAGGGCACCTTCTACGCCTACGCCTACCCCGAGCCCGACGGCTACGCCGGGCACCCCGTGCGGCCCGAGGGGGCCTCCCACAGCGCCGAACTCGGCGAGTTCGTCCTGCCCTACGAGACCGTGCGCACCGCGGACGATCCCGAGGAAACGTTGCTGGAGTTCTTCCAGAGCACCTACGAGGCAGCCGCCGAGACCGCCGGCTGGGACCGCGGGGCCCTGGAGGACGATCCGGACCGGCGCGCCGCGCCCCGCTGACGACGGCCCGACCGGCCCGGGGCGCCGCCCCGTGGGGCCGTGGCCGCACCGGGTCGACCGCCGTTTACGCGCTCCCCCCACGGGTAGCGGCGACCACGCGTTCACACTGCGGTGAGAGGGGGTGGCGCCGGTGGCGTCGAAGGACCGGATCGCCGAGCCATGGGGGTCGCGTACCCCGTACGGGCCCGGCGAGGAGTGGCCGACCAGGGTGGACAGCCATCTGGCCGAGGGGGTGGAACCCGACCAGGTGGACCGCTGGGTGCGGTCCGCGACGATCCTGCACTCCAACGGCGACGCGCTCGACATCGCGGTCAGGGACGGCCGGATCGTGGGTGTGCGCGGCAGGGAGGCCGACCGGGTCAACCACGGACGCCTCGGCCCCAAGGACCTCTACGGGTGGCAGGCCAACCACTCGCCGGACCGGCTCACCCGGCCGCTGGTCCGGCGGGACGGTGAACTGGTCGAGACCGACTGGGACACCGCGATGGACCTGGTCGTGCGGCGCAGCAGGGAACTGCTCGACGAACAGGGAGCCAGCGCACTGGGCTTCTACACCAGCGGACAGCTCTTCCTGGAGGAGTACTACACGCTCGCCGCCATCGGCCACGGCGCCATCGGCACCAACCACATGGACGGCAACACCCGGCTGTGCACGGCGACCGCGGCGGCGGCGCTCAAGGAGTCGTTCGGCTGCGACGGGCAGCCCGGCTCCTACACCGACGTCGACCACGCCGACGTCATCGCCCTCTACGGGCACAACATGGCCGAGACGCAGTCGGTGCTCTGGACGCGCGTGCTCGACCGTCTGGCCGGACCCAACCCTCCCAAACTGCTCTGCGTCGACCCCCGGCCGACCCCGGTGGCGCGGGAGGCCACGCTGCACCTGGCGCCGCTGCCGGGTACCAACGTCGCGCTGATGAACGGCCTCCTGCACGAGATCATCCGCCGGGACATGGTCGACCACGACTACGTCGACGCACACACGGTCGGCTACGACGAACTGGTCGAGCTGGTGGCCGAGTACACGCCCGAGCGCGTCGCCGACGTCTGCGGTGTGCCCGCGGAGCGGATCCGCGAGGCCGCGGAACTGCTCGGCGGCGCCGAACGGCTGCTGTCGACCGTGCTCCAGGGCTTCTACCAGTCGCACCAGGCGACCGCCGCGTCCGTGCAGGTCAACAACATCCACCTGATCCGCGGCATGATCGGCGGGCCGGGCGCGGGCGTCCTCCAGATGAACGGGCAGCCCACGGCGGAGAACACGCGTGAGTGCGGCGCCGACGGCGATCTGACGGGTTTCCGCAACTGGAGCAACGACGCCCACGTCGCCGACCTCGCCGCGGTGTGGAACCTCGACCCGATGCGGATCCCGCACTACACGCCGCCCACCCACGCGATGCAGATCATGCGCTACGCCGAGAAGGGGTCGATCCGGTTCCTGTGGATCAGCGCCACCAACCCGGCGGTGTCGCTGCCCGAGCTGGCGCGGATCCGCGCGCTGCTCGCCCAGGAGGGCCTGTTCCTGGTGGTGCAGGACATCTTCATGACGGAGACGGCCGAACTCGCCGACGTGGTGCTCCCCGCGGCGACCTGGGGCGAGAAGACGGGCACGTTCACCAACACCGACCGCACCGTGCACCTGTCGGAGAAGGCCGTCGACCCGCCCGGCGAGGCCCGGCCGGATCTGGACATCTTCCTGGACTACGCGCGGCGGATGGACTTCCGCGACAGGGACGGGCGACCCTTCCCGCAGTGGCACGACCCCGAGTCGGCCTTCGAGGCGTGGAAGCGCGCCAGCGCCGGCCAGCTGTGCGACTACACCGGCATGACCTACGACAAGCTGCGCGGCGGCAGCGGCGTGCAGTGGCCCTGCAACGCCGACAATCCGGACGGAACCGAACGGCTCTACGCCGACGGCCGTTTCTGGGCCTCCCCGGACAGGTGCGAGAGCTACGGACGCGACCTGGTCACCGGCGCGCCGCTGGAGCCGGCCGAGTACAAGGCGATGAACCCCGACGGCAGGGCGATCATCAAGGCCGCCGAGTACCTGCCTCCGCACGAGGAGCCGAGCGAGGAGTACCCCTTCGCGCTCATCACCGGCCGTACGCTCTACCACTTCCACACCCGCACCAAGACCGGTCGGGCCCCTCAGTTGCAGAAGGCGGCCCCCGAGGTCTGGGTGGAGCTGTCTCCCGACGACGCCCGGGAGGCCGGTGTGTCCGAGGGCGACCACGTCGAGGTGGCCTCGCCGCGCGGCGTGATCCGGGCGCGGGCGCGGATCAACGCGATCCGTTCCGGGGTGCTGTTCGTTCCGTTCCACTACGGCTACTGGGACGGACTGACGGACGAGGAGGTCGGGCGGAGGGACCGGGCGGCCAACGAGGTCACCGTCACCGACTGGGATCCGGTGTCCAAGCAGCCCCTGTTCAAGACCTCGGCCGCCCGGCTGCGACTCGTGGGCCCCGGCGGCGGGGCACCGGCGCCCGCGCCGACGACGACCGCGTCCCGACCGGTCGGCGCCGGGACGACCGAGACCGTGGGCGGCCCCGACGCCGCCTCCGAGGAACACGTCACCGGAGGTGCGCGATGAGGATCGGTGTGGCGCTGCGCGAACTGTACGACTCGGAGAGCGCCCTGGCCGGTGAACTGCTCAGGCTCGCCGACCGGCACGCCGAGGAGCAGGAGATCCACCACGTGGCGCGGGACCTGGTCCGCTGGTCGCGTGAGCACGTGCGCGAGATCGTCGGGGCCGGGTCCCGCTACGGCCTGGACCTGGGGGAGCCGAACCTGGAGAACCCGGAGCCGCCCACCGAGGAGGCGGGCGAACTGCCGGGCGACGACTCCGATCCCGAACTGCTGCTCCTGGCCGACCTGCGGCGGCTGTACCGGATGGCCGCGGGCGTGTCCCTGGACTGGGACCTGCTCGGCCAGGGCGCGCAGGCGGTCGCGGACGCCGACCTGCTCGCGCTCACCAAGCGGTGCCACCCGCAGTCCCTGCGGCAGATGAAGTGGGCCGACGCGATGCTCAAGACGGTCTCACCCCAGATCCTGACGAGCTGAGGACCGCGTGCCCCGGCGGCGCGTGGACGGCCGTCGTGCTCAGCGTCCGCCGAGGTCGGCGAGGTCGGCGAGGACCGCCGCGGCGGCCCGCTCACCGCTGACCAGGGCGCCCTGGAGTGAGGGGGTGTCGCGGTGGTCCCCCGCGACGTAGAGGCCCTCCTCCAGGCAGGCGGGACGGCGCAGGTCACCCATGGGAGGCGGAGCCGCGGGCAGGGCGTCGGGGATGTGCACCGTGTCCAGGTGCTCCCAGTCCCCGTCGCCGGTGCCCAGGATCCGGGCCGCCTCGGCGCGCACCTCGGCCTCGGCGGGCTGGTCGGGGCCCACGGTGGAGGAGGCGATCAGCGCCCGGCCGGGCGGGGCGTAGGACGGGGCGGTGGCGGTCATCACCATGACGCTGGTCAGCTTGGTCCGACCGCGTCGGGAGCGTCCGTCCACGTGGAGGAGCGGGTCGTCGTCCGGGCCGGCGGGTCGGGAGTGGAAGTAGGTGGTGGCGGGGTTGAGCACCGGCGCGGGCAGCGACGGCAGGAGCCGGGGCACCGCGCCCGGGCCGACCGCGACCACGACGGCACGGGCCCTCACGGTTCCCGCCTCTGTGCGCACCAGCCCCGGCGCCACCTCGTGCGCGGGCGTCCCCAGCAGGATCCGCGCGTCCCCGGCCCGGGCCGCGAGCTGGTCGGAGACGGCCTGGACACCGGCCTCCGGAACGGTCAGGCGGCCCCGCGCGAAACTGCGCCAGACGAGGTCGTTGACGCGGCTGGACGTGCTCAGTGACTCGTCGAGGAAGACGCCGGTGAGGAAGGGGCGCACCAGGGTGTTCACGGCCCGTTTGCCCAGGCCGCGCCGTCGCAGCGCGGTGAGGGTGTCGGTCTCGGGGCGGGCCTTGATCCGGTCGGCCGGTTCCAGGGCGTCCGCGGCCACGACGCCCAGCAGGCGGAAGAGGTCGGAGGGCCGGACGAGCGCCCCGGACAGCAGGGACAGCGACGACATGACCCCCGAGGGGGACACGTGCAGGCGCAGCCGTCCCCGGTCGGTGCGCACGGCCATTCCCTTGGGGAAGGCCCTCAGACGCAGGGCGTCCAGGTCCAGGCGGCGGCGGACCGCCGGATAGGCGGTGTTGAGGACCTGGAAGCCGCGGTCGAGCACGTAACCGTCCCGCACGCTGCTGCGGACGCGTCCCCCCACGGTCTCCTCGGCCTCCACGACGGTGACGTCGAGCCCGGCGGAGGCGAGGTCGGCGGCCGCGACCAGCCCGGACACCCCCGCGCCCACGACCACGGCGTCGCAGCGCTGCGGCAGTTCAACCATGGCGTCAGCCTAGGTCAGCCGCCCCCGCGGAGCCCGGACGCGGACCGGCGAGCCGCGCCGGGCCGCCGGAGGTCCCCCCCGCTCCGGGAACGCCCTCCCACGCTGGTGGCGCCGCGTGCGGGGGATGCCCGTACGCACGAAATCCCGTTTCGGCGGCGGGAGCATCCCTCTTACGGTCCACCAACACCGTCCGTAACCCTGGAGAAGGGGCTGATTACTTTTCGTGCCCGATCACGTTGGGTAGTTTCGCGGTGTCCCGTTCTCCTCCCGGCACAGGCGGCACGCATGACCCATGGCCACGGCATCCCTCCCCTGACCACCATCACTCCCTCGGACAAGCGCTATCCCGCGCTCAACCGGGGGTTCAACCAGCGCTGGATCGCACGGCCCGACTACGTCCGGATGGTGGGCTCGCCCGAGGGCGCCGCCCGCGCCCTGTCCGAGGCGGTCAACCAGGCCCCGGAGCACCCGGGCCGCACGCGCGTCACCGTGCGGTCGGGCGGCCACTGCTACGAGGACTTCGTGTGCGGTGAGGACGTCCGCGTGATCCTGGACGTCAGTCCGATGTGCGGGGTCTCCTACGACCCCGCGCTGGAGGCGTATTGCGTGGAGGCGGGTGCCACCAACTGGCACGCCTACAGCCACCTGTACCCGCTCAGCGGGAGGGCCCTGCCCGGGGGTTCCTGTTACTCGGTGGGGATGGGCGGACACATCACCGGCGGCGGCTACGGCCTGCTCTCCCGCCAGCAGGGGCTCACCGTGGACTACCTGTACGCGGTGGAGGTGGCGGTGGTACGCCCCGACCGCTCGGTCGAACTCGTCCTGGCCACCCGGGACGACCCCGATCCCGACCGCCGCGAGCTCCTGTGGGCGCACACTGGGGGCGGTGGCGGCAACTTCGGTATGATCACCCGCTTCTGGTTCCGTGACCTGCCCGAACCCCCGTCGAACGTGCTCCTCACCGGCCTTTCCTGGAAGTGGTCCGACTTCACCAAGGACGACTTCGCCGCCCTGGTCACGGCGTACGGCGAGTACTTCCGCGACCACCAGGACCCGGAGGAGCCGTCCGGGAAGCTGTTCGCGATGCTCAAACTCAACCACGTGAGCAACGGGGAGATCGGCCTCGTCGCCCAGGTCGACGCCGACGATCCCGGGGGCGAGCGGGCCATGAAGGAGTTCCTGGAGGCCGTCGACGGCCGCATCAAGCCGAAGTCCGGACAGATGTCGGCGCCCATGGGGGAACACCCGCCGGTCCAGGGGCTGCGGACGCCCCGCCGGCTGCCCTGGCTGACGGCCACGCAGGCGCTGAACGGCTCCGGCGAGAACCGGTGCGGCAAGTACAAGTCGGCCTACCTGCGCAAACCCTTCAGCCGGGCGCAGATCGAGACCATGTGGGCCTACCTGGGCAAGGAGCACTACACCGACTACGTCAACAAGGAGGCCCTGATCCAGGTCGACTCCTACGGCGGCGCCGTCAACCAGCCGCCGAGGGAGACGGCCGTGGCCCAGCGCGACTCCGTCCTGAAGGTGCAGTACCAGGTCTACTGGAAGCGCGTCGAGCCCGAGTCCGCCGTGGAGAAGCACATCGCGTGGATCCGCGACGTCTACCGCAAGACGTTCGCCTCCAGCGGAGGGGTCCCCGCGATCAACGACGCCACCGACGGCTGCTACGTCAACTACCCGGACGTCGACCTGAACGACCCGTCCTGGAACCACTCCGAGGACCGTTGGTCGAAGCTCTACTACAAGGACGACTATCCCCGGTTGCGGAGGGTCAAGGAGCGCTGGGACCCGCTCAACGTGTTCCGGAACCAGCAGTCGGTCGAGCCGCCCACGCGGTCGGAGGGCTCCGGAGGGGGTTCCGGGGCCTCCTGAGCCGGACCTCCGGTCGGCGGCGCCGGTGGGTGGGTCCCATGGTGCGCGGGCCGGGCATCCCTTCCGCGCGGTTCCTCCGGTGCCCGGTCCGCCCGTGCGGGGTTCCGGTCCCGCCGTCGGGGTCCCCGCACGGAAAAGGGGCCCGCCGCGTGTGCGACGGGCCCCGGACGCCCGCGGTGTCACCCCGTGCGCGCCACGGGGCGGTACCGAGGGGCGGCTCAGCCGGTGTAGGTCGGGTCCATCTCCACGGGGGCGGGAGCCTGGGCCTCCTCGATCGCCTCCCGCTCGGCCTCCGTCATCTGGTCCCCGCGCTCCTCCTCAGCCGTCTCTTCCCCGTCCTGGGGCGGTGCGGGTTCGGGGTCCTCCTCCCGCGGGGGCGCGATGTCCCCGAGGTCCTCACACGGCAGACCGCTCTCCGCCGCCTCGGGGTCCTCACACGTCAGGCCGCTGTCCTCCTCGCACGGCGAGCCGTCCGCGCCCGGTCCGCCCTGAGGCGGAGCGGCCTCCCCCACGCAGTCGACCGGGGGTCGGGGTTCGGCCGCGTCGTCCGCCGACGCGGGGGCGGCGCCGAACAGGGCCGTCGCCGCAACACCGGCGATGAGCAGGTAACTCTTCAAGCGCATGTCGGTCCTTCTGTCTGGTTCGTGTGCGCGGGAAGCCGCCCCGCGCGGCGGCCCGGAGCCGGGCGTCCTCACGCGGAGATCTCGACCGGGGTGCCGATCGGCAGGTTCTCGGCCATCCAGGTGATGTCCTCGTTGGACACGCGGACGCACCCGTGGCTGACCTGTCGGCCCAGGGCGTCCTCGTCGTTGGTGCCGTGCACGGCGAGCTGGCCGGGCCCGCCCGCGAACGTCTCCAACGTCTCGGAGAACCCGCTCAGGCCGAAGGCGTAGACCCCGTAGGGCCCCTCCGGGTCCGGCGGCTGGAGCAGTTCGGTGAAGTAGTACCGGCCGGGCGGGGTGGGGGTCTCTCCCTCCCCCGTGCCGATCACCCCGGCGCGCACCTCCTCGTCACCGTCGAAGACGGTGAACGTGAAGTCGCCGAGGTCGACATCCAACCGGTACGACGTGGACGTCAGTTCCACCTCGTCGCTCCTGATCCAGCCCGTGCTGCCGTTCGGCCGGACCGGCAGCAGCACCTCCAGCCACTCCCCCTCGTTCCGTTCGACCAGGAACGTACGGTCCACTCCGAAGTCGTTCGGGCTGGCGAGGGTGTGCAGCACCTCGTCGCCGCCGGGCTCGGCGTGGACGTCGATCCCGCCACCGACGACCGTGGCGATCCTCGCGCCGTCGGTTCCGTCGCCTTCGGCGGCGGTGTCGGCCGCCGACTCCTCCTGTGCCGAGGCTTCGTCCTCGGCGGGAGCGGACGAGCAGGCCGTGAGCGCGGCCAGGGCCGCGACGACCGCGAGTGACGACAGGACCCGCGCGGGTCCTGAGGGCATCGTGGGGCGCATGGGATCCATCCGGCTTCGTTCGGGAAGGCGTCCGGCGTGCTTGTGCTGCGTTCCGGACGATCCGAACACTGGCGGACGAATGTGAAGAACCTGTGTGCCCGTCGTGTGTGTCCCGTGTGGTGACCTGGGACGGCTCCGAGCGCCCGGTCGGGAGCCTGTCACCGGCACGTACGATCGAGCCGCATCAAGGCCCCCAGGGGCCGTGAGCCGATGGAGGTCACCGTGGCGCATGTGCTGGTCGCCGAGGACGACGTCAACCAGGCCGACCTGATCCGGCGGTACCTGGAGCACGAGGGGCACTTCGTCCGCGTCGTGCACGACGGGCGCGCCGCGGTCGCGGCACACCACCGTGAGCGTCCCGACCTGGTCGTCCTGGACGTGATGATGCCGGTCATGAGCGGCCTCGACGCGTGTCGCGCCCTGCGCGCCGAGTCCGACGTGGCGGTGCTGATGCTCACCGCCCGTTCCACCGAGGACGACCTGCTGACCGGGCTCGACCTGGGCGCGGACGACTACGTCGCCAAGCCCTACAGCCCGCGTGAGCTCATGGCCAGGGTGCGCACGCTGCTGCGCCGGTCCCGCAGGGACCCGGAGGACGCGGACCGGGTGCTGCACGCGGGTCCGGTCGCCGTGGACCCGTCACGCCACGCGGTGCGGGTGGACGGCGCCCCGGTGGAGTGCACCCCCGCCGAGTTCCAGCTGCTCGCGGCGCTCGCCGCCCAACCGGGCCGGGTCCTGTCCCGCGCCCAGCTGCTGGAGCACATCCACGGCATCAGCCGGTTCATCACCGAGCGCACCATCGACGTGCACGTGAAGAACCTCCGCCGGAAGCTGGAGCCGGATCCGCGCAGGCCGGTGCGGTTGGTGACCGTCTACGGCGTCGGCTACAAACTCGTCGGGACCGCCGATGGCCGCTCGGCGTAGGGGCGCGCTGCGGCACAGCCTGCTGGCGCGCATGCTGGCGAGCTCGGTGCTGGTGGCGGTCTGCTCGATCTCCGCGACGACGTGGCTGACTGTGCAGAGGACGTCGGAGTCGCTCACCGTGCAGCATGGGGAGACGCTGGCCGTGGACACCCGCATCCACGACACGCTCGTCGCCTACGCCGCCACCCACCCCGCCTGGGACGGCGTGCGCGAGACGGTACGGCACCTGTCCGAGGAGACGGGGCGCCGGATCGTCCTGACCACCGAGAACCGCGGACTGATCGCGGACTCCGCGGAGGAGGCCCGGCCGCTCCCGCCCCGGACGACGTCGGTGGTCGACCCGCTGGCGGTGGACGTCACCCTCGCCCCGGACGTCACCGGACGCATCGACCCCCGCGCCGTGGGGCCGTTCGCCCTGTCGGACGAGGAGGCGGCCCCGCTGCTGGACGTGGCCACGGCCGGCAAGGAGTGCCTGGTCGGGAGGTACGGCGTGGACGCGGAGGTGGTGGTCGGACCGAGCGGGCGGCCCGTCGTGACCGGTGCTGGGCTGGACGCGGCCATGCGGGCGGACTGCTGGCTCGGACGGCTGGAGGAGCCCGCCGAGAGCGAACGGGAGGCGTTGGAGGAGCTGAACCAGCTGGTCCGGAGCTGCCTCGGCGTCGAGGACCTCGAGGAGGGGGTACCGGCCGAGTTCCGGATCGACGGGGTCACGGGGCTCCCCACGGCGTTCTCCCGGGTTCCCGCGTCCGGTTTCCCGCCGCCCGCTGACGAGGCACGTGCTCCCCGGGACCCCGTGGCTCCGCAGGACGACCCCTCCGAAGGCGGCGGGCCCGTGGACGGCACCGCGTCCCCCTCCGCCCCGCCGGAGGACGGCGGAGGGGGGACGGCCGGGGACGGGAGCGAGGAGTCCCGGCCCCAACGGCCCCCGCAGGCACCGGTCGACCAGGAGACGGGGACGGTGGTACAGCCGCCCCGGGAGACCGACCGGGACCCGGAGTACCCGCTCCCCGCGCCGGAATCCGGCGTGGCCGACCCCGAGGAGGACCCGGAGGCCCCTCCCGCGCCGCCGCGGTTCGACGCACGCACCTCCGCCTGCCTGGACTCCGCCCGGCGCGAGCAGCTCGATCCGTACGTGGCTCCGGCCGCGCTGCTGTTCATCGACGATCCGGAGCAGGAGTCGGCGGGCGTCATGCCGCTGGCGGGCGAGAGCCTGGTGCGGGTGTTCGGCGTGGTGTCCCTGGTCCTGGTGCTGACGGTGGTGGTGAGCGTGGCGGTGTCCGCCCGGCTCGTCCGACCCGTGCGCGCGTTGACCGACGCCGTGCGGCGGATGCGCGAGGGGCAGGGGAGTTCGAGGGTCACTGTGCGCGACTCCGGTGAGATCGGGCAGTTGGCGGACGCGTTCAACGAGATGGCGGAGCACCTGGAGCGGCTGGAGGACCAGCGCAAGGCGATGGTCAGCGACGTCTCCCACGAACTGCGGACGCCGCTGAGCAACCTGCGCGGCTGGTTGGAGGCGGCCCAGGACGGGATCGCCGACCTGGACCGGGACCGGATGGGGATGCTGGTCGGCGAGACGCTGCTGCTCCAGGACATCGTCGACGACCTCCGGGACCTGGCCCTGGCGGACGCGGGCAAGCTGCGGCTGTCGCCGGAGCCGGTGGACGCGGGCGCCCTCGTGGAGCAGGTGGTGGACGGGCAGCGGCTGCGGGCCGGGGAGTCCGGGCTGCGGCTGGTCGCGGAGACCGAGGACGTGGTGGTCGTCGCCGACCGGACGCGGTTGGTGCAGGTGGTGGGGAACCTGTTGGGCAACGCGCTGCGGCACACCCCGGCGCCCGGGACGGTCACCGCGGGGGTGCGGCGTTCGGGGGACGAGGTGGTCGTCGAGGTGGCGGACACCGGTGTGGGCATCCCGGCGAGGGACCTGCCGCACGTGTTCGACCGGTTCTGGCGGGCGGAGAAGTCGCGCAACCGGCGCACCGGCGGCAGCGGGCTGGGGCTGGCTATCGTGCGCAACCTGGTGGAGCTGCACGGCGGGACGGTGGCGGTGGACAGCGTCCTCGG
>NZ_ANAX01000301.1 GCF_000341065.1 Nocardiopsis halotolerans DSM 44410 | reverse complement strand
CGCCGTGATCTTGTACTTATAGCGAGTCTCGGCGCCGAACTTGGCTATAAGTACAAGATCATCCGAGAGTGGAGCACCCCAGCCACACCAGCAACGTATCCGGGCAGTCCATCAGAGGTGCCTCGCACGCGCGCGGGTGCCGTACGTGTCCGCGTTCCCGTGCGAGGTGCGCCGCGTGCGCCAAGCGGTCCATCATGCGTGACCGCGAGACATCAGACGCGCTGCTCGAACGCCCTACTCCCGTGGCAGCACGAACACGCCGCGACCGTGGACGGACTTCACACGCCCGGTGTCCGCTAGGTACTTCGTAGCTTTCGCCACCGTTCCACGCGAGACGCCGAATTCCTGTGTCAGTTGGGTAAGCGACGGGATCGCACGTCCAGGCCGATACCGTCCCGCTTCCATGCGCGCTACCAGGATCGCGGCTAGCTGCAACCACACAGGCGGCATGGCCAACTCGTCAATGTCCGTATCGGGGCCGTACCCCGGTGGAATGTCCATGTGTCCAGCTTGGTAGGGCAAAGGCCACGGGAGTCCCCCGGGGGAGTGCGCGGGTAACCATGGACTAGCAATGAACAGTCGTATACAGTGGAAACCCCTCGTATGCAGGGACCCGGCGGACGGCGGTAACCGTCCCCGGGCCATGGCCAACGCTTAACAGGAGCGTCAACATGCACCACCTTATGACTCTGGTCTGTCTGATCTCCCGGGCGCTTCGCCCCGCCCGGGGCCTGCACGCGGCCCCACGCGTCCTCCGTGCGGAGGTGCGGGCGGAAGCCCTCGCACGTCGGGCGAACCGCGTCCGTAGGTACGCGCAGCCGCTGCCCGCGCTCCCCACCGGCCCGGGGTTCGCTCCCACCGTCGCGGAGGTCGCTCCGGTGGTTCCCGCCCCGCGGCGCCCGGCGGACGCTGCCCCCTCTGTTCCCTCGCCCATGCCGAGTGACTACGCGCCCGTGGACGATCCCCGCGAGACGCAGTCCTCCGCCGCGATGGTGCCGAGGTTCTACCTCGCACACGAGGCACGTCAGCAGCACGCACGCGCGGCCCACGTGGACCGTGACCGTCTCGGCATCGCCGTACTCGCCGACATCGCGGGGCGCGCGGAGGTGACGGCATGACCGCCGCGAGCACCAAGGACAAATGGACGCTGCCGGACAACCGTGCGGACGCCGTCGCGCGACAGTTGGCGCGCGTCCTCGCACACCCCGGAAAGCGCGAGGACGCTGTGCGCGTCCTCCGTCGCGCGGACGGGTTGTTCGACGCCCTGGACCAGTGGGCCAAGACCGGCGTGATCCCGTCCGCATGGCACGTCACCACTGGTGACGCGGAGGCCGCCACCCTGCTCTACGACACCGTGAGCGAGGAGTTGAGGACGCACGGCGGCGTGGTCGCCGCGCGGGCCGCGTTGGGTACCGCGCACGCGGAGTGGGAGCGCCTCGACGGGCTGATGCGCGAGGGCTCGCCGCTGCCGGAACCCTGGCAGCGCTAGCCCGGTGCACTACCCGGTTCCGTTGCCGGTGTGACTGGAGTGCTCTGACCTCGGATGAGCTTGTACTTATAGCCAAGTTCGGCGCCGAAACTCGCTATAAGTACAAGATCACGGCGGATGAGGACGGGCCCGAGTGGTGGAAGCGACCTCTGAGAAGGACGGAACCTGTGTCCGAAAGTGGTCACACGGCGCCCGGTATGTCCTGTCTCGTCTAGGATTCGGTGCAGGCGCGGTACCGGCCCGACCGCGCGTTCCCCCGTTCCGGGCCCAGCGGAGGACCCGTGCACCAACCCCCGACCAACCGGTTTCCGAGCTACACGGAACTGTACGGCCCGGGGTTCGGTGTGATGGTGGCCTGCGCGGTCCTGGACGTCGTGCTCGCCGCCGTTCTCCTGGTGGTGAAGGGTCTTTTCGCCGTCACGGACTCCATCGCCTGGTTCACCGGAGACCAGGGGTGGCGGACCTGGGCGGAAACGACCGGCAGTCTCGCCAACACGGTCGGAACTGTCTGTCTGGTGTCCTTTCCGATCCTCCTGACAGCGGTCCTGATCCTCTTCGTCTTCCTGGATTTCGTGGAGCCGAAGGCCCTGCCCCCGTGGACGACGAGGGAACGGCTGCGCACCGCTCGGGCCCTGGCCGGCGATGCCGTCATGGGCGATGACCCCCAGGTGAACTTCCTCGCCCGCGTCTACGCCGGAGCAGCCACCAGAATGCGTGTTCCATTGACGTACCAGCACGTTCTGACGATCAGTCTCATCGGCTGCGGCTTCCTCGCCTTGAGCGGTGTGTACGTGCTCGTACAGAGCATGCGGGACGGTGACCCCAGCCTCATGGCGTTCGGCCTGCACTCGATCATCCTCGGCTCCGGTATGGCCGCCGCCAACCTGGTGCTTCTCCCACAACGCCGACGGATGCGGGCCTTCTGCGACCTCTACGACGCGTCCCACCAGAGGGCGGCCCTGTGAACCAGCAGCGCCCCTCACGCGCGTACCGCATACGTCGCTACGCCCATCAGAAGCCGGGTCGGTACGGAATCATCGTCGGTGTTCTCAGCGGCGTCTTCTTCGGCTGCGTCACGACGTTCTTCCTCATGGTCATCGTGCTGGCCAACGAGGCCAGCGTGTCGTGGGCCCTGCTGACCGGGGCGGCTTCGGGATGCTGCTTCGGGATAGGCATGGGAGTGTTCACCTGGTGGGTGATTCCGGAGAAGCTCCTCCCAGAGACTGACCGCGCCCAGATGCGCGAGGCCGGACGACTGGTCCGCAAAGGAGTCCCCGGAACCGACCCGGAAACCAACCAGATCGCCTGGTACCAGGCCAAGGCGACGCTGAACGCGCCGTACTGGCCGAAGACTCAGTCCACGATCTTCACCCTGGCGCTAGTGCTCAACGCATGGGTGCTGTTTCGTCACCACACAGACTCGATGATCAGTGTCCATGAATGGATCAACCTCGCGGGGATCGTATTCTTCGCCTTGTTGTTGTTCGTGTTGATGCCGTTCGTCGCACACCAGCGCAGACGGGCCCGGGCCCTCCTCGCGGCGATGGAGGAAGGCCCGAACCCGTAGGGTTCAGCCGCCCAGCGCCCGGAACCTGCGGACGCAGAGCGGGAAGAACACCGCCGTGATGGCCAGCGGCCAGACCACCGCCATGAGCACGGCGTTCTGCGCGATCCAGCTCTCCCCGCCCCACCCCGGATTGCCGAACAGCTCCCGGGTCGCGGCGACCGTGGAGGACAGCGGGTTCCAGTCCGCCACCGCGCCCAGCCAGAGCGGCATGGACGCCGTCGCCACGAACGCGTTGGACAGGAATCCCAGTGGGAACTCCAGGGTGTGCACGGCCGTGACGGCGCCCTCGCCCCGGACGGCCAGGCCGACGTAGACGCCCACCCACACCAGCGCGAAGCGCAGCAGCAGGAGCAGTCCGATCCCGGCCGCGGCCCCACCCGGGGTTCCGTGCCACTGCCATCCCACCAGCAGACCGCAGGCGACCAGCAGGGCCAGGGTGATCGCGGACCTGAGCATGTCCGCCGCGCACCGGCCCACCACGACGGCCGAGGGCGCCATCGGCATGGACCGGAACCGGTCGGTCACCCCGCGTGCGGCGTCCCCCGACACGGCGGTGACCGTCTCGCCCACCCCGAAGACCATCGCCATGGCGAACATGCCGGGCATCAGGAACTCCCGGTAGTCCCCGCCGCCGGGCACGGTCATCGCCCCGCCGAACAGGAACCCGAACATCAGCACCATCGCCACGGGGAACAGCAGCCCGACGACGAGCTGGCCGGGCTGGCGCGTCCAGTGGACGAGGTCGCGCCGGGTGATGGTCCACCCGTCCGCGAGCGCCCAGAGGAACCGGTCGGTGGCCGTGGGTCCACCGGACCGGACAACGGTGTCGTTCATCGGCTCTCCTCCACACGTTCGTCCCGCTCGTCCCGGCCGTCCCCGCCGCCGGTCAGGTGCAGGAACACCTCATCCAGGGTCGGTCGGCGCAGCGCGAGGTCCTCCACCGCGATCCCGTGTTCCTCCAGGGCACGCGCCACCTCGGTGAGGGCCGCGACCCGGTCCGTGACGCCGACGCTGATCCGGCGCGTGTCGGCCTCGGTCCCGGGCCGCGCGCCGACCACCCGGCCGACGAGGTCCGCGGCCCCGTCGAGCGCGGCGTCGTCGTGGAGCACCACGTCGAGCCGGTCGCCGCCCAGACGGGACTTGAGCTCCTCTGGGGTGCCCTCGGCGATGACGCGTCCGGAGTCGACCACCGAGATCCGGTCGGCGAGCTGGTCGGCCTCCTCCAGGTACTGGGTGGTCAGCAGCACGGTCGTGTCGCCCTCCACCAGGGCGCGGACCGCGCTCCACACCTCGTTGCGTCCGCGCGGGTCGAGCCCGACCGTGGGCTCGTCCAGGAACAGCACGGGCGGGGACAGGATCATGCTCGCGGCCAGGTCCAGGCGACGGCGCATGCCGCCGGAGTAGGCGCTGACCGGTTTCCTCCCCGTGTCGGCCAGGCGGAAGCGCTCCAGCAGTTCGTCCGCCCGCGCGGCGGCCCGCCGGGCGCCCAGGTGGTACAGGCGCCCGAACATCTCCAGGTTCTGCCGCCCGCTGAGCACCTCGTCGACGGCCGCGTTCTGACCCACCAGGCCGATGCTCCGACGCACCGCGTCGCCCTCCGCCGCCACGTCGTGCCCGGCGACGCGCGCCGTGCCCTCGTCCGCTCGCAGCAGCGTGGTCAGGACGCGCACGGCGGTGGTCTTGCCCGCGCCGTTGGGTCCGAGCAGCCCGCACACGCTTCCGGTGGGCACCTCCAGGTCGAACCCCCTCAGCGCCCAGCTCCTCCCGTACCGCTTGCCCAGGCCGTGCGCGGTGACCGCGTATCCGGTCGTGTCCACGACGTTCCCCCTCCCCCTCCGCTTCCGTACGCCGTACTGTACGGCCTACGAACCAGGGAACACCAGGGCCCCCGAGATAATTCCGTACGGCGTAAGGAATCTTTCGGACCGTGGGGAGACAGCTCCGGTCCCGTCCCGGAGAGGCGACGGGGACGGGACCGGAGCAGGGGTCACTGGGGGCCGGGGCCGCCGATGATGTGCGGCTGCGGCCGGGGAAGCTGCCCCTCCAGGGGCAGTTCGACGACGGGCACGTACCTGCCGACCGCCCCACCGTCGGAATCGTCGCTGTAGCTGAGGGTGCCGCCGCCCGCACGGACCGTGTACGCGCTGTTGAGCAGCATCATCTGGGACTCCACCTCCTCCGCGGTGGGCGGCCCCTCCAGTTCCATGTCGTTGGTCATCCGCACGGCGCTGGCCGCCACCGCGAACGCGTCGTGGTTGACCAGGGCGTACCCGTTGTCGAAGGCGGCGGGATCGTCGTCCCCGACGTACTCGTGGAAGGCGTTGACGAAGGACGGATAGTGCTCCGGCACGTCCGCCGAGGGGTCACCCGTGCTCCAGCGGGGGTCCACGGACGAGGCGTAGACCAGGGTGATGTCCCCCTCGCGCAGGTGCTCCATCATCTCCTCGTCGCCCAGGGCGGTCAGGCCGATGACGGCGAACAGCACCCGGAAGTGCTGGTCGACGCAGGCCCGGTTGGCGAGGGAGGCGAGGAACTCCCTGAGGTCCGGGGCCCGGCCTGCGAAGAACACCGTGTTGGTGCCCGAGGCGCACACGTTGCGGGTCACGGTGTCGAACAGGCCCGCGCGGGGAGGGTCGCCGACGGTCGTTCCGACGTACTCCTGGGGAGGCCCGGAGATGTAGACGCCGAGCCGGTTCTCGTAGGCCTCACGCAGGGAGCTGACGAACAGGTCGGGCTCGTTGGAGTCGTAGACCAGGGACGCCCTGACCGGTTCATCCAGGTCGTCGAGGTAGGCGCGCAGTGCCCGCACGTACTCGGTGTTGCTGGGCGCGACGCGCATCAGGCCCGGGGTGTCCGGGCGCGCGAGGCCGTCGGCGGTGACCGCCGCGGACACCATGGGGATCATGTGCTCGTGGAGGCGGGCGGCCACGTCCCGTGTGGACTCGACGCTCACGCCCATGCCGATGGCCGCGACCAGCGGCCTCTCCTCGTCCTCGGACATGGCGATGAGGTCGTCCACGACCGGCTCCCACTGCCGCTGCTGACTGCCCATGTTGGCCAGGTACAGCTGGATCCCGGGGCTCTGGTCGCCGAAGTGGGGGGTGTGGTTGGCCCGCATCTGGGCGGTGTAGGCACCCTCCAGTGACCGGACCATGCGGGTGGGGTCCATGGGGCTGACCTCACCGAAGGTGAGTATGCCCAGAAGGGCGATCCGGACGACGGGCCCCTCGGCCTCCTCCGCCACCCGGGCGTTCTCCGCGGCGATGTCGGCCTGGATCTCGGCGTACTCCTCGTGGTAGACGTACGAGCCGTCGGTGACGCCCACGCACTGCCCTCCGGACAGGCTCACCCCGTTTCCGGGCCCGCCGCAGGTGAACACCTCCCAGTAGAGGAGGGCCGGGACCAGGAGCAGGAGTGCCGCCATGGGCACGACCAGTCTCCACCAGCGCCGCAGCCACCTCCGCATGAGGGAGCTCGGTCCTCTCGGCGTGTGCGGGGACGGGGGCGCGTCGTTGGGGCCGGTCATGGTCGTCCCTTCTCTGACATGCGGTCCGGTGGACGGTCGCTCATGCCTGGGCACCGAACCTGGCGACCAGCCGCAGGTGCCAGGCCGCCTCCTCGAAGATGTGCGCCGCTCCCTTCGGGGCCCGCCCGGCGAGGTCGTTCAGCGCCATGTGGCAGACCGAGTGCAGGGCACCGGAGCGGAAGAGGTCGGGGTCGTTGAGGATCTGGCGGGCCGTGACGAGCTTGAGGACGGTCTCGGTCTCCTCCGTGTCCTCCGCGTCCTCCAGGGCCGCGTGCCGCTGCCACGCGTTCGTCCACGCGTCCAGGAGGGGGAACGACGGACGGACACGCAGGGGCGCCGCGGTGATGCCCCGCAGCAGCCGGATCCACTCCTCTCCGCCGATGTCGGGGGCCCTGAGCCAGCCCTGGAGGTGCCAGGCCACACGGCTCAGCTGCCCCGCGCAGAGGCGGTGGTAGATCGCGTACTCGGCCGAGCGGCGGTGGTCGGACTCCCCGCTCTGGTAGTAGTCGGCGAGCCCGCGGTGGACGGCGTCCCAGTCCCCCGGTGCGCCGGTCGGGCGCCTGGCCAGGCTGCGGGACAGGAGGCGGCGCAGCACCGTGGTCGCCTCCGGGTTCGTCCGGTCCCACAGCGCGTGGTTGAGGAGGCGCTCCTCCTCGACCCGCTCGGTGAGCTCGCCCGACCGGTTCAGCCACAGCCCCGCGTCGGGCTCCCTCGCGGCGGAACAGGTGACGAGCGCCTCCCAGAGCCGGTGGTCGAGCTGGTCGGGCTCGACGCCCAGAGCCATGGTGAGCATGTGCTCCTCGACGGTCACGGCGGACTCCAACCTCGTGGCCGGGTCCACGGGGCGGTGGGAGAGTGCGGCGTGCAGACTGTTGCCCCGGACCGCGACCCAGGCGTCGGCGAGCTGGGCGGTGGTGCCGGGGTGCCCTCCGGTGAAGTCGGCCATGAGGTCGACGATCTCGTTCGAGACGTGGCCGCTGCCCCTGGCCCGGAGGCGGGCGCGGGAGAACAGCTCACCGATGTCGCGCCGGTCCAGCGGGGTCAGGCGCGAGAACCGCATGTGCTGTCGGGTGTCCTCGTAGAACCGTTCGAGGGGCACCCCGTCGACCAGCTCGGACGTGGTGGCGACGACGGTGAGCGGTTCGGGGAAGCCGACACCGCCGAAGAGCGCGGTTCCGCTGAAGGGCGCCGGTGCCTCGGCCAGGGAGCGGAGGAGCACGGGTCCCACGCCCCGGTCGGCGTTGTCCAGCAGGAGGACGGGCGTGGGCTGGTAACCCACCCGCCTGGCCGTGTGCTGGAGGTCGGCGAACAGCGCCTCGCTCAGGAAACGGGCCACCTTCTCCCGGTTGGAGACGCGGGACACGGCGTCCACGGCGTCGGGGTCCCTGGCCTGCCACCACAGGTGGTAGAGGGAGTCGGCCACCTGGTCCCTGGCCTGTCCGCCCTGGCCCTGGGTGCGCATCCACTCGAAGACGCGCTCCAGGACGCGTGCGCCCACCCCGGAGACCGCGGCGACCCACCGGGCGAGGTCGACGGGCAGCGGGTCGACGCCGGTCAGCTCGGCGGGCGGCATGAGGTTGCCCGCGTTGCCCAGGAAGTTGCTCGTCTCACCCAGGAACCTGCTCACCCGGCCCCTGCCGTCGGGCCACACCTCGTTCACCAGATCCTTGATCTGGGTGTGGGCCGGGTCGGTCCCGCTCCTGATGTCGGCCTCGTCGCCCGGTGCCGGGTCGGGGTCGATCTCCAGGCGAATGGTGACCAGGGAGATCCAGAGGCGGGGGAACTGGAGGCGCCCGTAGTATCTCAGGGATCGGGCGAGCCCTTTCTCCCGGTGGGAGGCGATGTCGGTGAAGGCGTCGGGAACACTGGAGTGGTAGCGGACCTCGGAGAGGTCGAGGTGGGCGTAGGGAACGCCGAGCCTTTCCAGTTCACGCGCCTTGTGCAGGACGAAGTGGGACTTGCCGTACCCCCGTGGTCCGTGGACGGTCAGGATGGGGCGTCTGCGACCCGCCGGTCCGGACCATTCGGGGTCCACGAGCTCCTTGTAGCAGGCCGCCTGTGCCTCCTGTCCGACCGGTGTCTCATGACCGTCCGGCACCTCCGCGCCACTCGTCACGACCCGGTTTCCTCCCCTGCTCCGCGCTCGTCCTGCCCTTCCACCGACATATGATGCGCGCCTTACCCGGATTTATGGCCACAGCCGTTTTTTGTGACGTACGCGTTATGTGGATTCGTTGGATATAGGGATCTTTGTAGCTCTTAGTGAAGTTTGGTGCTGCTGTTACTGCTGGTGCTTATAAGGCTTCATGTGGAGAGAAGGAACAGGGTCGTGGGGTGTCCACAGAAGAGGGAGGACCATTCCTCCGACGGAACGTCCCTGTTCCATGGAAGGGAACCCCGCGCCCCGAACGGAGGTTCCCGAGGCGGACACCAGGACGGCGCCCACCGGGGGCACGCGTGAGCGCGCCCCCGGGCCCCGCCGGGTCTTCCGGAGACCACCCGCCGCGGACCGTCCCCGGGACAGGGCACCATGGAGGCGACCACCGCCGTCGGCCCCGAGGAGTCACCATGTCCGACCAGCGCTGCGCCTGGGCACGGGGACCGTCCGCGCTGATGAGGGCCTACCACGACGATGAGTGGGGCAGGCCCTCACGCGACGACGGCCACCTCTTCGAGATGCTCGTCCTGGAGGGTGCGCAGGCGGGGCTGTCCTGGGCCACCGTGCTCAACAAACGGGAGAACTACCGGCGCGCCCTGGACGGCTTCGACCCCGACCGCGTCGCGGACTACGGCCAGGAGGAGACCGAACGGCTCCTCCGGGACGCCGGGATCATCCGCAACCGGCTCAAGGTGGCCTCCCTCCCCCGCAACGCACGGGCCTTCCAGCGGGTACGCGCCGAGTACGGCACCTTCGCCGACTACCTGTGGGGCTGGGTGGACGGCTCGGCCGTGGTCAACCGCTTCACCGAGCCGTCGGAGGTCCCCGCGAGCACCCCGCTCTCGGACCGGGTCAGCAAGGACATGAGGAAGCGCGGTTTCACCTTCGTCGGCACGACCATCGTCTACTCCTACCTCCAGTCCGTGGGCGTGGTCGATGATCACCTGGTGGGCTGCCCGGCCAAGCCCGCCTGATCAGTTTCCGGACGCCTCCACCGGTGCGCACCCCCATTCGGTCCGCCACCAGCGGGTCACCCCGACCTCCCGCAGGAACGCGTGGTCGTGGCTGGCCACGAGCAGCGCGCCCCGGTAGTCCGCGAGGGCCTCGGCCAGTTGCCGCTGGCTGTCCAGGTCGAGGTTGTTGGTGGGCTCGTCCAGCACCAGCAGCCTGGGCGGATCGTCCGCCAGCAGCAGCCGGGCCAGCGCGACCCGGAACCGCTCGCCCCCGGAGAGGTCGCCCGCCCTCTGGTCCACCCGGTTCCCCCGGATGAGGAACCGGGCCAGGTTGGCCCGCACCCGGTGCGGCGTGGCGGACGGCGCCGCCGCGCGCACGTTGTCGAGCACGCTCAGGTCNTCCAGCCGCTGCGGCAGGTAGCCGATCCGGTCCGCGGCGTGCACCACCTCGGCCCGGGGATGGCTCCCCCGGCCGACCACCGCACGGAGCAGGGTGGTCTTGCCCGACCCGTTGGGTCCGACCAGCGCCACCCGTTCGGGTCCGCGCACGTACAGCCGCCCGCCGCCCGGAACGCCCAGCTCCAGCACCCCGTGTCCGGCCGGGACCTCCGTGCCGGGCAGGGCGATCCGGATGGTGTCGTCGTCGCGTACGGCGCCCTCCGCCCTGACCAGTTCCTCCCTGGCCCCGGACAGCCTGCCCTCCTGCATGACGCGGTGCTTGCCCGCCGCCACCTGGGCGTCGCGCTTGCGCTGCTTCATGACCACGCGGGGCTCGCGCTTGGTGTCGTACATCTTCTTGCCGTAGCGCACCCGCCGGGCCAGTTTGACCTGGGCGTCCGCGAGCTGGCGCTTCTCCCTGCGCACGTCGCCCTCGGCCACCCGCACCATGCGCCGGGCCGCATCCTGCTCGGCGGCGAGCTGCTCGGTGTAGGCGGAGTAGTTGCCGCCCCACACGCGCACCCCTCCGTCCCGGAGTTCGGCGATCTGGTCGACCCGTTCCAGGAGCTCGCGGTCGTGGCTGACCACGATGAGCACCCCGTTCCACGACCCGACCGCGTCGTGGAGCCGCTCCCGGGCGCGGCGGTCGAGGTTGTTGGTGGGCTCGTCCAGCAGGGTGACGGCGGGGCGCCGCAGGGCCAGCCCCGCGAGCGCGACCAGCACGGCCTCCCCTCCGGAGAGGGTGCCGACGGGGCGGTCCAGCGGGGCGTCCCCCGCGAGGGCGACGCCGAACCGTTCGAGCTGGGCCAGGGCGCGTTCCTCCACGTCCCAGTCCTC
The DNA here is from genome assembly GCF_000341065.1 of Nocardiopsis halotolerans DSM 44410. Taxonomy (GTDB): domain Bacteria; phylum Actinomycetota; class Actinomycetes; order Streptosporangiales; family Streptosporangiaceae; genus Nocardiopsis; species Nocardiopsis halotolerans. Next base: position 8,680 of record NZ_ANAX01000301.1, on the reverse strand, counting down.
GCCGACGGCGGCGAAGTTGTCCTCGGTGGCCTCACCCGCCTCGATGGCGTGCAGCGCGGCGCGGACCCGGTCGATGCCGAGCAGCTCGGCGACGGTGCGGCCGGTGTCCAGGGTGAGCCCCTGGTCCAGGTACCCGACGTCACCGTCCACCGACACCGCGCCCGAGGCCGGGCGCAGACGCCCCGCGACGAGGCGGAGCAGGGTGGACTTGCCGCTGCCGTTGCGGCCGACGAGTCCGGTCCGGCCGGTACCGAAGGCGGCGTCCAGGCCGTTCAGGACGGACGTGCCGTCGGGCCAGGCGAAGGACAGCCGGGTGCAGACGACGGAGAGGGACACGCGGACCTCCGGGGGACGGTGGAGACGTTCTGGGGACGTGGGGTCTCGTGTCCTCGGCCCATCGTGATCTCCTCCTTCGGAAGTACCTGATGCGACTACTGTCGCAATAGTGACTATGGCAGACGCGCCCTACAAATGCAACTAGAGTTGCGTTATGACCTCTGACACACCCGGAACCACCAGGCCGGGCGGCCGCACCGCCCGCAACACCGCCGCCGTGCTCGAAGCGACCCTCGACGAACTGGGCGAGCACGGTTACGCCGGACTCACCGTCGAACGCGTCTCCGCCCGCTCCGGCGTCCACAAGGCCACCGTCTACCGCCGCTGGGGCGGGGTGGAGGGGCTGCTGTCCGCCGCGTTGGAGTGGTCCACCACGCACCCGTGGGAACCCGAGCGCACCGGTGCCCTGCACACCGACCTGCTGGCCCTCAACACGACCGTGCTGCACGGCTTCACCGAGGCGCCGGAGGGGTCCGTGTCCGCGGCCTCCGTCGCCGCCGCGTTCTCCTCCCCCCGCGTGGCCGAGGCGCTGCGCGCCTTCATGACCGACCGCCACGCGCGCGCCGCCGTCCTCGTGACGGAAGCCGTGGCCCGGGGCGAGGTCCCCGACGGCACCGATCCCGTGGAGGTCGTGCGCTCGGCGGTCGCACCGGTCTACTACCGGCTCTTCGTCAGCCGCGAACCCGTCACCCGCGAGGACCTGGACCTGGCAGCCCGGGTGGCCGCCGACGCCGCCGCCGGGGGCTCGTTCGTCCCCCGTTCCTGACCGGTCCCGCGACTCCGGAGGCCGTCTCCCTCGCGGGGCCCGGCCCCGCGAGGCGGGTGTACTGCCCTAGACTGACCGGTACACCGGACCGGAGAGCAGGACGGCCGATGCCCACGCAGTACCCCAAGAGCGGCGACCCCGCGCGCAGCCTCGCCCTGCTGTGGCGGACCCAGGAGCCGCTCAGCCGCCGGAACAAACCCGACCTGAGCGTGGACCGGATCGTGGCCGTGGCCTCGGAGATGGCCGACAGCGACGGGATCGCCGCCCTGTCCATGCGCAAGGTCGCCGAGCGGCTGGGCGTGGGGACCATGTCGCTGTACACCTACGTCCCCGGCAAGGGCGAGCTGGTCGACCTGATGCTCGACGCCGCCTACGCGGACCTGTACGCGCGGGACGAGCGCCCCGGGCACTGGCGCGACCGGCTGAGCGCGGTGGCCCGCGCGAACTGGCGGCTGCTCCTGCGCCACCCGTGGATGCTCCAGACCCCGCGTGGCCGTCTGCTCGGCCCCCACCTCATCGCCAAGTACGAGTACGAACTGTCCGCCGTGGACGGTCTGGGCCTGACCGACGTCGAGATGGACTCCACGGTCAGTCTGGTCAACAGCTACGCGGAGGGCGCCGCCAGCCAGGCCGCGGCGGTCAGCGAGACCGAGCGGGCCACGGGGATGACCGACGGCCAGTGGTGGAGCACCCACGGCCCGCTGCTGGCGGCGTTCACCCGGGACGGCGACTACCCGCTCGCCTCCCGCGTCGGTGGCACGGTGGGCAGGGAGCACAATGCGGTGTACTCGCCCGACCACGAGTTCGAGTTCGGCCTGGAGCGCGTCCTGGACGGGGTGCAGGTCCTGGTGGACTCCCGGTCGGGCACACCGGACGACGTTTCCTGACCGCCTCCGGGAACCGCCCGCTCAGGAGACCGTGGCCCCGCCCCGGACCGGGACGGTCCCGCTCCGGAAGGCCCAGACCACCAGCTGGACGCGGTTGCGCAGTCCCCGTTTGGCCAACACGCTGGACACGTGCGACTTGACGGTCGTCTCCGACAGCCCGAGGACGCCCGCGATCTCGACGTTGCTGGCGCCGGTGGCGACCAGCGCGACGACGTCCTTCTCGCGTTCGGTGAACTTCTCCCTCCAGCACGTCTCCGGATCGTCCTCCCTGACGCGCACCGCCTCCTCGTGGCGGACGAACTCCTCCACCACCGTGCCGACCACCGCAGGGTCGAGCACGGCGCGTCCCTCGCCCAGCGAACGCACGGCCTCGGTGATGACGGAGGTCTCGCTTCCGGTGAGGATGTAGCCGCAGGCACCGGCACGCAGACAGTTGACGAGGTTCTCCCGCTCGTTGGGCGCCGCCAGGGCGAGGACGCGCACGCGGGGATCGCGCAGGTCGGAGAGTTCGCGGACCACCTCGTGGCCCCGCGTTCCCAGTGCCACCGTGTCGACGACGGCCACGTCGGGACGGAACCGCCGGGCTCTGGCCGCGGCTCCCCTCAGGCCGCCGACCTCCCCGACGACCCTGATGTCGTCCGTCGCCGCGAAGGCCGTGCGCAGTCCCAGCCTCACGACGTCCTGGTCACCGACGATGAGTACGCGGGTCATCAGCGGACCTGTCCCCTTTACGTGCGAAAACTCCGGGGAGTGGGGGATGGGGAGAGCCCCGGGGCTGTCTCGGATCCAGCCTTTCCTCAATCCCCGATTCCGTGGCATCAAACCCTTGAAAGATGACCGCATGCGGCCAGCGATTCATAAGTCCGGAATATCCGTCATCACTCGCACCTCGCAAGGCACCGAAGACCGGACACGCCGTATCGCACAGAATTCAACCACAGGCGCCGGGATCCGCGTACCCACAGGTGGGGACAGGAACGACATGTCCCCACATCATCATTGCGAGATTCCGCCGAAAGGGCCCTCGGCGTTCTCGCGGAAGTTCCGCGGACGCCCATGCGCATATCCGGAATTCACGGAACGGTTCGCCGGAACCCGCCCCGGAGGCATGCGGACTCACCGGTGGGAGGGGTGGGAGGGCGCCCCGGCCCGAACCGCGGCCATCGCCGTGACCAGGGTGGTGTGGTAGCAGGTGCGGAAGACGTAGGCCGTGGCCCGATCCCCCGTGCGCCCGGCCAGGACGGCGGCGTCGAAGGGCGGTCCGGGCAGGGAGCCGTCCGGCCGCTGCGCGGCGGCCAGCCGCTCCCATGCCCGTCCTTCCAGCGCGGTCGGGGTCCCCCCGGCGATCCGTGAGCACATGAGCAGTTCGGCGGCCAGGTCCAGGTGGTCCTCGTCCAGGTACACGCGCAGGAGGCGGTCGAGCACGCGTCCCAGTCCGCCGGCCCTCCCCGGCAGCGGCCGCGCCCCGAAGTCGGTGGCGTACAGGACGGTGTGGGTGATCCCGTAGGCGTCGTACTCCCCGGTGCGGCCCGCGTGCTCGGCCACGCAGGCGTCGTGGAGCTCCGCGGTGCCGGGGAGCTCCGCGGGCGCTGGAATCCCGGCCAGGTCGAGGATGTGCCGCAGCTCCAGGGCGTGGACCGGTGAGGCGCCCCCGCCGGGCGGCCGTGGGGGACGGCGCCCGGCCAGGGCGCGGGCGTCGGCGAACGGCTCCTCGGCGGGATGGCCCAGGTCGGCGAGGAGGGCGAGCACCCACAGCTGGTAGGGCAGGTTCGCGGTGTCCCGGTGGAGCCCGGGCGCGCACGCGGTGGCCGTGTCCCGGGCCAGCTCCACGGCGGCGCACTCCAGCCGCGCGGCTCCGTACGCGTCGTCGGCGGTCAGGCCCGCCCGGCGCAGGAGGCGGCAGAGCATGAGCAGTTCCATGACGGTGGCCCCGTCGAACCCGCGCGGAGGGAAGTGGTCGTCCCAGCGCGGCCCGAACCACTCCACGTGGTCGACGAGCCAGGGGACGGCCCCGTCCAGGAGGTCGGAGGCGGTGGTACCGCGCGGCGGCGCCCCCGTGGGAATCGCGGTCATGGCACCTCTCACTCCCTTTCCCCGATGCCTCCGTGGCCTCCGACGATAATGTGCGCGGCACCGGAACGCGCCGTCCGCGGGAAGGAAACGCGCGCTCCTTCCGGGGGCGGTGGAAAACGGGTCCCACGGACACCTCTCCTCCCCAGGGAGGAGGAAATCGGAAACGTCCCGGAACCGCGCCGGGGAATCCGTGTGAAGCACCTGGTCAGGGGTACGGTGAAGCGCGCGTTCACGGAGCGCGACGAGCGAAACTGGAGGGGGACGGTATGGGGGACATCGACCTGTCGTTGATCGGGGATCTGTACCGCAGGTACCGGGATCCGTTGGCCAAGGTCCGGGACGCGCAGCGCGAGTTCCTCCGGCGGACACGCGGGCGGATGACACCGCAGCTGGACGACCTGGAGGCGGAGATCACCTACCTGCTGCTGCGCGAGACGCGGCCGGACACGGTGATGGAGCTGGGCACCTTCCACGGCTGGTCCACCACGTGGCTCCTGTCGGCGCTGCGCGACAACGGCAAGGGGACGCTGCACTCCTTCGACATCGTGGACAACGTGGTGGCGAACGTGCCCTCCGAGCTGTCCCTGGGCCGCTGGGAGTTCCACAAGGGCGACATCCGCGAGAACATGTCGCAGGTCCCCGAGGGGATCGGCTACCTGTTCGTCGACGCCGCGCACAACGGCCGGTTCGCGCGGTGGTACCTGGCCGAGCTGTTCCCCCGGGTCGCCCCCGGAACCCCGGTCAGCGTCCACGACGTCTTCCACGGCAGGCGGACCCTGCCGTTCACCGAGGGCGCCGCGGTGCTGGCGTGGCTGAGCCGGACCGGCACGGACTTCTTCACCCCCTCCCGCAAGCGGGCCCCCGCGCCCCACACCGCCCTCCTGGAGCTGCGGGAGGAGCTGGGCCTGGGCGAGCCGGTGCGCACCAGCACCGACAACCCGATGATCTACTTCCGGATGCCGGAGCACCGGGCCTCCTGAGCCGGAGGACCGGTCCGGAGCCTGGTACGGCCCGTTCCACCGCGCCCCCGGTTCCCCGTACGGGGGCGCGGTGGGGACCTCAGACCGGCACGGCGCCGCCGTGTCCCCACAGGCGCGCGTAGGCGCCCCCCGAGGCCAGCAGCCGTCCGTGCGCACCGGTCTCCACCACCCGGCCGCCGTCGAGCACCGCGATCCGGTCCGCGCGGGCCGCCGCCTCCAGGCCGTGCGTGACCACGAAGGTCGTCCGCCCCCGGGACAGGCGCTCCATGGCGTCCAGCACCGCGCGTCCGGTGGCCCGGTCGAGCGCGGCGGACGGCTCGTCCAGCAGCAGGATCTCCGGATCCACCAGCCGTGCCCGGGCCAGGGCCACGAGCTGGCGCTGCCCCGTGGACAGGCCGCGCCCGCGCTCACCGACGGGGTGGCGGAACCCCCCGGGCAGGGCGGCGACGGCGTCGAGCGCGCCGACCGCGCGCACGGCCTCCTCCACCTCGCGGTCGGTGGCTCCGGGACGCCCGTAGCGCACGTTGTCGGCGACGGTCCCGGTGAACAGGTGCGGTTCCTGGGGGACCACGCCCAGCCTGCGCCGGTGTTCGGACGGGTCGAGGTCGCGCACGTCCACGCCGTCCACGAGGACCGCTCCCCGGTCGGGGTCGTGGAAGCGGGCGACGAGCCGGACCACGGTGGACTTCCCCGCACCGCTCTCCCCGACGAGGGCGACGGTCTCGCCCGGGTCGGCGGACAGGGTGACCTCCTCCAGGGCGGGCACGCGCGCGCCGGGGTAAGTGAAACCGACCCCCTCCAGGAGCACACGGCCACCGCTGCGGGGCACCGGAACGGGCACCGCTCGCCGGGACCGCGCGGCGGTGGGCGGCGTGCGCAGCAGCTCGCCGATGCGGTCCACGCCCACGCGCGCCTGCTGGTAGCCGTCGAAGACCACCGTCAGCTGCTGGAACGGGGCGTAGAACATGCCGAGGTAGAGCAGGAACGCGGTCAGGACGCCGACCGACAGCGTCCCGTCCGCCACCCTGTGGGCGCCCACGACGAGGACCGCGGCGGTGGACACCTCACCCAGCAGGGTGACGAACGGAAAGTACAGCGCGATGTGGCGCTGCGCGGTGAGCCGGGTCCGCCGGTAGCGGTCGGACAGGGCGGTGAAGCGCTCGCGGGCGCCCTCCTCGGCCCCCGTGGCCTGGGACTCGCGGGCCCCGGCCACCTGTTCCTGGAGGTCGGCGTTGACCTCGCCGATCCGCTCACGGGACAGGGCGTAGGCCACCGACACGCACCTGCGGAAGTACAGGGTCGCGGCGAGCAGCACGGGCAGGATCCCCATCGCGACCAGCGCCAGGGACGGGTCCAGGACCAGCATCGCCGCCACCATCCCCAGCACGGTGGCGCCGTTGACCACGATGATGGTCAGCCCGCTCTCCACGAACGTGGACAGAGCGGTGACGTCGGTGGTCATGCGGGTCATGGTTCCGCCGCCGCGCTCGCGCTCGTGGAAGTCGACGCCGAGCCGGTGCAGGTGCCGGAAGACGCGGAGCCGCAGCGCGTACAGGGCGCTCTCACCGGTGCGTGTGACCACGCGGGGCTGGAGGGCCAGGATCCCCCAATCGGCCGCGACCAGGGCCAGGGCCGCCGTGCCCGCGGCGGCGACCGCGGCCCCGTCCCCGGGGGCGGCGCCGTGGTCCAGGCCCCAGCGCAGGGCGACCGGCAGCGCGGTGGTGACCAGGGCGTCCGCCAGGACCAGCAGGACGGCGAGCGCCACCAGGGCGCGGACCGGCGCCAGCACCCGGCGGACGCCGAAGCGCGTTCCGGGTTCCTCGGGCGTGTGGAATAGCCGCTCGGCGGGCCGGTCGTCGGCGGCGGGCAGGGCCGCCTCGTCGGGGTCGGTCCCCCCGGCCCCGGGTCCGGTTCCCTCGGGACCGGGCTCGGGCCACGGACCGGGGTCCGCGTCGGCGGGGGACCGGTCGCGGCTCTCGACGTCGCCGCCGGAGCACAGTTCGGCGAAGAGCGGGCAGCGCGCGGACAGTTCGGCCTCGGTGCCCACGTCCACGACCCGGCCGCCGTCGAGCACCGCGATCCGGTCGGCCAGGGCGAGGCTGGCGCGGCGGTGGGCCACGAGCAGGACCGTGCGGTCGGCGGTGACGTCGGCGAGGGTGGCGACCATGGCGGCCTCGGTGGCGGCGTCCACGGCCGAGGTGGCGTCGTCCAGCACCAGGACGCGCGGATCGCCCAACAGGGTACGGGCCAGGGCCACGCGCTGGCGCTGGCCGCCGGACAGGGTGAGGCCGCGCTCGCCCACGCGGGTGTCGTAGCCGTCGGGGAGCGCGGAGACGAAGCCGTCGGCTCCGGCCGCGCGCGCGGCGGCGCGGACCTGTTCCCGGGTGGCCTCGGGGCACCCGTGCGCGATGTTCTCGGCGACCGACCCCGAGAACAGGAACGGCTCCTCGAAGGCGACGCCGACCGTGGAGCGCAGCGACCGCAGGCGCAGTGAGCGCACGTCCACCGCGTTTCCGGGCGGGCCGATCCGGACGGCGCCGTCGGTGGTGTCGTAGAAGCGCGGCAGCAGCAGCGAGACCGTGGACTTGCCCGAGCCGGAGGGGCCGACCAGCGCCAGCGTCTCGCCGGGGCGGACCTCCAGGGACAGCCCGTCGAGCACGGTGGCGTCGCGGGTGTAGCCGAAACGCACGCCGTCCAGCTCCACGCCTACCGGCCCCCCGGGCACGTCGACGGCGCCGGGCGCGTCGGTGACGGCGGGGCGGGAGTCGGCGAGGTCGTACACGCGCAGGGCAGCGGGCCGCACCAGCTGGGCGCTCATGACGAGGGTGGACAGGGCCGCCGACGGCGCGGTGAGGACGACCATGTACCCGGAGAAGGCGACGAGCGCGCCCAGGGACACGTCACCGCGCGCGACCAGCCACGCGCCCGCGACCAGGACGACGACCTGGCCGAGGTGGGGCAGGACGCCCAGGGTGGCGCCGGGCCCGGACTGCATGCGGGCCACGCGCATGCGTTCGCCGAACAGCCGCCCCGCCAGGTCGGCCAGGCGCCGGGACTCGCGCTCCTCCTGCCCGAACGCCCTGACCACGCGGATCCCCGTCACGGTCTCCTCGACGTGCTGGGCGATCTCGGCGGCGCGTCGCTGCACGGCCATGGTCGCGGGCGGCATGCGTCCGCTGACGCGCACCGTCACCACGACGGAGGCGACCACGACGGCGGCGGCCACCACGGTGAGCGCCGGGGAGAGCCACAGCATCGCGGAGAAGGCGAACACGATGAGGACGAGACCGCCCAGGGCCTGCGGAGCGGTGGCCAGCAGCCCCTGGACCAGTTGCAGGTCGAGGGTGGCGCGGGACATCACCTGACCGGTGCGCAGGGTGTCCTGTCCGCCGCCGTCCAGCCGCTGCACGGAGTCGAAGACGGCGGTGCGCAGGTCGTGCTGGACGCTCAGGGCGAGCTTGCCGGACAGGAACTGGCGGGCGAACGCACCGGTGAACTGGAGGGCGGCGGCGCCGAGCAGCACGAGGGCGAGCGTTCCGACGCGGTCCGTGCGCCCCCGGACGGCGTCGTCCACGGCGATCTGGGCGGCCAGCGGCGCCAGCGCCGCCAGCCCCGTCGCCAGGACGGTCGCCGCGGCG
>NZ_ANAX01000300.1 GCF_000341065.1 Nocardiopsis halotolerans DSM 44410 | reverse complement strand
CACCAGCCGCAGCGCCCAGTGGCGGCCCCGTGCGGATGGCGGGGAGGCGGACATCAGGGCTCCGGTGTGACGGGCTGTGCCAGGACCAGCTGTTCCCAGGAGGGCCGCGCCCCGGTGGCCGCGTACAGCAGCGCCAGGGCCACTCCCGCGTCCCCCTCGAGGAAGGAGGCGTCGCGGACCATCCCCTCGGGGCCGAGGTAGGTGAGCGGTCCCCGTTCCCGGTGTCGGG
>NZ_ANAX01000299.1 GCF_000341065.1 Nocardiopsis halotolerans DSM 44410 | reverse complement strand
CTCCAGCCCCTCGGCCATACCGTGGTCGTCGTGGGCGCGGCGGCCGAACCAGACCAGCCCGGCTGCGCCGTGGCAGAGGCAGCCGTCCGTGATCCCGCAGTCGTCCCCGGGGCGGGTGACGACCGCCCCGGCGGTGGCCCGGGCCAGGCCGGCGTCGCGCGGGTCGCCGGTGGCACCGGCGGCCGTGTGCAGGGCCAGGGCGACACCGGGGTCGCCCGAGCACCAGGTGGCGCGCGCGGGCGCGTAGCGCGTCTCGACCCGGTGGGGGAAGAGCGCGTGGGCGAAGTCGCCGCGCTGGGCGCGCAGCCAGCGCACGGCGTCGTCGAGCAGGGAGCGGGCGCGCGGGGCCGAGGCGGTTCCGGCGGCCGAGGCCAGGTAGGACACCAGCCCGGCGGTGCCGTGGGCGGCGCCGAGCACCCGGCAGCGCGCGGACTGGTCGGCCCGGCGCGCCGGGGAGTCGCCCAGGCGCACGAAGAGACCGTCGCCGTCGTGTTCGACACGGTCCTCGACCACGTCCAGGATCCCGGAGGTGGCCTTGTCGCGGAACCCGGCGTCGGGGTGGGCGAGGGCGTAGACGCCGAGGCCGAGCAGGCCCATGGGCAGGTCGACCTCTCCCCCGTCCGGGTAGTCGGCGATCCACCGCAGGACGGTGTCGTCCACGGGGCCGAGCCCGGACGGCTCGGTGCCGCGCGCCCGGGCGAGCTGGAGGGCGGTCCATCCGGCCTGGGCGGCGCCCCGGTACAGCCAGGGGCCGGTGCCGCCGCCGGAGCGCAGCAGGGCCGTCGCCTCGCGGAAGGAGTCCTCCGCTCCGTGTTCCTCCCCGAGGGCGCGGGTGAACTCCATCCGGACCAGGGCCTGGTCCAGCAGCAGCGGGAAGGTGGGCGCCTCGCGCACCCCCGCCGCCATGTCGTCCAGGAACAGCCGTGCCAGGCGCAGCGTGCCCGCGTCGTTCATCGCTTCTTCCTCTCCAGGGCGTCCGTCCGCCGCAGGTGGCGCCGGGCGAGTTCGTGCGCCAGGTACTCCATCCGCACCGCGTCGAAGGCGAAGGTCCGGTTGAGGTGCAGGTGCAGCGCGGACCCGAACACCGACCGGAGGGCGCCGGGCCCCGCGGCGGTCGGCTGGGCGGCGGCCAGCGCGCCCAGGGCCTTGGCGAGGTGTTCGTCGGGGCGGACCCGTGCCACGTGGGCGCGCAGGTCGGCCTCGTGGGCGCGCGCGAACTTGCCCAGGGGGTTGCCCGCGCGGGTGGCGGACACGTCCAGGCCGCTCTGGCACACGCGCAGGAACTCCTGGCGTTCCTCCGGGGTGTCGAACAGCTCGGCGCACCAGTGGGTGATGTCGGCGACCGCCTGGTGGAGGCGCGCGGACTCGTCGGCGAGGCCGGGCAGGGCGGCGGCGACCCGGTCGCTGGATGCGGTCGCGAGCGCCTCGGCGGCCCGCAGGCCCTCGGCACCGCCGTAGCGGGCCACCTCGGGCACGTACTCGTCCAGGACGGTCCGCGTGACCAGGCCCTCCGCGGCCAGCTGGGAACCGAGGGCGTCCACGGCGGCCAGCACTCCGGCGCGCGCGGAGGGCTGGGCCGGGCGGACGCGTACCCGCACGTGGTAGCCGCTCCCGTCCTGGTAGCGGAGGAAGAACCAGCGGTCGGCCGCTCCGCTGGCACGCAGGTCGAGGGAGAGCCGGTGGGCGCGCGACACCACCCGGTCGGCGGTGGCGTGACCGCAGTGGAGCCGGGCGTAGACCCAGGCCCGGCCGTGGGCGCGGTCCAGGGTCATCGTCCCGGCGCCGGGACGGGGCGGCTCGCGCAGGACGGGGCCGGTGGGCACCACGACCTCGGCGACGTGGTGGCCGGAGGGGCCGCGCACGGCGGGCGCCTCGGCCTGCGGCATCTCCACGAACGTGGTGGCGCGGTTCCCGGCGCGGTCCAGGGCGGCGCGCACCGAGGCGTCCTCGCGCAGGTCGACCGGCAGGACGTGGTCGTACTCGCCGGTGCCCACCCATGTGCGGTCGCCGAGACCGGGAAGGCGGCGGCGCAGTGCGGCGGCCGGGGACGGCGCGGCCAGCACCGCGGCGACGTCCCCGCCGGTGAGCACCCACCGCTCGGGGGTGACGATGACCCGTCCGCAGGTGACGCGGGGCAGGTGGGGCAGACGGGCCAGCGGACCCCACGACCAGCCGACGCCCCCGGAGGTGGCCAGGTGGCCGAGTACCGCGTACACCGGGTCCAGGTCGTGGAGGTCGACGTTGTGCGCGGTGTTGAGTTCCACGAGGACGGGGCGGCCGGTCAGGGAGTCGCGCAGCCGGAAACCGTCCGGGCGGAGCTGGAGGAGCAGCCGGTCCGGGTGCAGGGTGCCCGCGTGCGCTCCGGTCAGGGCGATGGTCTCGTCCAGCACGCGGGGGCGCAGCAGGACGTTGCCGATGCGTCCGCCGGGGTGGTGGACGAGTTCCGCGTGCAGGGGTTCCTCCTCCGGACGCGCGGCGCGGCGGTCCGCGCGTGCCCGGTCGACCTGCTCGTGGATCCGGTCGGCGACGGCGGGGCGGTGGAGGCCGAACCGGGCGAGCAGGGCGTGGGGCGCCCGTCCCACTCCGCCGACGAGCATGCTGTGCGGTCCGTCGTGCGCGCCGGGGTCGGTGTCGCCGAGCAGGACGGCCAGCAGCGCGCGGGAGCCGTCGGTGCCGCCCTCGGGCAGGTGGGCGATGTCCACGGAGCCGCCGCTCCCGGGGCCGCCGTCGGCGGTCCAGCGTCCGAGCAGGTCGAGCAGGTCCGGGGAGACGGGCACGTCGGCGGGGCGGGATCCGGCGCGCAGGCCCGCCCTCGCGGCGAGGGCGGAGGCGCCGCGCCGGGCGGGGCGGAGCACGCCCGACTCCAGATCGAGGGCGCTCAGCAGGGGGACCTCGGCGTCCTCGTAGCGCTCGGAGAAGGCGGTGCGGAAGGCGGCCATGTCGATGCCGGGACCGGTACCGGAGGTGGCGAGCGAGGCGACGCGGCGCACGGCGGCGCGCAGGTCGGCGACGGTGCGCCGGTCCAGGAGGGCGGTGCGCATGGCGAGTTCGGGGTGCAGGTCGAAGCGTTCGGCGCGTCTGGTCCGGGCCGGGGAGGACACGCGGTCGGCGGCGCGGTCCCAGGCCGTGTCGAGCCGGTCGCGCAGGCCCTCGTCGAGGGGGTGTTCCCCGGCGGCGTCGGTGAGGAGACCGCGCAGGGCGTCGGCGCGGGGGCGGTCACCGACGGCCTCAAGGAGACGGACCGCGCGGTCGGCGGGTTCGGTGCCGGGACCGATCAGGCCGTCGGAGGGGTGGAGCAGCCCGCGGTCACGCAGCCCGCGCACGAAGGCGCGCAGTCGGTCGGGGTCGGCTCCGGGAAGGCGCTCGACGAGTGCTCCGGTGATGGCGGTGGTGCTCATCTCGGCGTCACCGACGACGGCCACGGCGGTGTCGATCGCCCCGGTGCGGCGGACGCTCACCACGGTGGCGGTGGCGTCTCCCGGAGCGGCGAAGCGCACGGTCTCGGCGCCGACGTGGGCCGACGGGTTGAGGCGGAGCGGAACGTCGTCGGGGTCGGCCCCGGCGAGGGCGTCGGCGACCGTCTCCTCCAGGACGCGCACGTCCACGCGGACCCGTACGCGGTGCCGGTCGCGCCGGTCGACCTCCAGGTCGCGGCGGTCGCCGACGGACAGCGGGGCGGTTCCGGCGAACAGGCCGTAGGGGGTGGCCCGCCCGCCCATGCGCGCGATGTAGCGCAGCAGGGAGGCGCGGGCGCGCTCGTCGGACGCGGCGGCGGTGCGCAGGTGGGGGTCGGCGGCCAGGTCGACGGCCATGGCGGTGAGGGGATCGTGGACGTCCCCCGCGGCGACCATGCGGGCGGACTCCGCCACGCTGAGCACGGGGACGCGGATCAGGCCGAAGTCCGCCCCGCTCACCGGGCACCGCTCCCGGCGGGCGCGGAGGCCGGGGCGCTGGCGGAGGGTGCCGTGGCGCGTCCGCGCACGGCCGCGAAGATCTCCTCCACGGCGCGCAGGTGGTCCTCCGGATCGCTGGACAGTTCGGTGATGACCGCCTCGTCGGCGCCGGTGATGTCGAGGACGCGGTGGACGGTGTCGGCGCACTGCTCGGCGGTGCCCGCGCGGTTGACCCGCACGCCCGGCCGGAGGCTGTCGGTGCGCGCCCTGACGGGGTCGTCGTTGGCGACCAGGGCCAGGGCCACGGCCGTGCGCCCCGCCGGGTGCGCGGCGCGGTAGGCGCCGAGCGTGCTGACGCAGGCGTCCACGTCGGTGTTGAGGAACAGGGCGTGGCAGTAGTGGGCGCCCGTCCTCCCGGCGGTCTCGGCGGAGCGCGTCCCCGCGCCGTGCGACCAGAGCTGGAAACCGGTGTCCACGGGGTCGATCCACTCCGCTCTCCCGCGCAGGAGGGCGACGGTCCTCTCGATGGTGGCGCCGACGTCGGCGTTCCGGTCGCGCAGGTGTGCGAGGTCCTCGGCCGCGGTCCCGCTCACGTCTCCGCGCCCGAAGCCGACGTCGAGGCGGCCGGGGCAGAAGTGCGCGGCGGCGGCGACGTCCTCGGCGGTCAGGTGGGGATCCCGGACCCGGGACAGGGTGACGGCGGTGCCCACGCGTACGCGGCGGGTGTGGCTGCCCAGGACGGCGGCCAGCAGCAGCGGGTTGGTGCTGGGCACGCCGGCGGCGTGGTGTTCGGGCAACCAGATCCGGCGGTAGCCCAGCCGCTCGGCGAGCATGGCGGCGGCGAAGGCGGTGTCGCGTTTGTCCCGGACGGGACGGTCCTCGGTGAGGTCGAGGTATTCGAGCAGGCCCAGCGGGGGTGGCGCGTCGTCGTGCATGGGGGGTACCTCCTCGGCCGGGTACGCGCCCGCGTCGTCGACGGGCGGGTACCC
>NZ_ANAX01000298.1 GCF_000341065.1 Nocardiopsis halotolerans DSM 44410 | reverse complement strand
CGGGGCGGCGGCCGGACGGCCGCCGCCCCGGGTCTGGTCTGTGGGCCTTCGGCGGAACGGGGACGGGGCCCGCCGGTACGGGCGACAGGGTGGCGCCCACGGCCTCGATCGGGGACCGCGGAGACGGTCTCCTAGCAGGAGATCGTGTTGGCGCTCGGGCAGGTGGTGCCCCAGCAGGTGGTACCGAAGGTGACCGGGCCGGGGGCCTCGGCTCCGCTGCCCTCGACCGCGTGGCCGGAGCCCGGGGTCTCGAAGGTCTCGGCGTCGACGTCGAGGTTGATCTCGGGGCGGTTGCTGGCGGAAACAGCCATGGGAATTCCTCTCTCTGGTGCGGGGCGACCTTACACACGGCCACGCCGAACACAGATTAGGTTTTGCTTCCGCCCCGGTCTTCGTTCGCACGGACCATTTTCCCGGCCTCCCCGCGGAGGGTTTCCCTTCCTTTCCCGGGGAGGTGCCTCCGCCCTCCGAACGGGGTCCTCCGGGAGGAGGCTCCCTCCCCGAGGGAGGAGGAAGGGCTGCCACAACGGGAGAAAGGGGAACGTACGCCCAGGCCGTCCGGCCTTCCGCTATCCGCGTCGGGGTTCTCCGTCCGCGTCCTCCCGTACACGGACGTGCCCGGCCCCTCCACCCCGGTGAGGAGGTGCACCACACCCCGGATAAATACTCGAAAAAGGGACAAAACACAAATAAAACAGAAAAGCGAGGAAGACGACTTCCCACCCCGAAGCGGTGATACACCCGCGGAATACGACCACGCCCGGGGCGTCTCCGGAAAGGCGGAACCCCCCGGCCACGGGGACGGGGGAGGCGGAAGGTGGTCCCGGTCCGGAGCCAGCCCCCCGACCGCGGCCGGCTCCCCCGCCCGGTCGCGCCCTGGCGGGACGGACCCGCAAAACCCCTCGCCAGCCTCCGCACCGGTCCGGTACGCTCCGGGACTGTTTGCATCGCCGGGAGTCCCGCGGTCCGCGTGTGGCCTCCCCGTTTCCGAACCGAGAGTGGGTTTCCTCCATGGCGTGTCGTATCAGTGAGCTCGTGCTCGGCTGCCGCGATCCCGAGTTGCTGGCGCGGTTCTGGTGCGAGGTCCTGGACTTCGTCGTGCTCGACCGCGAGTACGACGGCACGCTGGAGATCGGACCGCGCGAGGGGTTCGGCGGCCCGCAGCCGACGATCATCCTCAGCCGCAGGGACGAGCCGGAGAAGGGCAAGCCCCGGCTGCACATCGACGTCAACGCCACCGACCGCGACCAGGACGCCGAGCTCGAACGCCTTCTCGCCCTCGGTGCCCGCCCGGCCGACATCGGCCAGACGGGGGACGAGCAGTGGCACGTCCTGGCCGACCCCGAGGGCAACGAGTTCTGCCTCCTCAAGGCCCGCCTCAACCCGCTCTGAGGCCCGTCGGCCACACCTCGGCCCGGACTCACGGCCCCGTCACCCCGGTGACGGGGCCCTTCCCATCGTCAGCGACGACCGGCTCGCGACCCCACGTCGGAGCGGGCCTCAGAGGGCGGCGGCCTCCCGGGCCAGGCCGGTGATCCGCTCCCAGTCGCCCGCCGACACCAGGTCGGCCGGGGTCAGCCAGCTACCGCCCACGCAGCCCACGTTCGGCAGGGCCAGGTAGGAGGGCGCGGAGGCCGCGGTGATCCCTCCCGTCGGGCAGAACCGCACCTGGGGGAGCGGGCCAGCAAGCGACTTCAGGAAGGCGGCGCCGCCCGCGGCCTCGGCCGGGAAGAACTTCAGCTCCGACACCCCCCGCTCCAGCAGCGCCATGGCCTCGGACACGGTGCTCACCCCGGGCAGGAAGGGCAGGCCCGTGTCGGCCATGGCCGTGGCCAGGTCCCCGGTGCACCCCGGGCTGACCAGGAAGCGCGCTCCGGCCCTGGCGGACGCACGCGCCTGCTCGGGGGTGACCACCGTGCCCGCGCCGACCACGGCCTCGGGCACCTCGGCGGCGATCCGCTCGATGGCACCCAGCGCGGCCGGGGTCCGCAGGGTCACCTCGATGCCCCGGACTCCGCCCGCCACCAGCGCGCGGGCCAGCGGCACGGCGGTCTCGGCGTCCGGGACGACCACCACCGGCATCACCGGTGCCAGGTCGAGGATGTCCGCGCCCGAGCGGGGGATCGTCGTCATGTCGTGTTCTCCAGGATCGGTCTGATGTGGGGTGGGCGCGCCGCGGCCGCGGAGGCCGGTCCCCCGGCGCGCCCGGGTTCGGCGGGGGTCAGGATCCGAGGATCCCGGCGCCCTTCTCCGCGGGGCCGACCGAGCCGCGCAGGGCGGCGAAGAGCTCACGGCCGGTTCCGGTGGAGGAGTCCACGCCGGGACGGGCGGGCTCGCGTCCGCTCAGGTCGGCCAGCACCTCCAGTGTGCCCGTGGTGGCGTCCAGGCGGATGGGGTCGCCGTCGCGCACGTACGCCAGGGCGCCGCCCGCCTCGGCCTCCGGGGACACGTGGATGGCGGCGGGCACCTTGCCCGAGGCTCCGGACATGCGTCCGTCGGTCACCAGCGCGACCTTCTGGCCCCGGTCCTGGAGCACACCCAGCTGCGGGGTCAGCTTGTGCAGCTCGGGCATGCCGTTGGCGCGCGGCCCCTGGAAGCGGACCACCGCGACGAAGTCACCGGTCAGCTCCCCGGCGGTGAACGCCTCCAGGAGCTCGGCCTGGTCACCGAAGACGCGGGCCGGGGCCTCCACCACGTGGCGCTCGGGCGCGACGGCCGACACCTTGATGACGGCGCGGCCCAGGTTGCCCGAGAGCATGCGCAGCCCGCCGTCGGTGGCGAAGGGGTCGTCCACACCGCGCAGGACGGAGGTGTCTCCGCTCTCCTTGGGACCGTCGACCCAGGTCAGCTCGCCGCCCTCCAGACGCGGAACCTGCCGGTAACGTCCCAGGCCCTCCCCCATGAGGGTGCGCACGTCCTCGTGGAGCAGCCCGGCGTCCAGCAGGGAGCCGATCAGGTGGGCCATGCCGCCCGCCTCGTGGAACTGGTTCACGTCGGCGGAGCCGTTGGGGTACATGCGGGTGAGCAGCGGCACCACCTCGGACAGGTCCGCGAAGTCGTCCCAGGTCAGCTCGATCCCGGCGGCGCGGGCGATCGCCACCAGGTGCAGCGTGTGGTTGCTGGAGCCACCGGTGGCCAGCAGGGCGACCACGGCGTTGACGATGGCGCGCTCGTCGATCTGGTGGCCGAGGGGGTTGTGGGAGTCTCCCAGGGCGGTCCGGCCGAGCACGCGCCGTCCGGCCTCGGCCGTCAGGGCCTCGCGCAGCGGGGTGCCCGGCTGCTCGAAGCTGGCCCCCGCCAGGTGCAGGCCCATGACCTCCATGAGCATCTGGTTGGAGTTGGCGGTGCCGTAGAAGGTGCAGGTGCCGGGCGAGTGGTAGGCGGCGGACTCGGCCTGGAGCAGCTCGCGGCGGCCCACCGCGCCCTCGGCGAACTGCTGCCGCACGCGGGCCTTGTCCTTGTTGGGCAGGCCCGAGGGCATGGGACCGGCGGGGACGAACGCCACCGGCAGGTGTCCGAAGGACAGGGCTCCGATGAGCAGACCGGGCACGATCTTGTCGCACACACCGAGCATCAGGGCGCCGTCGAACATGTCGTGGGAGAGGGCGACGGCGGTGGCCATCGCGATGACGTCCCGGCTGAACAGGGACAGTTCCATGCCCGCGCGGCCCTGGGTGATGCCGTCGCACATGGCGGGCACGCCCCCCGCGAACTGGGCGACGCCGCCCGCCTCGGACACGGCGGCCTTGATCAGAGCGGGGTAGGACTCCAGCGGCTGGTGCGCGGAGAGCATGTCGTTGTAGGCGGAGACGATCGCCAGGTTGGGCGTGACGTCGCCGGACAGCCTGAGCTTGTCGGAGACGCCGCAGGCCGCGAAACCGTGGGCCAGGTTGGCGCAGCCCAGGGCGGCGCGTGCGGGTCCCTCGGCCGCCGCCCCGTCGATCCGCTCCAGGTAGGCGGACCGGGTCTCGGCGCTGCGCTCGGCGAGGCGCCGGGTGACGTCGGCGACTGTGTCGTTGATGTGCGCGGTCATCGGGGTCGCTCCTCTTCGTACCACGTACGGCCCGTACGGCCGATGAGCCGGTGCGCGCCCGCGGGGCCGGCGCTTCCGGCTGGATAGGTCTCGGGGGTGGTGCTCAGTCCGTTCCACGCCTCGATGACGGGATCCACCCACCGCCACGCGGCCTCGACCTCGTCGCGGCGCATGAAGAGGGTGGAGTCCCCCGCCAGGACGTCCGTCAGCAGCCGCTCGTAGGCCTCGGGCGAGCGGGTGGAGAAGGTGTCGGCGAAGCTGAGCTCCAGGGGGACCGGCCGCAGCCGCAGCGCTCCGGCGCCGGGCGTCTTGGCCAGCATGGTCAGGTGTATGCCCTCGTCCGGCTGGAGCCGGATGACGAGGCTGCCCGCCCCGGGGAGGTTGGTTCCGGGGAAGATCGTGTGCGGCACCTCGCGGAAGCGCACCACGATCTCCGAGCGGGCGTGGGACATGCGCTTTCCGGTGCGCAGGTAGAAGGGCACACCCGCCCAGCGCCAGTTGGCCACCTCGGCGCGCAGGGCCACGAAGGTCTCGGTGTCGCTGGTGGCGGGGCCGCCCGGCTCGTCGAGGTAACCGAGCACCTCGGTGCCCCGGACCGTGCCGCGCCCGTACTGGCCGCGCACGGTGTCCTCGGCGACGCGGTCGCCGGTGAGGGGCCGCAGCGACTGGAGGACCTTGAGCTTCTCGTCGCGGACGGCGTCGCGGTCGTAGCTGGCCGGGGGTTCCATGGCGGTCAGGCACAGCAGCTGGAGCAGGTGGTTCTGGACCATGTCGCGCATGGCGCCGGAGGCGTCGTAGTAGCCGCGCCGCCCGCCGACGCCGACGGTCTCGGCGGCGGTGATCTGGACGTGGTCGATCCAGCGGGAGTTCCACAGGGGTTCGAGGAAGACGTTGGCGAACCTCAGCACCAGCAGGTTCTGCACCGTCTCCTTGCCCAGGTAGTGGTCGATCCGGTAGATCCGCGACTCGTCGAAGACCGCGCCCACCGCGTCGTTGACGGCTTGGGAGGAGGCCAGGTCGCGTCCCAGGGGCTTCTCCATGACCACGCGGGAGTCGGGGGTCACGAGTCCGGCGTCGCTCAGGCCGCGGCAGATCGCGCCGGAGATCATCGGCGGGACGGCGAGGTAGAAGACGCGGTCGCGGTCGGGGGTGAGGACGTCGGCGAGGGCGTCCCAGCCTGAGGGGTCGCCGCCGACGTCCAGGGTGACGTGGGAGAGGCGGTCCAGGAAGCGGCGGAGCACGTCGGGCTCGGCGACCTGGACGGCGTGGTGCCCGCGGACCGCGGCGGCGGCCTTGTCCCTGAGGTCGGCGTCGTCGAGGCCGTCTCGGGAGACGGCGACGACGCGGGTCCCCCCGTCCAGGTGGCCGTCGCGGTCCGACAGGTACAGGGAGGGCAGGAGTTTGCGCATGGACAGGTCACCGGTACCCCCGAAGACCACCAGGTCGGTGGGACGGGACGCGGACTGCTGCGACATCTTCGGTCTGCTCCAGCGGAGAGGAGAGGGGAGGGGATGGGAGCGGGGGGCGGAGGGTGACGCGGCGGGGAGTACGGGGGGAGGAGGGGCGGCGCGGGCCCGGGGGCCGCTCGTCCCTTTCGACTGTAAGCCCGACTATGGTAAAAAACCAAGCACACTTGAGAACACTTTTTTACATAACCTCCCAGCCTTCACGCCGTAACCCCATGGTTGAATGAGATATGGCCAGAACCCCGGGACGCCTGTCCTCCGCTGCCACCAGCGGCCACATCCTGGAGCTCATCCGTTCCGGCACCGCGACCAGCCGCTCCGAGATCGGCCGGGTCACGGGCCTGTCCCGCCCCTCCGTCGCCCTGCGGGTCACCGAGCTGATCAGCGGCGGACTCGTCACCGAGGGTTCGGGGGCGGTCTCCAGCGGCGGTCGACCGCCCACCCTGCTGGAGTTCAACGCCGACAGCGGCCTCATCCTCACCAGCGCCCTGGGCATGGCCCGCAGCCAGGCCGCCGTGTGCGATCTCAACGGCGACGTCCTCGTCCGCGCCCCGGGCTCCCCCGACATGGAGCTGGGGCCCGACGCCACCCTCCCCTGGCTGCTGGACACGTGGTCGGAGCAGATCGCCTCGCTCGGCCGCGACCCCGATGACGTGCGCGGTGTGGGCATCGGCCTGCCCGGCACCGTCGAGTTCCACGCGGGCCGCGCCGACGACCGCCCCTTCCTGGGCAGGTGGGCGGGCGTGGCGCTGGCGCCCCTGGTCGCCGAACGCTTCCCGGTACCGGTGCTGGTCGACAACGACGTGAACGTGATGGCGCTCGGCGAGCACATCGCGGGCGGACACGGGCACCCCGACGACATGGTGTTCGTGAAGGTCTCCACCGGGATCGGCGCGGGACTGCTGTCCGGGGGGCGGCTGCTGCGCGGAGCGCTGGGCGCCGCCGGGGAGATCGGGCACGTCCCGGTACGCGACGCCGGAGGGCTCCCCTGCCGCTGCGGCAACACCGACTGCCTGGAGGCGGTCGCGGGCGGCCGTCGGCTGCTGGAGAACGCCGCCGAGCGGGGGCGCCGGGTGGACACGCTCAAGGACCTGGTGGCGCTGGCCGCCGGGGGCGATCCGGTGGCGGTGACCCTGGTCCGGTCGGCGGGACGGCGACTCGGCGAGGCGCTCGCCGGAGCGGTGAACCTGCTCAACCCCGAGGTGATCGTGCTGGGCGGCGACCTGTCGGAGGCCTACGACCACCTGGTCGCGGGCGTGCGTGAGGTGGTGTTCCAGCAGTGCACGGCCCTGGCCACCCGTCAGCTGCGCGTGGTGGCCAGCTCCCTGTGGGACGACGCGGGCGTGCGCGGCTGCGCCGCCATGGTGACGGAGGAGATCCTGTCCCCGGAGGCGGTGAACAAGCTCCTGGCGGGCTGAGGAAGAGGGGGGAAGGGCCGCCCCGCCGGGCACCGGCACGGGAAGCGGCCCGGAAACACCCTCCCTCCACAGACCGCCGCCCCGGGAGTTACCTCCGCCCCTGACCGGGAACGCCGTGTACGGGGACTTCCGTCCCTCCGCTGACCGCCCCGGCCCCACGACCTTCCCTGCTCTCGGAACCGAGCCGGCCGACCTGCGACGACGCCGTCGGCGACGGCCCCGTGCCCACCTCCCACACTTGACAACCACCCCCGATGTGGCGAATAGTCACGCAGCACCAATCCCGCCCCCGCACACCTCCGTCACCCCCGTGACCGCGCCCGTGCGGTTCCCCGCCCGGAAAGGTCCCTGCCGTGCTCCTAGAGAACCCGCTCGTGTTGATCCTGCTGGGTGCCGGAATCAGTCTGGTCACCAGCGTCGTCGTGACCGGCGTCCAGGCCCGCCTCATCCGGCGCGACGGCATCCGCACCTCCTCCCGCGCCTCCGCGCGCACCCTCACCAGCGCCTTCATCGCCGAACGCGACTCGGACAGCAACAGGGAGAGCTTCCTCGCCGAGGCGGAGCTGACGGTCATGTCGATGACCGACCGCAAGACCCGGGACCGCCTGCGCGACGTCATCCGGCTGCTGCGCGAGCGGGCCCTGCCCGAGGTCGAGGAACTCAGCGGCGTCAGGTCCGAGCGCGCACGCCAGCTGCTGTGCGACCACGCCCTGGAGGTGCTCGGCGCGCACCTGCGCTCCGAGCGGCTGCCCGAGGTGCCCGCACCGGTCCGCAAGATGCTCTCCGTGGAGGAGGAGGCGCTGAGCATCCACTCCGGTGAGACTCCGCGTCCCAGTGAGCCCATCGCCAAGAGCGCGGTCACTGCGCGTCCCCGCCACACCGGTGCCAAGACCCCCGCCCCCGCCCGGAAGACCACCAAGGGCTCGACGTCCAGGACACCCGCCAAACCGGCGGCGAAGGGCGGACGCTCCAGCGCGGGCTCGGAGGAGACCAAGGAGAAGGAGAGCGCCTTCTGGGACGACTGATCCGCGGCCGACGCCCGTCATCCCCGTCCGGCTCCCCGCCCCGTCGCCCCGGCGCGTCGGGGCCGCGGTGTTTCAGGCGGGCGGCCGGGGGAAGGTCAGGCGCACGGATTCCAGGAGACGACCGCGGGGCTGAGGAACTGTGCGTCGCAATCGTGGTCAGACCCCCCGCCCAAGGACGACCCGAACGCGCGGCCGGAGAGATCTTCGCCTAGGATCGCTGCCACGCGCGGGTTTTCCGTGCCGTCGGCCGCACCCGGTTTCCGGTGCTGCCTGTGCCCCGTGGGCCGCCCTGACTCCCGGCCCCGGTTTCGGCGACCGCCCGCCGTCAGCATTCCGTGCGATCTCCGCCCCTCCCCCGACGCGACCACGTGATCCTCCGGCCCGGCGTCCGAACGTTGGCACGTCCCGCTGTCCGAACCCACCGAGATTGCACGATGTCCGCTGACGAGAACTCCTCCGCCGCGTCCGGCGCGGATCACACACCAGACCAGAGTCCCGAGGACGACTCCGCCGCACGTTCCGACCCCGGCGACACCGGCGACGACGGGGCCGGTGAGCACACCGCCGTGGCCGACACCGGGGCCGATGGGAGTGGTGGAGCCACTGAGCCGGTCGAGGGCGCCGAGAACCCCGGGACCGACGACGTCCAGGAGAACGAAGAAGCCGAGGAAACCGCACGGGCCCCCGGTGCCGTTGAGAGCACGGAGGACGCTGAAACCGACAGGGCCGACGTGGGTGATGCGGCCGACGAGGCCGACCCGGCGAGCACGACCGTGTCGGGTTCCGCCGCCACGGCGCCCACCGGGGACTCCGCGTCCCCCAAGGGCTCCGGAGGCGACGGCGGCGCCGACGGGAACCCCGGGGACGGGGCCACGGCCTCCGTCCTCCCCGCTCCACGGAAACAGCGCCGGAAGCGCCGGATCCTGCTGTGGGTCGCCGCGACCCTGGTCCTCGTCCTGGCCGCCGGGGTCGGTACCGCCTACGGCTACTACCGCTCCCTGCGCTCCGACATGGTCCAGTACGACATCGACGGGCTGCTCGGCGAGGAGGACCGTCCCGACCGGCTCAACGACTCCGTCAACATCCTCTTCATGGGCACCGACGGCTACGAGGAGGGCACCACCGCCTACGAGACCGCGTTCGAGGGCAAGCGGTCGGACTCGATCATGCTGGCGCACGTCTCGCCCGAGAACCGGGTGTCGATGATCAGTTTCCCCCGGGACTCCCTGGTGACGCTGCCCCAGTGCGACCCCTACGGCGAGACCGAGGGCACGCCCGGCTACTTCGGCATGATCAACGCCGCGATGTACCACGGCGGCCCGCCCTGCGTGGTCCGCACCATCGAGTCGCTCACCGACATCCGCGTCGACCACTTCGTGCACCTGAGCTTCATGAGTTTCCGCGACGTGGTGAACGCGATCGGCGGCGTGGAGATGTGCATCCCCGTGCCGATGGAGGACGGCCGCTCGGGACTCGACCTGGACGCGGGGCGGCAGACGCTCGACGGTGACGAGGCCCTGTCGTTCGTGCGGGCCCGCTACGAGATCGGCGACGGCGGCGACATCGGCCGGATCGACCGCCAGCAGATGTTCCTCGCCGCCCTGGCCGACCAGGCGACCAGCAACGAGGTGCTCACCAGTCCGGCCAGGCTGAACGACATCCTGCGTGCGGTGGCCGAGCACAGCGCCACCGACACCGCCCTCACGTTCGACAGGATGCTCTCGATCGCCGTGACCCTCTCGGGCGTGGAACTGACCGACATCGAGTTCCACACCGTGCCCTGGTACCAGGCGCCCTCCGACCCCAACCGGGTCCTGTGGCACGAGGAGCAGGCGGGGGAGTTGTTCACCGCCGTGCGCGAGGACCGGCCCCTACCCGTCTCGATGGCTGACGAGGCACCCGTGCCCCAGGAGACGCCGGGCACCTCTCCCTCACCCGTGGACGAGGACGTCGCGGACGCGTCCCCGGAGGCGGACGCCGCTCTTCCGGGCGTGGGACGCGACGCCACCTCCGACCCGTGCTCCGACGGTCTGGGCTACGGCACCGGGGAGATGACGGAGTAGGGGCCACCGAGAACCCCCGAGACGACGCGGGCCCCGGGCCCGGTACGGAACCGATGTCCGTGCCGGGCCCGGGGCCCCTCCTTGTTCCGGCCCCCGTCGGAGCAAGAAGGCCGCGGCCCCGGATCCCCCTGGTCCGGAGCCGCGGTTGGTGCCTCAGGCGGCGGAGACGCTCCCCGCCCCGCCGGTACGCGCCTGGAACCCCCACAGTTCCGTTCGGCGCCCCGCTCGGCGGGGGGTGGTCCCNCCCCCGCCACGACCGGCGGGCGCACGCTCCAGGGAGGTCAGGAGAGGCTGGAGGGCAGCGCGTCCTCCAGCTGGCCGGGGTCGACGTCGGGCTGCCCCAGCTCGGGCACGCCGTCCACGCCGACCAGGTCGTTGCCCACGAAGTCGCCGCCGGGGTTGAGTTCCGTCGTGCGCACGGCCTCGACGGCCAGGTCGGTGACGTCCGTGGCCTCGGGCGCGGCCAGGGGCAGGGTGTCCTCGGGCACGGGCAGCAGCTCGGCCGGGGCGTCACCGACGGTCTCGGGCAGCGAGGACGCGCCAGCGGACATAGGCAGCACGTCGTCGGACAGCACCAGGTCGGAGACCACGCCGGCGGTGCCGCCGGTCAGGTCGGTGTTCTGGTCGTTGAGGGGGGCGACGGGGCTGTCCGCGGCGGCCAGGGGCAGGGTCTCCCCGGGCGCGGGCAGGGTGGTGGCGTCGAGGCCGCTCAGGTCGCCGCCGACCTCGTGGGCGCCCCGCTCGACCGACGCGCCCAGCTCGTTCAGGTCCGAACCGACCTGGTCCGTGGTGTTCTGGAGGGGCAGGGAGGAATCCGTGTGCGACAGGGGCAGGGTGCCACCGCCGGAGTTCAGGAGACCGCCCAGCGGGTTGGCACCGCCCAGCAGACCCGTGCCACCGAGCACCCCGCCCAGCGGGTTCCCCGACAGCGGGCTCGCGGCCATCGGCTCGGTGGAGGCGTGCGACAGGGGCAGGGTGCCGCCC
>NZ_ANAX01000297.1 GCF_000341065.1 Nocardiopsis halotolerans DSM 44410 | reverse complement strand
CCGGAGTTCAGGAGACCGCCCAGCGGGTTGGCACCGCCCAGCAGACCCGTGCCACCGAGCACCCCGCCCAGCGGGTTCCCCGACAGCGGGCTCGCGGCCATCGGCTCGGTGGAGGCGTGCGACAGGGGCAGGGTGCTGCTCTCGGTGTCCAGGCTCACGCTGTCGAGCAGGCCGGTACCGCCCAGCACCCCGGAGAGCGGGCTGTCGGCGGCGTGCGACAACGGCAGGGACTCTCCGACGGTGTTCAGGTCCAGCGGACCGACGTTGGCGGCGTTGTCCTCGCCCGTCTCGATCGGGGCGTCGGTGGAGACGGCGTTACCGGAGGCCTGGCTGACCACCTGCTGGGGAACGGACTGGTGCCGCACGTCGGGCTGGGCGGAGAGCTGGCCGGGCTCGACCTTGACCAGCTCCCCCAGGGGCGTGGACACCCCCTCGGTCAGCGACTCCGGAACCTGGCTGCCCAGGTCGCCCAGGGGAACCCCGTCCGTGACGCCCCCGAGGGTGTCCGCCCCGGCGACCCCGGCTCCGAGGGCGACGAAACCCGCGGTGCCGGCGGCCAACAGCAGGGTCCTGGCGGAGGTACGTGCGGTGGTGAACATTGCGTGGTCCTTCCGAGTGTGGTCTCTGGCTTTCGCGTGGACGGCGGACGGGTGCGCTTCCCCGTCGTCCGACGCGGGCTTTCCGGTGGGAGAGCCCGCCGCGCCTGGAGTGGGCGGCCGGACCCGGCCGGTCATCAGTCGTGGATCTGGCTGGCCACTGACTGACGTGAACCCCGCCGCGAGGGTGCGCGGCTCACGTCAATCCCCAGAGGAGACCGGGTCATCACTCCACGTGTTCGTTCGTGGGCGTCCCGGGGCTGGGAGAGGGCGTGCCAGGAGAGGTCGCTGTACGACCGGCTGGAAGGGGACCGCTAGTCGGGGGCGAAGGTCGGCTCGTCCGCGGATTCCTCGGGAACCGAGAGCAGAACGTGCCGGGCGGCCTGGAGCTGGCCGGGAGCCGGGGCCGGAGCGCCGGTGGTGGGCAGGTATCCCGCGAGGACGGTCAGACCGCTCGGTGCCGACTGGGCGGAACCGGTGGTGAGGCCGTTCGGGCCCGGGTGGGAGGCGACGGGGTCGGCGACCAGGAGTGCGGAACCGGTCTCGGTGACCGGCTCGGCGGAGTCC
Organism: Nocardiopsis halotolerans DSM 44410; assembly: GCF_000341065.1. GTDB lineage: Bacteria > Actinomycetota > Actinomycetes > Streptosporangiales > Streptosporangiaceae > Nocardiopsis > Nocardiopsis halotolerans. The sequence goes on along the minus strand of NZ_ANAX01000297.1, from coordinate 313 downwards.
GGTCCGTCGGCACCGGGGCTCGGGGAGGTCGGGGCGGAGAACGCGCCCATGATGGTGGCCGGTTCGGTCCGGGCCACGGAGTCGCCGTCCTCGGAGCGGACGTCCCCGCCCGTCTCGGCGGCGGTTTCGGACGGCTCCCGCACCATCGCGGGTTCCACGGGGACGACGTCGGCCTCGGCGAGGTACTCCTCGACGGGTCCGGTCACCCCGTGCACGGTGTCACGGACGTGGTGTGCGACGTGCGTACCCTCGGACACGGCGCCCCGGGAGACCGCGGCGGGAGCGTCGAGCACGACCCGGGCGGCGTTCTCCC
>NZ_ANAX01000296.1 GCF_000341065.1 Nocardiopsis halotolerans DSM 44410 | reverse complement strand
CCCCCCCCCCGCCGTGACGGCTCCGGCGAGCGGCTCGTTGAGGCTGGCGGCCATCGGGACGTGGCGACCGGTGTCCGTCGACGTAGCGTCGGCGGGCGGCGGGTCCCCGCGGCCGGGAAGGCCCGCGTCGGCCCGCTCGGTGCCGGGCCGGTCCGCACGGGCCTGGTCGGCGTCCTGCTGGTCGGTGTCCGGCTGACCGGCGTCCGCCCCACCCCGCCGGGCGGGGGTGGGCTCCGGCGCCGGAGCGTGTTCGGCCCCCACGGCGGTTCCGATCCCGGCCACGGGAGCGGCCGTCTGCTCCCCCTCCTGCGCCCGCACGGGGGCGGAGGAGGCGAGCCACGCGGTGACGAGGAGCCCGGAGACCAGGGCGGCGAGCAGGAGCGCCCGCCGGACCGGCGCACGGAGCACGGCGGAACGGGCGCCGAGGACGCTCGTGAGGCCGTGGACTCCAGACACCGGGCTTCCTTCCACCGTGGGGAACGGGGGCCGACGCGCGGGGCGGTCGGGGCCGGTACCGGCCGCTGAGGCGGCGCTTACCGGCTGCGGAACGCGAGACCGCGGAGGCCTTCGTGCGTTCGCTGATCGCGACGTTAGCATGAATTAGGCGACCGGAACCCCGAATCCACAGGAATTCCCGCCCGGCCGGAACCGGCTCCTGAGCAGCAAGATGTGGCAAACCGGGGAAAAACCAACGACAATTCGACTATTACGCCCGAGGAAAACGCGCATTGCCACACCGCCGACCGGCTCTGCGGAGGTTGACCACACATGACTGAGATCCCCCAGAGCCATCCCCTGTCCCCCCGAAACCTGGACGAACTGCTGAACGAGGTGCACTCCCTGGACACGCGCATGTCCGCGCACGGCCGGGTGCACTCGTTGCTCCAGGCGGTCCTGGCCATCGGCGGCGACCTGGACCTGGCGACCGTCCTGCGCCGACTGACCGAGGCGGCGGCGCAGCTGACCGGCGCGCGGTACGCGGGCCTGGGCGTGGTGGACGAGGACGGCGGCTTCAGCGAGTTCATCCCGGTGGGGCTCAGCGAGGAGCAGGCCAGAAGGATCGACAGGTTCCCGCACGGCAAGGGCGTCCTGGGCGTGCCCCTGCACGAACGGGCTCCGCTGCGCCTGGCCGACCTGCGTGACCACCCCGACTTCCACGGCTTTCCCGAGGGGCACCCGCACATGGGCAGCTTCCTGGGCGTGCCCATCCAGGTTCGGGACGAGGTCTTCGGCAACCTCTACCTCACCGAGAAGGCCAGCGGCGCGGAGTTCAACGAGGACGACGAGGTGGTGGTCACCGCACTGGCCACCGCCGCCGGTATGGCCATCGAGAACGCGCGCCTGTACGAGGAGGCGCGGCTGCGCGAGCGGTGGCTGGCGGCCTCCACCGAGGTCACCACGCGCCTGCTGTCGGGCGCCGACACCTCGGAGGTCCTCGCCCACATGGCCGCGCAGGCCCGGGAGATCGGCGGCGCGGACGCGGCCGTGGTCATGCTCCCCGATCCCCGTGCCCGGGGGCACCTGTTCGCGGAGATCGCGGACGGGCCCATCGCGCAGGAGATCCTGGGGACCCCGGTCGAGATCGACGACTCCGTCTGCGGGTGGGTGTACGAGTCGGGTGAGGCCACGAGCATCCCCGACCTGAGCCGGGCTGAGTGCCCGGTGCTCGCCCACCACGGCTACGGATCGGGGCTGGTGGTGCCCCTCGGCACCCCGGGGAACACGCGCGGGGTGCTGCTCCTGGGCAAACTGTCGGACCGGACGCCGTTCACCGCGACGATACGCCGCATGCTGCACGGGTTCTCGGTGCAGGCCGCCGTGGCCCTCGAACTGGCCGAGGCGCGGCGCGACACCGAGCGCCTGGTGGTGCTGGAGGAGCGCGACCGGATCGCCAAGGACCTGCACGACGTCGTGATCCAGCGGCTCTTCGCGTCGGCGATGACGCTGATGAGCACGATACGGCTGATCACCTCGCCCGAGGCCGGGGAGCGGGTGCAGCGGACCATCGACGAGCTGGACGGCACCATCCGGGAGATCCGCTCGACGATCTTCGCGCTCCAGAACCCGCCGAGCCGCAGGGACACGTCGCTGCGCGGCCGCATCCTGCGGCTGGCCGAGAGCACCGCGCACAGCCTGGGGTGCCACCCGGGGGTGAGCCTGGACGGCCCCATCGACGCGTCCGTACCCGACGACATCGGCGAGCAGCTGCTCGCGGTGCTCGGCGAGGGACTGACCAACGTGGCCCGGCACGCGCGTGCGTCGGAGGTGCACGTGTCGGTGACGGTGGAGGAGGCCTCGACCACCGGACGCCCGACCACCCTCACGCTGACGGTGACCGACGACGGCGTGGGCCTGCCCGAGAAGGGACGGCGCAGCGGTCTGCGCAACCTGGAGCAGCGGGCCCAGACGCTGGGCGGCGGCTTCACGGCGAGGAGGGGTGAGGGCGGGGGCACCGTGCTGGTGTGGCGGGTGCCCGTTCCCGACGGCGCCGCGCCGCCCTCCGACGGCTTCTGAGAGCCCGCCTTGGGAGGGCTCCCACGGGCTGCACGGACCACGGATCCCCACCCGGTGCCTTCGCCTGGTGCGCCGCCGTGTTCGGTCGCGGGGAACGTCCGTGCGCCGCTCAACGCCTCCCGCGTCGACCTGGGCTGACCCCGGCCGGGGTCAGTAGCGGCGGCCGCGCAGTTCGGCGACGAGCACGGCGGCCTGCGTACGGCGCTTGAGGTCCAACTTGGACAGCAGGGCGGACACGTAGTTCTTCACGGTCTTCTCCGCCAGGTACAGGCGCTCGCCGATCTGCCGGTTGGTCATCCCCTCGCCGATGAGGTCGAGGATCTGGCGCTCCTGCGGGGTGAGCTCGGCCAACGGGTCCGGCTCGGCCTGGGATCCGCGCAGCCGCTCCAGCATCGCGCCGGTGCTGCCCGAGTCCAGCAGCGAACCGCCCGAGGCGACCGTCCGTACGGCGCCCACCAGGTCGGCGCCGTGGATCTGCTTGAGCACGTACCCGGCCGCACCGGCCATGACGGCGTCGTAGAGGGCGTCCTCGTCGGCGAACGACGTCAGCATCAGGCAGGCGATCTCGGGGTGGTCCGAGCGGATCTCCCGGCACACCTGCACGCCCGATCCTCCTGGCAGGCGCACGTCGAGGACCGCGACGTCGGGCAGCACCACCGGAATCCGCGACAGCGCCTGCTCGGCGGTCCCCGCCTCACCGACGACGGTCATGTCGTCCTCGGTCTCCAGCAGGGCGGCCACACCGCGGCGGACGACCTCGTGGTCGTCCACCAGGAACACCCTGATCTGCTTGCGAGCGCCCTCGGCTCCACCGCCCGTCATCGGCTCATCCTCATCCCTGCGTCACCGCGATCCAGACACCGCTCCGATGAAGACGGTAATACGTGCGGAGGGCGCTGCGCGGGCCCTTAGGCATCGAACTCCCCGGACGAAGGTCCCGGGAATGGACAATTCACCACGCCCGGGGAGCAAAGTGCCTGATCACCATGGGCACGGGTGCGGCCACCCGTCGCTCACGGCACTCGAAAAAACCTCCGTCACGGCCTCCGGTCCGCCCAGGGACGGGCGATCTCGAAGGCGCGGCACGCCGCCAGCACCCGGGCGTCGGCGTGCCGGGGTCCGACCACCTGGAGACCCACCGGCAGCCCCTCCGCGGTGAACCCGCACGGCACGCTCGCCGCGGGCTGCTGGGTCATGTTGAACGGGTAGCTGAACCCCGCCCACGAGGTCCACCGCTCCCCCGCCAGCTTGGGCGGCGACTCCAGCCCGGCCTCGAACGCCGCGAACGGCGTCGACGGGGTCAGCAGCAGGTCGTAGTCGTCGTGGAAGCGCCCCATCCGGATGCCCATGTCCATCCGCAGGGCCATCGCGGTCAGGTAGTCCCGCGCCGAGTAGGTCAGCCCCTCCTCGACGATCGCCCGCAGTCCGGGGTCGAGCAGGTCCCGCTGGCGTTCCGTGAGCTTGTCCGTGGCCTTGGCCGCGCCGGAGTACCACAGCACGTGGAAGTCGTCCCGGGAGTCGGGCAGGCCGGGGTCGGCCTCCTCCACCCGGGCACCCAGCGTCTCGAACACGGCCACCGCCTCGGCCACCGAGGCGGCCACCTCCGGGTCCACCTCCTGGCCGCCCAGGGTGGGACTGTAGGCGATCCGCATGCCCCGCACCAGTTCCTCGGCGTCGGTGCGCAGGCGCACGTCGCCGAGGCCGGGCACGGGCGGCGCCAGCGCGGCCCAGTCACGCGGGTCGGGCCGGGCCATGACCTCCAGCATCAGCGCCATGTCGCCCACCGTGCGGGCGAGCGGACCGGTGTGCGCGAGCGAACCGAACGGGCTCGGCGGGTAGTGCGGCACCAGGCCCCAGGTGGGCTTGATCCCGCAGACGCCGGTGAAGCTGGCCGGGATGCGGATCGAGCCGCCCCCGTCGGTGCCGGTGGACAGGGGTCCCATCCCGGCCGCGACCGCGGCCGCGGAGCCGCCGCTGGAGCCGCCCGGGGTGGTGGACAGGTCCCACGGGTTGCGGGTGACGCCGGTGAGCGGGCTGTCGGTGACGCCCTTCCACGCCAGCTCGGGTGTGGTCGTCTTGCCGACGAACACCGCGCCGTTCTCCCGCAGCCGCTCCACCGCCGGGGAGTCCTCCTCCCACGGCCCGTCCTGGGAGCTGGTGACCGATCCCTTCAGGGTGGTCCACCCCCGGGTGAGGTGGACGTCCTTGACCGAGGTCGGAACCCCGTCCAGGGCGCCGGAGGGCTCGCCGCGCCGCCACCGCTCGGCGGACGCGCGGGCCGCCTCCCGGGCCTCGTCCGGGCGCACCAGGCAGAACGCGTTGAGCGCCGGGTTGTCCTGGTCAATGCGCTCCAGCACGGAGTCGACGGCCTCCACCGGGGACAGGTCCCCGGCGGCGTAGGCCGCGAGCAGTTGTTCGGCGGACAGGTCGGCCGGTGCGGCGGGCTCGCCGGAACGCGCCTGCGGAACCGGGGCCGCCCCGGGGACGCCCTCGGCCGTACCGACGGCCACGTCCGCGTCCTCGGTCCCGGCCCGGTCGGAACGGATCGTCACTTCAGCCTCCCATGTCACGCCGTCAGGGGTCAGCCGGGCACGTAGCCACGGCTCTTGTCGACCACGTTGAGCAGTTCCCGCCCGTCCAGGTAGCGGGCGAGGTTGTCGAGGAACAGGTCCATGAGGTCGTCGCGCCAGCCGACGACGTCACCGGACATGTGCGGTGAGACCACCGACCCGGGCAGTCCCCACAGCGGGGAGACCGCCTTGAGCGGTTCGTCCTCGAACACGTCCAGAGCGGCGCCGGCGATGAGGCCGTCGTTGAGGGCGGCGACGAGGTCGGCCTCGACCACGATGGGGCCGCGTGCCACGTTGACCAGGCGCGCGGTGGGTTTCATCAGCCCCAGGAAGCGGCGGTCGACCAGGCCGTGGGTGGCGTCGGTGAGCGGTGCCGCGATCACCACGTAGTCCGCTTCAGGGAGTTCGGCGCACAGGGTCGGTGCCCCGTCGTCGCCGCGTTCGGCGAGGCTGGACTCGACCACGGTGCCGAAGTCGGGGTCGCCGCCGCGCGCGTGGCTGCCGGAGGCGCGGACCTCCAGCCCCACGGCCGTCAGCTTGCGGGCGATGTGGCGGCCGATCGGTCCGGTTCCGACCACGAGGGCCCGCCTGCCCGACACCCGTTCGGTCTCCCGGTGCTCCCAGCGGCGTTCGTGCTGGTGGTCCCAGGTCTGCTGGAAACCCTTGGCGAACGCGATGACCTGGCCGAGGACGTATTCGGCGATGGGCTCGTCGAAGACCCCGCGCGAGTTGGTGACCGTGGTGGAGCTGTTGACCAGCCCGGGGAACATGAGGTTGTCCACCCCGGCGGTGGCGGCGTGCACCCAGGTCAGGGAGTCGGCCCTGGACCAGGCGGAGGCGAGCGCCTCGGTGAACAGGTCCCACACCAGCAGCACGTGTGTCCCCGGCAGCTTCGCGGGGAGTTCGTCGGCGGTGGCGAGGACGACCTCACCGATCCGCGGGTCGTCCTCCATCCGCGCGAGGCCGGGCGGGAGGGCGTCCCCGTGGAGGACGAGGACTCTCGGGCGGTCGGGCGGGGTGAAGCGGTTCACGGGCGTGCACTCTCCGGTTGGTGACGGTGGTTCGAAGAGAGGTCGTCGGGGACGGATCCGCCCTGCACGGGAAACGCTAGGGAGCCGACATAGGATTGTCAACAATCCACAAATCGACAGTTTCCCCCAGAAACGACACCTCTCGTACCACCTCTGACCTGCACGGGATACCCACTCGCACCGGGGTTATTGCCGCATCCGGCCTGTGGAACATAAGATTGTCAACAATCAACAGCCCCGGCGCCGGGGGTGTTCTCGCAGGTCCCGCCACCCGACGTCGAAGGGATCATCCCATTGCCCCGGTACATGACCATCACCCTGACCAGCCGCGGGGTCTCCTGCGTGGCCGAGCTCCTGGACAAGGACGCGCCCCGCACCTGTGAGGCGGTGTGGAACGCACTGCCGCAGGGCGACGCGGTCCAGCACGCCAAGTACGCGCGCAACGAGGTCTACACGATGGTTCCGAGGTTCGCCGAGACCGAGCCCGGCCAGGAGAACCCCACCGTCACACCGATCCCCGGGGACGTCGTCTACTTCTCCTTCGACGGGGGCATGCTCGACCGCGCCTTCAAGGAGGACAAGGGGATCGGCCACCTGCCCGGCGTCATCGACCTCGCCCTCTTCTACGGGCGCAACAACCTCCTTCTCAACGGCGACGTCGGCTGGGTGCCCGGCAACGTGTTCGCCACCGTCGTCGAGAACCTGCCCGCCATGGCCGAGGCCTGCAACGACGTCTGGCGTTCCGGGAGCGTCGGCGAGCGTCTGTTGTACGAGCGTCTGGACCGCTGACCCGGCCCAGACCGAACCGCCGCACGGGCGCGGCACACGCGCCCCACGGCACGGAGAAACCACGCCCCGACGAGCAACGACAACACATTCCCGGGAGGTGAGTGACCGATGCGGACCGACGAAGGCCACACGAACGGCGGCGGCGAGGAGCAGCAGGTCGTCGAACTGGCCGCGAGCACGCGGACGCCGTGGCAGGCGGGAGTCGGCGTCATCGCGCCCTACGACTTCGCGCTCGACCGCGAACTGTGGCGCTGGACGCCCGACGACGTCTCACTGCACGTCACGCGGTTGCCGTACGTACACGTACCGGTGACGGTCGACCAGGCCGCCGCCCTGTGCCGGGAGGAGCACGTGGACCCGGCGGTCCGCGCACTACTCGCCCCCGAGCCCCGCGCCATCGGCTACGCCTGCGCCTCGGGCAGCTTCGTGCACGGCGCCGAGGGCCAGCGGCGCCTGCACCAGGCCATGGTGGACGCCGGGGCGCCCGCCGCCGTCACCACGTCCGGAGCGCTGGTCCAGGCCCTGGACGCGCTCGACGCCAACCGGATCGCCGTCGTCACGCCCTACGTGGACAGCGTGACCGACCGGCTCCTGGCCTACCTCGCCGAGCACCGCGTCGCCGTGACCTCCAGCGTGGGGCTGGGCCTGCTCAGCCACATCTGGCGGGTGACCTACGCCGAGGTGTCCGAGGCGGTGCACGCGGTGGACCGCCCCGACGCCCAGGCGGTGTTCATCAGCTGCACCAACGTACTCACCTACGACATCATCGCGCCGCTGGAGCGAGAGCTGGGAAAGCCGGTGATCGCGGCCAACCAGGTGACCATGTGGGCCGTCATGAGGGCCGCCGACCGCCAGGCCGTCGCCCACGGACAGAGCCTGATCAACGTCGCCGCACCGAGTGCCGCGTGACCCCGCCGGACGTGACGCGAAGGAGAGCACCATGACCCGTGTCGGATTCCTCTACCCCGGATTCAGCGCCCAGGACGACTACAAGGCCTTCGAGGAACTGCTCGGCGGGGGGATCGGGCTCCCCGTGGTGCACACGCTCATGCGCGAGGACGCGCACCGGGTGGACGCCCTGCTCGACGTCGGCGGAGAGGGCGTGCTCGCCAAGGGCGCCCAGGAGCTGGCCATGATGGAGGTGGACGCCGCGGTGTGGGCGTGCACCAGCGGCAGCTTCGTGTTCGGCTGGGAGGGCGCCCGCAGGCAGGTCGAGGGGGTGCGTCGGGCCGCCGGAGCACCGGCGTCGAGCACCTCGTTCGCCTTCGTGCACGCGCTGGGCCAGCTGCGGGTCTCGCGGGTGGCGATCGCCGCCACCTACCCCGACGACGTCGCCCAGCGGTTCGTGGAGTTCCTCACCGCGGCCGGGGTGACCGTGCTGTCACTGGCCAGCCACGGCATCGCCACCGCCGCCGAGGTCGGCGAACTGGACCCGGACGACGTCCTGGACTTCGTCATCTCCAACGACCACCCTCGCGCCGGAGCCGTCCTGGTTCCGGACACCGCCCTGCACAGCGCGCATCTCATCGAGCCCCTGGAGGCGCTGCTCGGCAAGACCGTGCTCACCGCCAACCAGGTGAGCGTGTGGGAGGGACTGCGCCTGGCGGGGGTGACCAACGCCAGGAGCACCGGTCCGGGCACGCTGTTCCGTTCGGGTTCGGCCGCGGTCAGCAGCGCCCTGGTACCCCGTTAACCTCGACGACGCACCCGTTTCGTCCGTTGTGCCCCGTCCCCGAGAGGAAGGCAGGTCATGCCCGCCCCAGGCCAGCTCAGACCCGTGCCCCGGCGTTCCACCGCCGAGCTGATCGCCGACCAGCTGCGGTCCGCGATCATGTACGGCTCCCTCTCTCCGGGGGACCAGCTCGGCGAGTCGGAACTGGCAGGACAGCTGGGGGTGAGCCGTGGCCCCCTGCGCGAGGCGATGCAGCGCCTGGTCCAGGAGGGGCTGCTGCGCAGCGAACGGCACCGGGGCCTGTTCGTGTGCGAGCTCACCCCGGCGGACGTGCGGGACATCTACATGGCGCGGCTCGCGATCGAGCGGACCGCGTGCGAGCTCATCATGCGCGG
>NZ_ANAX01000295.1 GCF_000341065.1 Nocardiopsis halotolerans DSM 44410 | reverse complement strand
TCCCCCCGGCCGTGGAACGGCTCGCCACGGCGGCGGCCGGTCGCGACCGGAACGCGATGAGCGACGCCGACCAGGAGTTCCACCAGACCCTGGTGAGCTGCGCGGGCAACCGCCGCCTGGAGCGCATGGCGCAGACACTGCTGGTGGAGACGCGCATGTGCCTGACGGTGATGCAGGACGTGTACCCGGAGCCGGAGGAGCTCCTCGACGAGCACCGCCGCATCCTGGACGCGATCGTGAACGGCGCGGAGGGGGAGCTCCTGGAGCTGATCGAGGCGCACATGGTGGACACGGTCGAGCGCGTCAACGGCGGTGTCCGGGCTCCGGAGCCGGGCTCCGAGGACTGACGCCGCGCGGCCGGTCCGCACGACCGGTCACTCACGCAGCTGGTACCGCGCCAGGATGCGCTCCCTGGCCTCCTCGAAACTCATCTCGCCGCGTGCCACCCGTTCCAGGTCCGCCCTCGCCTCCGGTGACGGTTCCCCGCCCGCCGCCCTGACCGAGGCCAGAGCGGCGGCGGTGTCCCCGTCGCCGGGAATCCGTGTGCCCATGGAGCGAAGCGTAGGCGGTCCCGCACCCGGTCCACAGGCGAACCACGGATTCCCGTGACAATTCCGGTCAGATCATGCCGATCCCGGCGAGGGGGCGCTACCGCCCCGGCGTCCGTCCCACGGTTCCGGCAGTGGCCCACCCGTGGTGAGCATCGACGTCAACGCGTCCCACCAGTACGCGGCTTCGCCCAGCACGCGCCACGAAGCGATCACGTCGCCGCGGCTACGGAGTTCCTCGCTGACCATGTCGTACGCGGCGGTGGCGTCCTCGCTCCCAGACACATCGGCGTCCACCCGCCATTCGACCGGGAGCGCGCCGCCCTCCCGGAGGTGACGGTCGATCCCGGAGAACAGGCGGTCCGCCCGCCGCACCCGCACGGCCGCGTGTGCGGGGTGCCCGGGGTCGGTCAGGATCGCGTTCAGATCGCGGACGAGGGTGTCGATACCGGGGCCTTCGAGGATGAGGTTCTCGGCGTTCATACGGCGACCGCCTCCGCGAACTCGTAGGGCGCGCTCGCACGTCCCCCACGCACACGCTGGCGGGCCTCGAAAGCGTGGTAGTAGCCCCGCACGATGTCGGCGGGTTCGGCGCCGGAGAGGGGGTCAACGAACGGAGAGGTTCGCGGGGCGGCGTCGGGGGCCCGACGGGGCGAGGGCACACGCGGCACGTCAGCGGTCGCGGTGTCGAACCCCTGACCGGTGGGCAGCGCGGGAGCGGGGTTCGCGTAACGCCTCACGCGATTCGCCCGGGCTTCCTCTCGGACGTCGCGGCGGACCGTACGCGGCGCGGCGTGGAGTCCACGCGCGGGCCGAACCGCCCGGAGAACAAGACAGAACAGGATCATAAGGTGGTGCACGTTGACGCTCCTTCGAAGCGTTGGCCATGGCCCGGGACGTGAGACAACACGTCGCCGGGTCCCTGCATACGCGGGGTCATGCCGCAACCATACCCCTACCATGGTTGCCATGGCAGCCATGCGGCATCTTGGCTACCTTAGCTGTCTTGCCTACCGTTCCCGGTATGCCGTACGAGTTCGAAGATGACCGACCCCGTTGGGAACAGGTCGCGGAGGTCCTCCGCGCCCGCATCACGGAGGGCGCGTACCGCCCCGGGGACCGCGTCCCTTCCGTGCTCCAACTCCAGGAGGAGTTCGGCATATCGACGTCCACCGGCCAGAAGGTCCACAGGGCCCTACGCGCGGACGGACTGATCAGGACACAGTCCGGCATGGGGTCGTATGTGAAGCGCCCGGAGCAACCTCCGCTTGTGCACGCGTGCGTTGGTCATCTGGCACGCCTCGAACGTGCGAGCCCCGCCGTGCGAGGTGCACGACGGGGCAAGGCGGAAGGTTTCTGGCGGGTCAGACCCCGCCGATACCCACGTACTTCGTCTCCAGGAACTCGTCGATGCCGACGCGTCCGCCCTCACGGCCCAGGCCGGAGTGCTTCACCCCGCCGAAGGGCGCGGCCGGGTTGGAGACGACACCCTGGTTGAGGCCGACCATGCCGGTCTCCAGGCGCTCGCTGACCCGCAGCGCCCGGTTGAGGTCGCGGGTGTAGACGTAGCTGACCAGGCCGTACTCGGTGTCGTTGGCCGCCCGCAGCGCCTCCTCCTCGGTCTCGAAGGGCAGCACGGGGGCGACCGGGCCGAAGATCTCGGTGGTGGACAGTTCGGCCTCGAAGGGCACGTCGGCGAGCACGGTGGGCTGGTAGAAGTGGCCCGGTCCGTCGCCGGGGGCGCCGCCGACCAGCACACGGGCGCCCCGGTTGACCGCGTCGTCCACCAGGCTCTGCACCTTGTCGCGGGCCTTGTCGTCGATGAGCGGGCCCACGTCGACGCCCTCGTCCAGGCCGCGGCCCAGGCGCAGCGCGCCCATGCGCTGGCTGAGGCGCTCGGCGAACTCCTCGGCGATCCCCGCCTGGACGTAGACGCGGTTGGCGGCCGTGCAGGCCTCGCCGATGTTGCGCATCTTGGCGAGCATCGCGCCGTCCACGGCGGCGTCCATGTCGGCGTCGTCGAAGACGAGGAAGGGCGCGTTGCCGCCCAGTTCCATGGAGGTGCGCAGGACCTGCCCGGCGCTCTGTTCGAGGAGCTTGCGGCCCACGGGGGTGGAACCGGTGAAGGAGACCTTGCGGATGCGCCCGTCGCTCAGCAGGGGCTCGGTGACGCCGCCCGCGTCCGTGGTGGGGATGACGCTGAGGACCCCCTCGGGGAGCCCGGCCTCGGCCATGATGCCCGCGAGCGCGAGGGCGGACAGGGGTGTCTGCTGGGCGGGCTTGAGGATCGCGGTGCATCCGGCCGCGATGGCGGGACCGATCTTGCGGGTGCCCATCGCCATGGGGAAGTTCCAGGGGGTGATGAGCATGCTGGGGCCGACCGCCTGGCGCATGACGAGGAACCGCGCCTTGCCGTCGGGGGAGACGGAGTACCGGCCCTCGATGCGGACGGCCTCCTCGGAGAACCAGCGGAGGAACTCCGCGGCGTAGGCGATCTCCCCCCGGGCCTCGGCCAGGGGCTTGCCCATCTCCAGGGTCATGAGGACCGCCAGGTCCTCCCTGCGCTCCATGAGCAGCTCGTAGCTCCTGCGCAGGATCTCGCCGCGGTCCCTCGGCGCCGTCCGCTCCCACTCGGGCTGCGCCCGGTGCGCGGCGTCCAGCGCGTCGAGGGCATCCTCCTTGCCCGCGTCCGCGACCTCGCAGAGCACCTCACGGGTGGAGGGGTCCTCCACCCCGAAGGCGCCCCCGGACGCGGCGTCGCGCCACGTCCCGCCGATGAACAGCCTTTTGTCCACCTGCGCGACGACCCGTGCTTCCTGATCCGACATGTTCGCTACTCCCCGGTCGAGAATCGGCCTGTGGTCAGAACTGCCCAACGTGCGTCCACTGGACACCGCTGCGGGAGGGATGTTTCCATAGCCTCGTCGATTGTCAACAATCCTACGGAACACGTGACAAGGAATCGAGGCATCGCATGGCGGAGCTCTCCCCCATCCTCAAGCAGGCGACCCCGGTCGTCGCGGCCCGAGGCGAGGGTGTCCACATCTACGACGAGGACGACCGCCGCTATCTCGACTTCACCGCCGGTATCGGTGTCACCAGCACCGGGCACTGCCACCCCCGGGTCGTGGCCGCCGCGCAGGAGCAGGTGGCGACCCTGGTCCACGGCCAGTACACCACCGTGATGCACCGCCCCCTGCTGCGGCTCACCGAGCGGCTCGGGGAGGTGCTGCCCGCGGGGCTCGACCGGCTGTTCTACGTGAACTCGGGCAGCGAGGCCGTGGAGGCCGCCCTGCGGCTGGCCCGGCAGGCGACCGGTCGGCAGAACGTGGTCGTGTTCCAGGGGTCGTTCCACGGCCGCACCATGGGCGCGGCGTCGCTGACCACGTCCGGCGTCAAGATCCGCGCGGGGATCGGCCCGCTGATGCCCGGCGTGGCGGTGTCGCCGTTCCCGCACGCCTACCGGCTGGGTATGTCGGAGGCCGACGCGGTCGCGTACGCGCTGCGCGAGCTGGACTACCTGTTCGCCACGGTGTCCTCGCCGCGTGACACCGCCGCCCTGTTCATCGAGCCCGTGCTGGGCGAGGGCGGCTACGTGCCCGTCCCCGACGCCTTCCTCCAGGGGTTGCGCGAGCGCGCCGACCAGCACGGGATCCTGCTGGTCGCGGACGAGGTGCAGACCGGTTTCGGGCGCACGGGCACGTTCTGGGGCCACGAACCGTCGGGCGTCCGACCGGACGTCGTCGTCACCGCGAAGGGGCTGGCCAGNGCGACCGCCGCGCCCGCCGCGGTCATGGAGAAGGCCTGGCCGGGTTCCCAGGGCGGGACCTACGGCGGCAACGCGGTGTCCTGCGCCGCCGCACTCGCCACCCTGGACGTGATCCAGGAGGAGGGCCTGGTGGAGAACGCCGCGCGCATGGGCGAGCGACTGCGCCAGGGGCTGGAGAAGGTGGCCGAGGCCAACCCGGTCATCGGCGACGTGCGCGGCCGGGGATTGATGATCGGCAACGAGTTCACCGCCGCCGACGGAACTCCCGACGGCGCCACCGCTCTGCGCGCCCAGCAGGCCGCCGCCAGGCACGGGCTCCTGCTGCTCACCTGCGCCCCCGAGGGCAACGTCGTCCGGATGATCCCGCCGCTGGTCGTCACCGGCGACCAGGTCGACAACGCGGTGTCGATGTGGGCCGCCTCCGTGGAGGAGGCCGTCGCGGGCTGATCCCCGCCGCTCCGGCACGGGATCCCGTGCCGGAGCGGCGCCGTGCGTGGGTCCCGAGGCAACCGTGCGCCGCGACCGTGCGTCAGACACGGGAGGACGCGGACGGAAGGAGCCCCGGTGGCGGGTCGCGGGAAGAGGATCGGAAGCACCATGGGCGGCCCGCGCGCCGTACTCGACCCCACGCTGCCGCCCCGCGTCGCCAGGAGGCTCAGGAAACGGCCGTCCACGCTGCTTCCGAAGGCCCTGACGGAACAGCCCCGGTTCCCGGACCGGACCCGCATGGCGGTGGTCGGAACCGCGGTGGCCGGGCTGAGCGCGGCCTGGTCGCTGGGGAGCGGCTCCCTCCTGACGTGGTCGCCGCCGCTGTACTTCGCGGCCCTCCTCGCCCAGGCCACGACCGTGGGCGTGGCGGGGTTCGCCGCCACCCGCGCCCGGTTCCGACCCCTGCTGCCCCCGTGGTTGAACACCGGGGTGGGACGGCGCTGCTGGAGGTTACTGTCCCTGGGCTTCGTGCCCGCCACCCTGGCGACCTGGGTCCTCGCCCTGGGACCGACGTGGGCCTTCTTCGCCGGATGGTTCGTGCCGGGTGCCGTGTACGCCGCCGCCGCGTCGTGGGCCGGATGGTGGGGTCCCCGGGACAACCGTCTGGCGGCGACCCACGCGGACCGCTACCTGGTGCCCGGTGACCTCGGCCGGTACGGTTCCGAGCTGGTTCTCCGCGTGCAGGGGACGGTCGACGCCGTGGAGGAGGCGGGACGGCGCCTGGGCGACTCCTTCGACGCGGCCCAGCCGCTGGCGGTGCTGCGCGACGAGGAGTGGCGGATCGCCTCGGTGCTGTACCAGTACGAACGGATCCGCAGGGAACACCGCGCCGACTCGCGCGAAGCCGCCTCCGACCGGGTACGCGCCCTGTTGAACCGCCAGCACGAGCAGCAGGAGGCCGCGTACCGGGAGCTGGCCGAACGGGTCGACGTGATCGAGGACTACGGTGTCGCCGTCCAGGAGGCACTGAACGCCCACCGGGAGTGGGAGCAGCTCGAACGGCTGGAGGCACGCGGCGCGCGGCTCACCGAACTCCTCTCCCGGTCGGCGTCCGACGGGGGCACCGGCGAACTCCTCCGGGAGGAGGCGCTGAACGCGCGCGCCGCCAAGGAGGCGCGGGACGAGCTGATCGACCGAGCCCTGGAGGCCGGACGCCTCCTGAGGGGCCCCGGTTCCACGTGACGGGGGGTATGGCCTCCGGTGGGTGGCGTCACACGAATCATGTGGTCTGAGCCCGCCGTGCACCGTGATAGAGTCGGAGACGTCGCAAGGGAGAGCGGAGCTCACCGGAGCGGCACACAACTGAACAACCTGCACTCGTAGCTCAATGGATAGAGCATCTGACTACGGATCAGAAGGTTGGGGGTTCGAGTCCTCCCGAGTGCGCCACCTTGAGACAGTGGCAGAGCGGCCCTGAACAGCGTCAAAACGCGGTT
Organism: Nocardiopsis halotolerans DSM 44410; assembly: GCF_000341065.1. Lineage (GTDB taxonomy): Bacteria > Actinomycetota > Actinomycetes > Streptosporangiales > Streptosporangiaceae > Nocardiopsis > Nocardiopsis halotolerans. The sequence continues at coordinate 19,534 of NZ_ANAX01000295.1, read as the reverse complement.
CGGGGCCGCTTTGTGCGCAGCTCGGACACACGTACGGCTCCAGCGTGGGAGCCAAGTCGACTCCACACCATCACCACCCTGACCTGCGCCTCTCCCGGAAGAACCATGTGGGAGCCAACGCGTCAGAAGGCGGGCCTACGTACCGCAGCGCAACCGCTCCCGTGGATTCCCTCCTGAAGCGCTGCTCTGAAGAGCGGAGTCCCCGACCGCACCCCGCGGGCACACCGGGGACGGTACCCCCGTATTGAGGCACCCCTACAGCTCACGCCTCGGTCGGGCCGCCAAGGCGGTCCAGGATGCGCCGGGTGTGAGCCCTCAGCGCGGGGACAGTCCGTTCAGCCACCTCACCAGCACCCGGGGCAGAACCGGCCAGCCCTTCCAGGGCTTCCTCGAACGCCTTCGGGAACGTCTCGGCCAACATCGCCACACGCTCCATGAGGAGTTCCGGGTCCAGGCCGAGGACTGCGGCCGCCTTTCCCAGCTGGTGGCGCCTGATCCGTGACGCGATGCGCTCGCCACCGATAGACAGGGCGACCGACCGTTCGACCGTCCGAGCGTCGTAGGCCAGACCCGTCGCCAGGTCGTACAGCGGAGCCACACGCGTCAGCCCCGGTGCGCGCAGGAGAGAGATGTTCTTCGCGTGCCCGTCGGGAGCACCGGCCACCAGATTGATGATCACGAAATCCGCGAGGGCGAGCCGGTCGTCGAACAGACCGGTCGATTCGCGAGTGATGACCCGCATCATGTCCGTCAGCCCCGGACCGTTGCGGGACTCGTACTTGTGCGCGGGCATGCGACCGCACGCCTGCGCGAAGTCCTCCTGGTGCGTGCGCAGGACGCGACCGGCCTCCAGGGACCGGTCGAAGCGGTCGATCACGATGGCCCACTGGTCGTCGAACCGGGTGAAGGTGCTTTTGGCGACGACCACGCCCACGGCCGACGCCGCCTCCATGGTGACGTGCTCGACCAGGGCTTGGTGGTGCAGCTGTCTGATGCCCGGTTTGACGATGTGGGTGGTGGCGGCGCTGCCGTGGGCCGTGTGCCAGCGCCCGTCAATCCTCACGAGTGCGAACTTCTCCCGCTGCCCACCCAACGACCAGTGTTCGCCCGGCATCGTCCAGGACGGCTCGTTACCGGCGAGTGCGCGGATCCGCTCGGCGATCTCGGTGTCGCTGATCGGTCGGTGTTCGCCGCCGCGGGTCCAAAGCTCCTCCAGATCCTCCTCGCGACAGAACTGGACGGCTCCCGGACAGTCCCAGCCCATCTCCGCGAGGATGCCGAAGGCATCGTCCACGGTGACTCCGAGCTGGTCGGACCATGCGGCACGGGCGTCCTCGTTCTCGGGAAGCAGCCCGAACAGGTACGGTTCGACTCTTTTCGCCGGGTGGGGGCCGCGTTGAATGGGCAGGCGCGCGGAGAGCGCCACCTCACCGTTTCGCACGTACTCGGCTGTGTAGGAGAACGTGGGCTCGTCACCGGAGGCCTCGCGCTCCAGGTGTCCCGCGACCTGGCCTGACAGCAGGACGGCCAGGCGCTCAGTCATCGCCATCGTCCCTGGTGCCGGTGACCGGTAGACCCCAGGAAGCCCGACGCGCCTGTGAGGTCGCGCGCAGACTGGCGCCGACTTCGTCCGGCGAATCCTTAGGGGTTCTCGGCTTCTGCGCGGACACGGCAGGAGTCCGGTCAGAGCTCGGCTGTGCCTGTGCCGCGTCGCCGTTCGATCGCAGGGTGAGGGTGAGGTCCAGAGCGGCGAGGAGTCGGAGCAGGGGCTCCAGTTCGGCGCCGCGGTGACCGGCCTCGACGCGGGCCAGCCAGGAGCGGGCGACACCGGCCCGGGTCGCCAGAGCCGCCTGGCTGAGCCCCTGGGAGAGCCGGGTGTCGCGGACCAGGCCACCGAGCTTCGACCATCCGGTCAGGGTGAATTCTTCCGACATCCCACCTCCTCCGTCCTCGTTCGAGGACATTCTATGCCTGTCCTCGTTCGAGGACAAAGGAAAATCGTCCTCGTTCAAGGACAGCACGCCAGGCTGGCCTCGACAGCCACACCGGCTTCACGCAGCAGGGCGCACTGTCACCAAGGAAGGCGGTGAGCAGATACCGGGGTCAGCGAAGGGAAGAGCGCCGAAGGTCTGCTTGGGGGACCGATCGCGGCGGCGTGGCGCATACGTGGAAAAGTGCGACATCGAGACGGCGATGCACCGACTCTGACCTGCGGATATTCATCCGATCATCCGCTGACTACGGATCAGAAGGTTGGGGGTTCGAGTCCTCCCGAGTGCGCATCCACAAGCCCCTGACCGAGCAACACGCGGTCAGGGGCTTGTTCGTTCCCTCCGCATGACGGCCCCGGATCGGCCGCTTTTCGGCCCTCTGTGTGGCACATACGTGGAGCAGCGACCGCTTCCGAGCACCAGGACGGCCCGATCACCGGTCCCGCCAGGGAACACACTCGATCCGCCGCTGACGCACCTGGCGTGGACACGGAACAGCACCTCCCGACCGTGCCCGGCCCACTCCGCGGCCTGAGTCGGAGTGACGCCCCGATCCGACCACGTGGACACGCAATCCCGCCGCGGGTCATGGGGGATGGCTCGTTTCTTCGCAGCCCCGCGCTGCGATGGCCTGTCCGCGATGTGCCGGCCCGTCCTCACCGGGTCCCGCCTCGGGGTTCGCGGGCGTGACCTGGGAGGGGCCTGCCTGCTCAGCCTGCCCGACTGGGGCGTGCCCGTCCGCGAGCCCCGCATCAACCACCTGGGAGACCACGAGGCTGGAGGTTGACGACGACGGTGGCCGGGGGCGACGCGCACAAGGACCGGGACGTGCTCGTCACCGTCGAGGCCCGGACAAAGGGCACCAGAAGATCCTCTGTTTCGCACCGGCTTCTTCAGGAGCCCCAGAACCAGGGCATCCACACGCCGTGGGCACTCGAACAGGCCCTGAAACGTGACAGAACTGAGCGAGCGTTGCCCTTCCACAGGGCCAGCCACGATCCGCCCCCTTCAAAAACCCGAGCAATCCTGGTTGATAAGATCTCGAACAAAACGTTCGAACATTGTGGCGCGAAATACCGCACCTCACCGAAGCCACCTGCGATCAACAGACGGGACCCGATGACCAACAGCACGTCACCCCCGGAAGAGCGACCGTTGTTCGACCCGTTCGCTCCAGGGTTCACGGACGATCCCTACCCGCAGTACGCGGCGCTGAGGGAGGCCGCCCCCGTCTACCAACATCCTCTGGGGTTCTGGGTGGTGAGCCGGTATGAGGACGTGTACGCACTACTACGCTCGGACACGTCGGCGGAGTTGCGGAACGTCGCCGCGGACTCGATGGACAACCTCCGCCAAGAAGACGAGAAAAAGAAGACCCTTCTCATTGACGGCTTCTCGATGATTGACAGGGACCCGCCGGACCACACGAGGCTGCGCCGCCTCGTCCAGCAGGCGTTCTCTCCGAAATCGATCCGTGCGCTCGCCCCGCGTATCGGGGAACTCACCGAGGAATTGCTCGACGGAATCGCCGACGCGGGCGAGGGCGACCTGGTACGCGACCTGGCGTCCCCCCTGCCGTTCACCGTGATCGCCGAGATGCTCGGAGCCCCCGAGGCCCACCACACGCGCATCCGGGAACTGAGCGGTACGTTGGTCCGCTCCCTCGAACCGATCAACGACCCCGCGCTCATGCGGGACATCGAGGCCGCGGACGCCGAACTCAGCGAGATCACGGCCGAGATGGTCGAATGGAAGCGCCGCACACCGGGCGACGACCTGATGACCGCCCTGATCAGGGCGAACGAGGACGGCGAGACACTCAGCGAGGACGAGCTGACCGCCCAGGTACTCCTGCTCTACATCGCCGGGCACGAGACGACCGTCAACCTCGTCTCCGGTGGCACGCTGGCCCTCCTCAACCACCCCGAACAGCTGGAGCTGCTGCGAAGGAGTCCCGACGAGCTGATGCCGAACGCGGTCGAGGAGCTGCTCCGTTACGACAGCCCCCTGCAGTCGAGCAGACGCATCATGCTGCGGTCGACCCCCATCGGTGGCGTCGACCTCCCGGCCGGAGCGTTCGTGATCGCCGGTCTGGGATCCGCGAACCGGGACGAGCGCCGCTGGGGACCGGACGCGGACACGGTGCGGTTGGAACGCGCGGACGCCCGAAGCCATGTCGCCTTCGGCGCCGGACCGCACCACTGCCTCGGAGCCTCACTGGCCCGTCTGGAGGCCAGCGTCGTCTTCACCCGCCTGCTCCGGCGCTTTCCCAAACTGGCGCCCAACGGCGACGTCTCCTGGAACGGCCGTATCAACGTCCGTGGTCTGGCGTCGCTGCCGATCTCGGTCCGCTGACGCGTTCCACGGCACGTGTGACCCCACCAAGGAAACGGAAGGGCCCGAAATCCCCATGCCCGGAACCGTCGACACCAGCAAGCTCTGGCTCCGACGCTTTCATCCCGCGCCCGACGCGCCCGCCCGTCTGCTGTGCTTTCCACACGCCGGAGGGGGCGCGAACTTCTACTTCCCGGTTTCCAGGGCCCTGTCACCCGGCACGGACGTGCTCGCGGTGCAGTACCCCGGCCGCCAGGACCGCATGTCCGAGTCGCCCCTGACCGACATCCACGCGCTCGCCGACCACGTCACCGAAGCGGTCATCCCCTGGACCGACCGCCCCCTCGTGCTCTTCGGCCACAGCATGGGCTCCCTGGTGGCGTTCGAGGTGGCCAGAAGGCTACAGGACCGCGGTGTGCGCCCGCGTGCCCTGTTCGTGTCCGCACGCCGTCCTCCGCACCTGCACCGGGAACCAGCGGACGGCGACCTCTCACAGGACGCCCTCGTCAGGGCGATGAAGGAGCTCAACGGGACCGACTCCAGCCTGCTGGACGACCCCACGATACTCGACATGATCATGCCCTCGCTCCGCGGTGACTTCCAGGCCGTGCGCGACTACCGCTACCGGCCCTCCCCCAGGCTGGCCTGTCCGCTGGTCGCTCTCTCCGGTGACAGTGACCCGTGGATGGACGCCGGAGAGATCCACGGATGGAGGGACCACACCTCGGCGGAGTTCCGTTCGAAGGTCCTGCCAGGCGACCACTTCTACCTCGTCCAGCACCCGGAGACCGTGCTGTCGCTCATCACGGAGTGGCTCTCGCCCCCGCACGGGATCCGATGACGCGGATCATGGCGGCGCCGTTCTCCGCACCAACGCGAGAGAATACGCTGTTGGTGCGGTGACGGGGCCACCCAGGCCCCTCCTCGGCACGGAAAGGACGCACGACTTGCCACAGGACCACGAGCCCTCCGCCCCGGACGCTCCACGGCTCGACCTGAGGGCGGACTGCGCGAACTGCTTCGGCCTGTGCTGCGTCGCCCTCCCCTTCACCGCGTCCACGGACTTCGCCGTCGACAAGAACGCGGGCGAGCCCTGCACGAACCTGGAGCGGGACTTCAGCTGCGGCATCCACTCCCAGCTCCGGCAGCGGGGTTTCCCCGGCTGCACCGTCTTCGACTGCTTCGGCGCGGGCCAGAAGGTCTCCCAGACCACCTTCGCCGGGAGGAGCTGGAGAGAGGCCCCCGACACCGCCGGAACCATGTTCGAGGTCTTCCCGGTCATGCGCCAGCTCCACGAACTGCTCTGGTACCTCACCGAGGCCCTGCGGCTGCCGGAGGCCGCACCCGTCCACACCGACCTGCGGCGCGCGCGGAACGAGGTCGAACACCTCACCCACCGCAGCGCCGAGGAACTCGTCGGCGTGGACGCGAACAGCGTCCGCGGCGAGGTGAACCCCCTGCTGCAGCAGGCCAGCGAACTCGCCCGCGGCAAGGTCCCCGGGCGCAAGAGGAACCACCGGGGCGCCGACCTCATGGGAGCACGCCTCCGGGGAGCCGGCCTGCGCGGCGCGAACCTGCGCGGCGCCCTCCTCATCGCGGCCGACCTGCGTGGCGCCGATCTGAGGAGCGCCGACCTGACCGGGGCGGACCTGCGTGACGCCGACGTCCGCGGCACCGACCTGTCCGACGCCCTCTTCCTCACCCAGCCCCAGATCAACGCGGCCAGGGGCGACTCCGGGACCGGAGTGCCCCGGGCCCTCACCCGGCCCGCGCACTGGTAGGCCGGGCTCAGGCCCAGCTCACCTCCCCGCGCCCGTGGCGTCCGCCAACCGACCGCACAGGCGCCTCATCGACACGAGGTTGCCGCCGAACTGGTTGATCGCCGGGGCGCAGTGATGGGTCCCTCCGTGGCCGTGCTTGAAGAAGTTGGCGAAGGAGCCGCTCGCACTGAGGTCCACGAGGAAACGGGACCCGGGTTCTCCGAGCTCGGACGCCACGAGTTCGGAGAACCTCACCTCGCGCCGGACCACGTCCCACAGGTACCGGTCCCACCCGTCCAGCTCCGAGGGGCCCAACGGCCCCGCCTTCATCGAGGAGTACACCGGAAGGCGCGGTTCGCTCACCGGGATCTTCGCGCCCAGGGCCAGCCCCTCGTCCCGAAGGTGGTCGAGGTACCGGGAGTGGAACGCCTGCCGCACGGGCAGCCGCACCGTGATCACGCCGTCGGACTCCAACGCCGACCGCACCTCGTCCAGTACCCGGGCCTCACCGCTGACCACGAAGTTCTCCTCGAAGTTGACGGCCGCCAGGTCCGTTCCGGCGAACAGGTTCGGCCGCTCGTCGTAGAGTGAGGGCTTCGCGAGGACGGTGAGCATGCCGCCGCCGCGCACGCCCCTGACCAGCTCGGCCTGCCGCACGACGAGGTTGAGTCCGTCGTCGAAGGTCATCGCGCCGGCGACGGTGGCCGCGACGTACTCGCCCAGGCTGTGTCCCAGTACCGCGTCGGGGTGGTAGCCCTCCTCCCCGAGAGCCTCGGTGAGGCTGTAGCCGACGCAGTAGAGCGCCGCGTGGGAGTAGAGGACGTCGTCGAAGTCCTGGCCCCGGCGAGAGTCGTCGTACACGGCGTCCACCAGGGACCTGCCCGTCAGCGTCTGGTACGCCGCGCTGCACCGGTCCATGGAACTCCGGAAGGCCGGGTGCTCGTCGTACAGCTCCCGCCCCATCTGGTGGTACTGCGTCCCCTGTCCCCCGTACACGAAGACGAGACTGGTACGGTCCTCCGTCCCCGACACCGCGGAAACGGTCCGGGCGCTCCGGGACCGCGAGCTCTCCTCGACGGGGAGGGGCTTATCGACGGGAAGGGGCTCCTCGACGATCGAGGCCGCCAGCTTGCTCAGGACCCTGCCCGGGCCGACCTCGTGGAAGTCACCGTACCCCTGGTCCACCAGCCAGGAGATGGACTCGTACCACCTGACCGGGTTGGAGATCTGCTCGACGAGGTGGTCCGTGTACCCCGTCGTCGGATAGGGCCGGGCCGTACGGTTGGAGACGACCGGAACCGTGAGTTCCCCGAACTCGAACCCGGCCACGAACTCCGCGAACTCCTCCTCCACCTCCGCCATACAGCGCGAGTGGAAGGCCGCGCTGACGTTGAGCGGGACGAACGACGCCCCCGCCTCGGTGTAGGCCCGGCGCACCTCGGGTGAGTGGAGTTCCTCGTACACCCCGGACAGGACGCACTGCCTCCGCGAGTTGATGTTGGCGATGTCGATGCCCTGGTGGGGAAGGCCCTCCAGGATCTCGGCCGTCCGTGCCTGGTCGAGGTTGACCACGGCGGCCATCGCCCCCTTGGGCGCCCGGCTCATCAGCTCGCCGCGCTTGCGGACCAGCCGAAGACCGGTGACGAAGTCAAAGCCCCCGGCCGCGAACAGCGCACAGTACTCACCCAGGCTGTGACCGGCGAGGAACCCCGGCTCGACGCCGTCGCGGGAGATCCGGTCGAGGTGGTGGAGCACGTTGACGACGTAGAGCAGCGGCTGGGTGTACTCCGTCCTCGCCAATACCCCGTCCGGGTCACGGAGGCACACCTCCTCGACCGAGTATCCGAGGCACTCGTCGGCTTGGGCCACCAGGTCCGGGAACCGTTCGAACAGTCCCTTCCCCATCCCTCTGCGTTGTGAACCCTGACCGGGAAACATGTGGACCGGCTTCATTCTCTTCCCCTCGTCATGCCCGGGGCCGACGGTCCTCGTCGGCTGACGTACTCCGCCCGTACCGCCCGAGCCGTTCACCCAGAAGCTCCGCGGTCCCCCTCAGGAGGTGCTCCGCGACGACGGCCACCCTCCGCTGGTGCCACGGTTCCAGCGGTGTGCCCTTCACCCAGGCGTTGAACGCGCCCATCGCCGGACCGCAGTGGATCTGGTAGTCGACCCGCTGCTCCGCGCTCCCCGACATCGCCAACCGGGTGGAGTGGACGAAGTACCACCGGAAGATCCGCGCCATCCTCTGTTTCGGGTTGCCCTCGACGTCGGCCAGTCGCTCCGGGTACCGGCGGGCCAGGTGTTCGCGCGTCTCCCGCCACACGGCGTCGATGGAGCGCTTGAAGTACTTCTCCTCGAGCATCGTCCTCGTCCGGGCGTCCAGGTCATCGATCGAACCGTGTCGCGTGTACAGCTCGTACAGCTTGTTCGCCCGCGCCGGAAAGAACAGGCCCTTCCTGACCGCCTGCACCCGGGCCCCCACCTCGAACATGTCGCCGGCGGGGGCGTAGCCCGTGTCATGGACCCCCAGTCCCTGCAGGATGTCCTTCACCGCCTCACTGGTGCCCGCCTCCGCCGTGCACTGGTTGATGGACCCCGTCACGATGAAGTCGGCGCCCAGCATGAGGGCGGCGAGCGCCGACTCCGGCGTGCCGATGCCGCCGGCGGCCCCGATCCGGACGGTGTGCGAGTACCCCGCCTCGCCTCTCACGCGGTCACGTACCGCGCGCATGGCCGGCATCAGGACGTAGGCGTTACCCGCGTCCGTGTGGCCCGCGGAGTCCGCCTCCACGCACAGGTCGTGTGCCAGGGGGACCCGCGCCCCGAGCTCGGCCTGCTCGGGGGTGATCATGCGGCGCTCCAGCAGTTCCCGTACCAGGTCGGGGGGCGCGGGACGCAGGAACCCCTCTGCCACCTCGGTCCGTGAGACCTTCGCGATGACGCGGTTCTCCTGGCGCACACCGCCGTTCGCGTCCTGTGAGAGCCCGGCCAGGCGGTAGCGCACCAGCGCCGCGGACGGCTGGACGTAGGCGGACGCCTCGACGTGGCGCACACCGTGTCTGAGCAGCAGCTCCACCATCCGCATCTCGAGGTCGGGTTCCTGGGGCGCGCTGAGCAGATTCACCCCGAAGGTCCGTCCGGGCCGGAGCCCCTGTTCGATCCTGGTGATCGAGTCGTCGACCACGTCCAGGGGGAGCCCACCCGTGCCGAGGAAGCCGAGCATTCCCGCGTTTCCCAGGGCAGTCACCAGTTCGACCGAGGCGATCCCCTTGTACATGCCGCCGGCGACGTAGTTGTAGCGGAGTCCGTAGTCTTCGCGGAACCCCGGGTCCCCCAGTGACTCGGGAGTCACGGCGGGCGACCCGGACGGCATCGGAGATCGCCGTCGCTCCGCTTCGGAAGCTTCGGGCGGGGGCATCGGCGTCCCAGCCTTCCCGTTCGGAGTGGGGGTGTCGTCGTTCGTCGGTCCGTCCTCCCAGGGGAAGAGGCCCTGTTCCGTGTAGCGCCGGATCGCGCGCACGTTCTCGGGGTCGTCGAACGCCTCGCGGTTCGCGGCGAGCGCGACGTCCTTGTCGTGCTCCGGGACGGGTGACAGCCGTCCGAGGTAGGACTTGTACCGTACGACCGCCTTCTTGGACAGGCGGTTCAGCCGCCGCAGGTGCCCGCGCAACAGCGCCTGACTGTCGGTCCCGGTGGCGTCCACCAGCCCCCACTGACACGCGCGCCCGGCGTCGATCACCTGGGTCGTACCCGCGAGGTAGCGGGCCCGCTGGGAGCCCACCCTGCGGGCGAGGAAGGGGAGGACGACCGCCGGGACGAGCCCGAACAACAGCTCCGAGAGGCTGAAGGACGCCGTATCGTCGGCGATCACGACGTCGCTCGCCGCGACGATGCCCATCCCCCCGGCGTTCGCCCTCCCCCGTACGTGGGCCACCGTGACGAAGTCCCCGTACGCGATCTGACGGAAGAGCTCGAACATCGGCTCCGGATCGTAGGCGGTGTCCCTCCCCTCCCTGGCCGCATCGCTGATCACTCCGAAGTCCGCCCCGAAGCAGAACACCTCGGGCAGTCCCTCGATGACGACGACGGTGGTGGTCGGGGAGTCGGACGCCCGGGTCAGCACGCCGCCCAGCTCACGGACCATGGCGGCGTTGAGCGCGTTGTCCGCCTCCGGCCGGTGTATCCGCACGAAGCAGGTGGTGCCCTGCTGGCGCACCCTCAGGGTCTCGTGGCTCACCCGGTCCATTCGTACTCCCGGTGGAAGTTCCTGATCCCTCTGAGGACAAGTCTCGGCACCGGCCCCGCCGCGTCCCGGGCCCGGGGCAGGAACTCCTGGTCCGCGGTCACGTCCCGGGTACCGAAGCGGACGAACCCGTTCTCGCCCAGCAGCCCCTCGTACTCCTCGATCGACAGTTCGTAGCGCGCGTCGAGGTGGGCACCGATCTCCATGCCCTTCAGTTCGGCGGCTCCCCGGGGTGTGACNCGGCGGCTCCCCGGGGTGTGACGCCCCCGCTGTAGAACTCGGCGCAGCACCCCGAGCCGTAGGAGAAGCACCCCACGCGTTTGGCCGAGTCGAACCCGCCGTTGCAGACGGTGCTCGCCAGTGAGAGGAAGACCGTGGCGCCCATGATGTTGCCGACCCGCTGACAGTAGTCCAGCCCGGGCAGGACCCGGCGCTCGAAGTCCTCCGTGATCTCGTCGGGTCTGGCCCTGGCGACCTTGCGCATCATCGAGCGGTGGGCGCCCTTGACCATGCCGCCGAACGGGGTGTGGAAGGCGAGGTACTGGAACGAGTCGCGGTAGTCCGCCCCCTCCACGCGTTCCTCGTAGGCCCGGTAGGTCTTCTCGCAGCAGTCGAGGTAGGACATCAGCGAGAGGTCGACGTCCCCCGACTCGCTGTCCGGCGCGGGACGGCACGTGTCCATGANCCGCTGGCCCCCACGTCCACCTGGAAGACGTGTGGGACGTCGCTGACCAGCATGGCCACCGCTCCGGCCCCGCCGCTGGGCTCGGCGTAGGACCAGTCCTGTTCGGCCACGTCGCGCCCCTCCTCCAGGACGTAACGCGAGATGTCCGTGGCGACCACCAGCGCCTTGGCCCCCGGCGAGGTCTGGGACAGGACGAAGTTGACGGCCATCTGCAGACCGGCCGTCCCGGCGTAGCACGCCTGCTTCAGCTCGAACATGCGGCAGTTGCGGCTGAGCCCCAGGACGTCGTGGAGGTAGGTGCTCACGGACTTGGAGAAGTCGATGCCGGACTCGGTGCACGTGATCAGCAGCTCGACGCGGTCCCTCTCCTCCGGGTCCAACCGGTCGAGGAGGGGCTTCGCCGCGTTGGCGCCGAAGGTCACGGGGTCCTCGAAGGGGAGGGCCACGGCCTTCTCCCTCATCAGCAGGTTCTCCATCCTCGGCAGGTCGAGGCCCCGGTGCCTCGCGAGTCCCATGACGTCGAGCACCGCCGAACCGCCGAAGACGTTCATCGCCTCGATACCGACACGGACCATTACCTCACGCTCCCTGAACCGCTCGCGCTGACGCACAGTGCGGTGTTGATGCCGCCGAAACCCGCGCTCAGGCTCATGGCGTGCCGTACCTCGGTCTCGAGTCCCCCGTCACCCACCCAGCGCAGTCCCCCGTCGACGGGGTCCCGGAGGTTGCGTGTGGGGTGGAGGCGCCCCCGCCTCATCTGTAGGAGGGTGGCGACCGCCTCCACGGCTCCCGCCGCGCTCAGCCCGTGGCCGGTGACGGACTTGGTGGCGTTGACCGCCGCACCCGTCAGGCCACAGGCGCGCAGGGCCGCCGCCTCGGTCCTGTCACCCACGGGTGAGGCCGTCCCGTGGGGGTTGACGTAGTCGATCTGGTCGGCCTCCAGCCCGGCCCGGTCCAGGGCTCCCCGGATCGCCCCGGACTCACCGTCCTCGGAGGGGTCGGGGCCGCGGTTGCCGTCCAGTCGCACCGACCACCCCGACAGGGTTCCGTAGTCCTCCAGGCCGCGGCGCTCGCCCCGGCGCTCGATGACCAGGGCCGCGCACGCCTCGCCGAACACGAAACCCTGGTGCCCCTGGTCGAACGGACGGCAGGCGAGCTCCGGTGCGTCCGCGCACCGGTCCGGGACCATGGCGCCCATCGTGCGCAGGCCCAGGCACTCCCAGTACGAGAGGTCCATCAGAGCGCCCAGGGCGACACAGACGTCGACCCGGCCCGCGGCCACCGCCTCAGCGGCCTCGATGATCGCCAACTGCCCGCTGGCCGAGGCGCCCCCCACCGTGTGGGCCAGGCCCCTGATGCCGAAGGCCGCCGTGCACTGGCCACACAGGTCGCTGTCCAGGAAGGACAGTCCGTAACCGGGACGGAGGAAGGCCGGTCGGTCCCGATGGCGCTCGTGGGCCAGGACCAGTTCCCTCTGCCCCAGGTTGCTGCCGCCGACGACGAGACCGACGCGTTCGCCGTCGACCTCGTCGAGCCGTGCCTCCTCCCACGCCTCCTCCAGGGTCGTCAGGGCGACCCTGGCCGTGAACGAGGAGGTGCGCAGTTCGCGGGCGGTGAGCCGCCCGGGGGTGACCTGGCCGGGGATCTCCGCTCCGACGAACCTGGTGTCGTGCTGTCTTCCCGGCCGCTCCATGACGGCGAACCGGTGTGAGCCGTCGTACAGGGCCCGCGCGAAGTCGGCCTTGCCCCGCCCGACGGCCGTGGTGACCCCCAGCCCGGTCACCGTGATCTCCCCCGGAGTACTCACGCCACCCGGCCCCCGGTCGTGCTCGCCTCGCTCAGGTGCTGGGCAAGCTCGCCCAGGTCGCGCGGGCCGAAGGTCTCGACCAGAGGGATGTCGAGGTCCATGCCCTCCAGGACCGTCGTGATGATCTCCGCCCGGTCCATCGAGTTCGCGCCGAGGTCGGCCAGGGTGTCCGACTCCTCGAAGGCGTGGTCCTGGAGCTCCGGCAGGACCTCGCGAACGGCGTCGACGACCAACTGGAAGACTTCTTCTTTTCGCATTCTCACACCATCGGTTTCTGGGATCTGTGTCGGGTCGGGGAAGCGCCCGAGGCGGTGGACACACCGTCCTCAGGAGCGATCCCTCGCGGCGGCGAGGAGTTCGGAGAGGTCGGCTCCCGGGTTCACGACCGCCTTCAGCAGCAGCCCCTCGTAGAGGGACACCATGTGCTCGACGGTCCTCCTGTCGAACAGGTCGGTGCTGTACTCCATATGGCCCTGGAGCCCCGAGGGAGTCTCACGCACCACGAGGTTGAGGTCGAACTTCGCGACCCCTTCCTCCGACGGCTCCGGGAGGAACCCGAGTTCCGGAGAGTCCTCGCCGGACGGCTCCGCCTCGGCCGTGGGGACCAGGTTGAACATGGCCTGGACCAGCGGCGGATACGCCGGGTCCGGGTCCGGCACCAGCGCCTCGACCAGGCGGGCGAACGGCAGGTCCCTGTTCTCGTGGGCCTCGGCCGTGACACTCCGGGTACGCGACAGCAGTTCCGAGAAGTCCTGTTCGGCGGTCACGTCCAGGCGCATCACGAGCACGTTGACGAAGTAGCCGACGACCCGTTCCAGGTCGGGATGGGGCCGGTTCGTGACCGGGGTGCCGATCGCCAGCTCACGGTCCTCGCTGTGGGAGCTCAACAGCACCGCGAAGGCCGACAGGAGGGTCATGTACAGCGTGACGCCGTGCTCGTCGCTGAAGCGGCGCAGCTGGACGAGCAGTTCCCGGGGGATCTCCAGGCCCACCGACGCGCCCCGGTACGTCCGTACGGGACACCTTCGGTAGTCGGTCCGCAGCGACGGGCGCGACGGGAGCCCGGACAGCCGCTGCCGCCAGTACGCCTCCTGACGGTCGAGTTCGGCCCGCCCGACCGCCTGGTGCTGCCAGTGGGCGAAGTCCGCGTACCGGACGGGGAGCGGGGGAAGGGACGGCTCGCCACCCTGGCTCAGCTCCCGGTAGAGGATGTTCAGGTCCGACAGGAGTACCCCGGTCGACCAGCCGTCGAGGACGCCCCACGGCCGCGTGACGACGGCGACGTGTTCGAGCTCCGACAGGACCAGGACCCGGACGCGGATCATGTGGGACTCGTCCGGGGCGAAGGGCCGTGCCCGCTCCACACGCAGCAGCTCCGCGACCGCGGCCTCGCCGCTCACCTCCTCGAAGGACACGGCGAAACCGGCGGCTCCGTTCACCCGCTGCACGTGGGCGTCACCGTGCCGGAGGTAGCTGGTGCGCAGGATCTCGTGGCGCTCGACGAGCCGTTCGCATGCGGCGGCGTAGGCGTCACGGTCCAGTCGGCCGATGATCCTGTAGGCCGTCTGGACGTTGTCGTACGACGACGCCAGGTGTTCGGGGCGGTTGAGGAACCACAGCTCGCCCTGTTGGAGGGAGAGCGGAACCGCCGCACCGTCGTCGGCCAGGGGAACGAGCGGCACCGTCGCACCCTCGGTACCGCCGTCCTCCAGTGCCGCGGCCATCTCCCCGACGGTGGCCCCGGCCAGGACCAGCCGCAGCGGGAGTTCCGCTCCCGTCTCCTGCTTGACCCTGATGGTGAGCCGCGTGGCCAGCAGGGAGTGGCCGCCCAGGTCGAAGAACCCGTCCCTCAGGCCCACCCTCTCCAGGCCGAGGACCTCCTGGACCAGGCGGCACAGCGTCCGTTCCGTCCCGGTGGTCGGCTCGACGTACGTCTCCTTGTGTACGTCGCCCTCGTCCGGTGCGGGCAGTGCCCGTTTGTCGACCTTGCCGTTGGGGGTGAGCGGCAGCGTCTCCAACGCCACGAAGACACTCGGCACCATGTACTCGGGGACCCTGCCCGCCAGATGGTCCTTCAGAAGGCGGGCCATCGCCTGACCCACCCGGGCGATCTGGGGGACGTTCGCCAGACGCGGCTGGCGGTACGCGCCACGAGCACGCACGCGCGGACGCTCCTCCTTTCCGAAGACGAGGTCGAGACCGTCCGGACGGTCCTGGGACCACGTCGCCGCGGCGCGGAAACCAAGCCCCTCCGCGTACCGCAGCAGGGACTCGAGTTCTTCCACGCGTTCCCGTGCGGAGGCCGGGAGCCGGGAGGAGCGCTGGAGCGGCTCCACCGGTCGTGCGGCGGGCCAGTGCGTCAGCCCCTCGCTGATCCGGACGTCGTCCTCGACGCGGGGGTTGGACAGTCCGGTCACCCCGAACGCGCGGTGGCCGCACTCCCTCAGGAGGGACCGCGCCTCCTCGACGGTCGCGGCCTCCAGCCACGGCAGGGGGTCGGACGTCTCACCGCCGCCCCTCCCTCCCTTGACCAGCACGACGTCGTAACGGTAGCCGAGCATCTCGTTCTCGCCGGTTCCGCGCTTGAGCACGATGTCGACGGCGTCCAGGTCCGGGAAGCGCTCGGAGACACGCGCGAAGTAGGTGGGGCTCACCAGGAGTTCCGTCTCCTGCTGGCGACGGCGCTGTACCCGGGCGGCCAGCTCGCCGACCGGTATCCGCCCCGCGCCACGTCCGCGCTCGACCGCGCACAGGTGCGCCGGGAACAGGTCGAGGTTCCGGACGTCCCCGACCAGGATCCGGCCGCCCTCCTTCAGGAGCGGCAGCAGCCCGGCGATGGCCTCGTCCAGATACCGGCGGTTCGGGAAGTACTGTGCGACGGAGTTGATGACAACGGTGTCGTACCCCTCCTCCACGGACTCCGGCAGGGAGAGGGCGTCCGCCTGTCCGAGCGTGACGTGGGACCAGCCGCGCTGGTCGACTCCCCGTTTGACTCCAGCCAGCGCCGAAGCGGAGATGTCGACGGCGTGCACCGACTCGCAGAGCTCCGCGTAGCGGTAGAGCAGGAGGCCCGTGCCGCAACCGACCTCCAGCAGCCGCCTGGGCCTCAGCTCCGCGATCCTGGCCACCGTGTCGTCGATCCACTCCCGCATCTCGGACTCGGGGATGGGCTCGCCGGTGTAGCTGCTGTTCCAGCCGACCAGGTTCAGGTCGTCGCCCCCGCCGTCTCCGTCGGCCTCGGAGTACTGGTCCTCGAAGAGCCGCCGCCACTGGTCCAGCCGTTCCCCGTTCTGCTCCCGTGCGGCGTCCTCCAGGTACTCGTCCGCGGGGCACACGTGGGCGACGAGTTTCCTGGTCTCGCCAAGCGACTGCGGAGTGACCGCCACTCCGCTCACCGAGGGATGGCTGAGCAGAGCGCTCTCGATCTCACCGGGTTCGACCCGAAACCCTCGGATCTTCACCTGGTCGTCGACGCGGCCGACGAACTCCAGGGTGCCGTCGGGCAGCCAGCGCGCCAGGTCGCCGGTGCGGTACAGCCTCGCCTCCGGGGCGTCCGCGAACGGGTCGGGGACGAACCGCTCCTTCGTCCGCTCCGGGTCGTTGAGGTATCCGCGCGCCACACCGGCGCCACCCACGCACAGCTCGCCGACCACACCGCGCGGGACCGGTCGCAGGTCCCGGTCGGTGACGTAGGCGGTCGACTGCGCGATCGGCGCCCCGATGGGGATCACCGCGTCCTCCTCCACGTCCCGGGGGATCACGTGGCAGGTGGAGGCGATGCTGTTCTCCGTCGGACCGTAGGCGTTGACGACCGTCAGCCCCGGCTGGGCCCGGTGGAGCCTGCGCACGTCACGGGCCGAGAACGCCTCGCCGCCCACCCCGAGGTACTCCAGGGGTAGCCGGCGCCGCTCCGATGCTTCGGCGAACGCCGGGAGGAACGCGGCCGACAGGCCCATCGTGTTCACGCCCGCGCGCTCGACGGTGTCGAGGAGCCGTTCGACGTCCTTGGCGTCGCCGTCGTGGAGGACCAGGCGCCCACCGCACGTCAGCGGGCAGAGGATCTCCTGGGACCCGACGTCGAACGAGATCGACGAGTGGTGCAGCATCACCGTGTGCTCATCCGACGTGAAGTAGTCGGGGTTGCGCACCAGGCGGACCACTCCGCGCTGCGGCACCTGGACGCCCTTGGGACGGCCGGTGGAGCCGGAGGTGAAGATGACGTAGGCCAGGTGTTCGGGGGTCAGGCCGAGTTCCTCGCGGGACGGGCCGTGTTCGGGCTGGCCCTCCAGGACCTGGCTCCGGTCCGCGGCCAGCTCCCCGGTGTCGAGGTGGAGGACGGTGACGGCGTCCCCCAGGAGTGAGGTCGGCAGGTGGGACTGGCTGAGGACGAGGGAGACGCCGGAACCCTCCACCAGGGCCCTGACGCGCTCCTCGGGGTAGGCCGGGTCGATCGGCACGTACGCCCCGCCCGCCTTGAGGATGCCGAGCAGTCCGACCACCGTCTCCGGCGACCGCTCCGTGTACAGGCCGACCAGCGTGTCCGGCCCCACACCGCGGTGGCGGAGGTAGTGGGCGATCCGGTTGGCGCGGGCGTCGGTCTCGGCGTAGGTCAGCCGCAGGTCGCCGTACTCCACGGCGACGGCGCCCGGACGCCGGGCGACCTGTTCCTCGAAGAGCTCGAACAGGCAGCTGTCGTGCGGATAGGGCCTGGCCGTGTCGTTCCACTCCGCCAGGAGTCGGTGTTCGGCCGGCGGCACGACGTCGATGTCGAACGCCCGGGTCCCCTCCCCGTCGTCCTCGGCCAGGGCGCCGACGATCCCCTCGACCGCGGCCTGCACGTAGTCCAGGACCGCGTCGGGAGAGACGGAGTCCTCGACCTGCGCGTTCATCGACAACTCGTCGCCGAGGTCGTCGACCGACACGCCCAGCGGGTAGTTGGTGCGGTCGACCGCGCCCAGCCAGCGAACCCCCCACTCGTCGAGGCCCGTCAGGCCGCGCTCCCCCTCTCCCGGGTCGTAACGCCGGAAGTTGAAGCCCGAGCTGAACAGCGCCGCGTCACCACCCAGCCCACTGCACCGCTGCGCGAGGACCAGCGAACTCTGCTCGTGAACGATCAGCTCCTTGAGCGAGGCGTCGACCTCCGAGACCAGGTCCCGGACGCTCCTGTCCCCCAGGCGGACCCGCAGGGGCAGGGTGTTGATGAAGTTGCCGAGCATCCGCTCCACGCCCGCCACGCCCTGCAGTCTCCCTGACAGGACGGTGCCGAACACGACGTCGTCGCGGCCGGTGGCCGCGGCGGCCACCAGGGCCCAGGCGGCGTGGAAGAGGCTCGCGGGGCTGGCCCCCACGCGCCGTGCCTGGGCGCGGAGGGCCTCGTCGAGGTCCTGGGGAAGGGAACGGCGTGAGGAGAGGATCCGGCTGCCGTCACCGTGGACGTCGGACAGCTGGAACGGGGTGGTCGGCTCGGTGAGGTCGCCGAGCTCGTTCCGGAAGAACGCCTCCGCGTCGTTCGACGCCAGCTGGTGGAGTGTGTGGCCGACGAAGTCCCTGAAGGGCACCGACGGCGCCAGGCTGTCGGACTCCCCGGCCATGTGGCTCGCCAGCTCCTCGAGGATCAGCCGCAGGGACGTCGCGTCCTCGATGAGGTGGTGGACGCTCAGGAGCAGGAAGCGCCGCGGGGAACGCGGGTCCTCCGCGATCCTCAACCGCATGAGGGGCGCCCGGTCCAGCGCGATGACTCCGGGATCGTCGAGGAAGGCGCGGGCCTGCTCCTCGGCGTCCGCGTCGGCGGACAGCCGGGTGCGTTCCACGTCCAGGCGGACCTGGCGCAGGACGACCTGCACGGGTTCCCCGAGATCCTCCGTCAGGACCACGGTGCGCATGACGTCGTGCCGGTCGACGAGTGCCTGGAGGGCGGTCACGAACCTCGCGCAGGTTTCCTCGTCCGGTGCGGTGAGCAGGATGGGGATGACGTAGGGGTCGTTCTCGGGATCCATCAGGTGGTGGACGAGGATGCCCTGCTGCGCGGGGACGAGCGGGTAGACGTCCTGGACGTTCGGTGCTCCGCCGGGCACCCGCGCCACCACGGACTCGGTCTCGGCGGCGGTCAGGTCGACCAGCGGGAGCATCTCCGGGGTGATCCGGTCGCAACCGTCCGGGATGCGGTTGGGGGGAACGGTGTAGCCGGGGCGGTGCTCGGCACGGTCGATCTCCTCCGCGAGGTGTGCCAGGGTCGGCGCGCGGAAGACCTCGCGCACGGGCACGTCGATCCCCTGTTCCCTCAGGCGGGCAGCCAGCACGGTGATGAGCAGTGAGTGGCCGCCCAGGGCGAAGAAGTTGTCGTCGGCGCTGATCCGCTCGGCGTCGAAACCCAGGACCCGTGCCCACGCGTCCGCCAGCAGCCGCTCGGTCGGGGTGCCCGGCGCCACGTACTCACGTCGGGCGTAGGACTCGATCCCCGGGGCGGGCAGGGCCTTGCGGTCGAGCTTGCCGTTGGTGGTGAGGGGAAGCTCGTCCAGCGTGACGAAGGCGCTGGGCACCATGTGCTCCGGAAGCGTGCGCTCCAGGTGGCGGCCCAGTTCGGTCTGGTGGTTCGGGATCCGGTCCCCGTCCCGGGGAACGACGTAGGCGACCAGTTGTCTGTCGCCGGGCTGGTCCTCCCGTGCGAGCACCGCGCACGACCGGACCGCGGGGTGTTCGCTGAGACGGGCCTCG
>NZ_ANAX01000294.1 GCF_000341065.1 Nocardiopsis halotolerans DSM 44410 | reverse complement strand
CGCAGACTCACCAAATGATATGAGCTCTAAGCGATCTGGAACCTCTGGTCCCCGAGTTCGACCTCCACGTGCAGCGAACCGCCGAGCGCCTCGATGTAACGCCGCAGGGTGTCGATCTGGGTGCGCTCGATGCCACCCCTCTCAATGCTGGACACCCGGTTCTGGCTGACGTTCAGCCGCTCGGCGAGTTCGACCTGGGTGAGCGCGGCCTCCTGACGCAGCTCGCGCAACCGATGGACGAGAACGTCTTCCAGCAGCCGCCTCTTGTGCGCGTTCACCGTTTCCCGGTCGACGGGCCGTTCGTTCAACATGTCCTGGAGGCTTGTACCCAACACTGCCCCTTCCTGAGCCTTTCGACGTGCTCATCGAACAGGTCGTCGGCGATCCGGATATTCCTGGTGTACCACTTGTTCCAGTCCCGGGACTTGTCTCCCGCCACCAGCATGATCGCCTGACGCCGGGGGTCGAACGCGAACAGGATCCTCAGTTCCGAACGACCGCTGGAGCCGGGGCGGAGTTCCTTCATGTTCTTGTGCCGTGAGCTGTGGACCGTGTCCACCACAGGACGCCCCAGTGACGACCCGAACTCACTGAGGACTTCGAGTGCCGCAATCACCTGCTCGTACGAGTCCGCGTCGAGTCGCCGCATTTTTGGGCCGTGATTGACGAGGCAGCCCTGAGGAGACAGCTCGACGACCCGCAGATCATGCAGGAGCAGCTGCAACACCTGTTGGACATGGCCACCAGGAAGAACGTGGACATCCAGGTGCTGCCCTTCGACGCGGGCATGCACGCTGGCCTGTCTGGCTCCTTCGTCTTGCTGGACTTCCCCAATCCGGCTGACCCCTGCATCGCCTACACGGAATCCGCAACAGCCAGCCTTTTTGTCCAGGAAGCCGATGACGTGCAACGCTATGTCACGATCTTCTCGCACCTGAACTCAGCAGCGCTGCAAGCTCCACACACGACCCACTTCATCCAGCAGATCATGGAGCAGGAGCACTGACATGACCACCAGAACCGAGCTGCGGTTCTTCAAATCCAGTTACAGCAGTGACAGGGTTGAGTGTGTCAAGGTGGCCCACATCCTCGCGAGCTTCTGGAAGAGCAGCTACAGCGGCAACCGTGCCGAATGCGTGGAGGTAGCCGACCTCCCCTGCGGCGCCGCCATCCGCGACTCCAAGCACCCCGACGCCGGACACCTCCCCTTCCCCGCCACCGAGTGGACCGGCTTCCTCACCGCCGCCCTCTCCCGCTAACCACCAGACAACAGTGGTGCCCGGCCGTATCCCTCGTTCGAAACACGGCCGGGCACCACTACTTTCTCCACCCGTGCGTCTCAGCCATCCCCCACGCGCTCGCCGGGCAACAGGCACAGGTTCCCCTCGGCCGAACACCGCTGCCAGTTCACACCAGCACTTATAGAAGCTCCTCAACACCCCACTTACGGAGATCAGTAGAGCTTCAGACCAACGTGGTCAACGATCAGGCGCCCATGCTCGGAATCGAAGGCGAAGTAGATACGACCGACCTGCGAGGGGGCAGTATGATCCCTGACTTTGACGTGAGGGGTTCGCGACCAAGTCCGATTCTCGTAGAGGAAATCACGAAGCTTACGATCTCGCTCAATTCTTTGATCTTGCAAGGAAACTTTCAGGTCGAATTCGTCTCTGATCCAGGTATCCAGATGCGGCATAGACCGGTCAGTGCCGTCGTACAGGGCAATCGACACCCGAGCCAACTTGACAAGGCATTCATGCATTTCCGAAGGGAAGGGATACTTGCTCTTTTTCCAGCTATTTTTGGCATGAGCAGTAAAGACAATTCTACTGGACGAAAGGTCCTCTAGATGCAGAAATAGATCCTCAGCGCTACTGACATCTCCCGTAACTAGTTCGGGAAGGTTATCCCATGCATCCTCCGGCTCATTCGGACGGCCTTGGGCATCCTGAGTAGCACGGAGCGCATAGAGCAATTGTTCTACCTGCTCTTCCAGTTTCGGCGCTTTTTCAGCCTGAGCCTGAAATCGGTTAGCCCTATCCTCTTCCTCTGTAGCAAGTATTCTCCACTGTTCAGCTTCAATACGTGCGACTTCGAGTTCTTCTTGGATAGCATCCAGGCGCGCTTCCATGTCACCGCTTGCCTTAGCCAGTTCCGAACGACTACGAGCCTCAGTACTCTGTTGGCTGATCTCAGCCCGGCGAGCCTCACGGAAGGCATGATCGATACCACGCGCGAGAACGGAAATCGGAGAAAGAACCCGCATAAGGCGATCACGAAGATACCCTGGATTCCCACCATTGACCTCAGCCTCATCGAATGTCATTTGCTTAGCTTCAGGGTCGCTCCAAACCAAACGCGCACCCGCATAAGGAGGAGCATATCCAGGCAAACGTTCGTAGAGGCTCCGAGAGGCTCGGTAGTCGAGGGTGACTACACGAACAAGGCCAATGAGTTTGTTCGCCGACTCCTTGGCAGTATCAAGAGCAGCGAGCGTACGAGTATGCATCAATAGCAGGGGCAGCCGAGCAGGATTCTGAATGGCACCGACCAAGGTCTCTACCTCCAGATCCGTACGCACTGGAATATAGCGACCATCCTGCTGCTGCCCGGAAACAGAAATCAGGATATTTTCATTGAGTATGAGCGAACGAACAATTCCTGGCTGGCGCAGAACAGGGGGTGGCGCAGGAGAAAGCCATGTCGGAGAAGTCTCTCGCGCCATCGATATACGAATCCCAACCTTGCCTTCTATGTCACTCAAGGTGACACGTGTAACGAAGAAGGAATCCAATTCAGGATTCTCATCCCGAACCTCAACACGCAGCGCACGATGAGAAACTGAACCGGCCACTTCCCAGGCCGCCTTTCGAGGGTCCCCTGCTTTATTTGGGTTCAGCTCCTTGCCCCCACTGCCCTGCAGCAATTCAACAGGAACACCATCACCTGCGGCGAAGGTCAACCATTCACTGACACACGCGAGAGCCTCCTGGTAGGGATCTACTCCTTCTTGAACAGGAGACACGCCAAAGTCAACAACGTAGAGAACCTGCACTACCCCTCCTAAAAACTATGCGACCGCCACGATAAGCTCGAAGGAAATAAACGCCTCGATACTTTCCACTGAACCTAGTAAAATCAGAGAGGCAGGCCACCCCAAGGAGAACAGAGAACCAGAGCCACTCAAAGCAGAGTCGCTCCTGAACCATGAACCCCAGCACGCACCCAAAGAACCAATCAAACAGTCGAAGTCAACATAAAATTATGTTTACAACATTCAACCTCGCCAATCAACAAGAATCAGGGGCGACCTAAAATCGGAACAGGTTTGATGCGCTTCTGAAACCTTGCTGTCCCGCAGCATCCCAACGCTGACGCTCCGGGATCGATTCAACCCTCCTCGCAGTTCAGGGCACGCTCACCGGGCAGCAGGCACGGGCTCCCCTCGGCCTCTCCCAACCACCCCTGGTCCACCAGGAACCGGATGACCAGCGCGCCCTCCCACTGGTTCCAGCCGAACACCGCCTCCACCTCACGCCAGGTCGGCCCGCGCCCGTGCTCGGCGAGGTGGTCCTCCACATGAGCGGCCACCCACGGCTCCAGACCCTGGACGACCCGGTGCGCGCGCATCGCCTGGTTGGTCCTCAGGTTCCGCCGCTCATCCACCCTCCGGGGTTCCGCACGGCGGGGCCGGGGAATCAGGGCCCCCTCACCAGGAACCGAAGGCACACGCGCCGAGTAGGGCAGATTCCCCTTGGAGGTCAGGTGCCACCCGTGACAGCCCGGGCACTCGTAGGTGCGCCGGGGCATCTTGTCCGTCCGGTCCTCGCCGTGATGACGGATGGCGGCCAAGGCGAGCTCGGCGCTGATCCGGTCCTTGAACCAGCGCTTGCCGCAGCTGCGCGGGCGGGCGACGCGCGGCGGACGGACGGTCTTACGGGGTCGGGACTTCTGTCGGCTCATGAGGGGTCCTCGGAGTTCGCCAGTGCCGGTGGAGCACCGGATGCCGTGCGGTGGAAGGTGAGCGGCTGACCGCTCACGCCGTTGGGAAGACGGTAGCCAGAACCAGAGCCACAAACCCCTTGGAGAACCGATAAGCCGGGTTATCAGAGAAACCCCCACGCGATCGGGGATTCTGCTCTAGAGTGGCCTCACCGCTTCACCCCCGGCCTTCACCCCCAGCGCAGAGAGCGAGGAAGCACCGGATGCCGTCGTCACCCCCGCTGCTCTCCCTGTCCGACATCGCGACCCTCGCCCGCGTCCAGCGCCCGGTAGTCTCCACCTGGCGGCGCCGCTACCCGGACTTCCCCGCTCCCGTCGCGGAGAGGGGCAACCGCACCTGGTTCGACGGCCGCGCGGTCGCCGACTGGCTCACCACCACCGGGCTGGGCAACACCCCCGCCGACGAGATCGGCCCGGAACTGGTCGCGCACGGCCTCGTCCGCCTCGCCGAGGAGATCGGCGCGCAGCGCCTGGTCTCCGTGCTCGGCTCGCTGCTGTGCCTGCACCACATGGACGAGAAACCCCTCTCCGGCACCACAGAGGACGCGCTACTCGCCCGGGTGGAGCGCATGGATTCCGACGACGAGTTCTTCTTGCGTGAATTGAGCGAGGATCCCGCGCTCTCCGCCCGCCTGGCTCCCCTGGCCGAAGAGCTGATCGAGGCCGCCTACACCCCCGGCGGCGCCCACGAACACCTCATGGCCGACCGGCACCGCCTCGGGCTCACCGGTCCGGACACCGGTTCCCTCTCCCCCGAGCTGCGCAACCTGATCGTGCGGGTCTCCGACCCGCTGGGCCACGCCTCCCCGGACGGAAACCTCACCGTCGCCGATCCCCACGCACTGTGCGGAGACCTGCTCCGCGACGTCGTGGCCGCACTCGACGACCCCTCCGACAGCACGGTCCTGGCCGCCGAGGAGCGCGCCGAACTGGCCCGGCTCACCCGCCGCCGCCTGATCCTGGCCGGAGTCCCCGAACTCGACCTGGACGTGCAGGCGGGCGACGAGCTGGAGGAGCGGCTGGCCGACCTCGATCTGATCGTGACCACCCTGCCCTACCAGGCCGGGGAGAGCCGCTCCCGGGCTCAGGCGCTGGAGAAGATCGAGGAACTGAGCGTGCTGCTCCGCCCCGGGCGCACCGCCGTGGTCGTGGGCCCGGCGGACGCGCTGGTCGGTGAACTGGACGCGCACGAGGCGCAGATCCGCTCGCGCCTGCTGCGCAGCAAACTGGTCGAGTCGGTCACCACCCTCCCCGGAGGCGCCGACCCCTACCGGCCCGGCTACGGGTGCGCCCTGTGGACCCTGCGCCGGGATCCAGTACCGTCCGCAGTCGGCTGGGTGCTCATTAGCGACATCGGCGCCCGTTCCCTGGACTCCGGTGTAGGGGAGGCCCTGGCCGAGGACATCCTGCTCTGGCGGGCCGAGGGACACCACCTGGGCGGCCACGATCCCCGGTACGGCCTGCCGGTGCGGATTGAGGACCTGGAGAAGCGGTTCGGCGACGCTCTCGTGCCGCCGGGGCCGCCGGTGTCGCGGACACTGTCCCGCACGGTTCGCGATCGTCCGGCCCTGATCGCCGAGGCCGAGGCCCGCCTGTCCGAGGCGGCGGGCAGGGCGCGATCCCACGAGGACGCGCGCGGCCCGCTGCGCGGCGGGCTGGTGCGCCGGGTGGGGCCCGCGCTGGAACGGGTGACCGTGGGAACCCTGATCAGGCAGGGCCGCGTCGTTCCGGTCAAAGGCCACCGAATCGCGCCCGAGCACATCGACCCGCGGGGACAGTTGGACGTGCTGGGGCCGAACGAGGTGCTGGGCCGGGCGCCGCGCGACGGTCGGCGGATCGACCGGTTGGTGTTCGCTGCGGAGTACCCCCACGCGGACCTGACCGAACCGGGGGACGTGGTGTACACGACCGGCCCGGAGTTCGGGGCCATGATCGACCACGAGGGGGCCTCGGTGGTGTCCTTCCCCGCTCGCATCCTGCGGGTGAACCGCGAGGCCAGGCGGGCGCTCACGCCCCGGGTGCTGACGCTGCTGCTCGAAGGGGCCTCCTCCGTCCAGCGCCCCTCGGGCGCGGTCCGCTCCGCGCGCGGGGTCAGTGAGGTCGCCCTGCCCGACCTGCACCCGGAGGAGGTGGCCCGGTTGGACGCCGTGCTCGCCGAGGCCGAACGCAGACGCACGCTGCTGGACGAGCAGTACGCCGAACTCGACACGATCCGGCGGTTGAGCGCCGCCGGGTTCAGTGACGGGACCCTGGCCGTCCCCACCAACTGACAGACTTTTCCGTATCTCCCCGCTGCTCCGGCTCCGCACCTTCCCTCCCCGGGTGGTCGCGTCGCCGGACGGCAACCACAACCCAGAAGGAACACAGCACATGCCGCCACGCAAGCGCGCCAACGCCCAACAGGGAGAGCTGTTCAGCGCCTCCACCCCCGAGGAGATCCGGGCGATCCTGTGGAAGGCCGCCGACCAGTTGCGCGGGTCGATGGACGCCGCCCAGTACAAGGAGTTCGTGCTGGGGCTGGTCTTCCTCAAATACGTCTCGGACGCCTTCGAGGAGCGCCGTCGAGAGCTCGTCGTCGAGCTGGAGGAAGACGGCATCCCCGAGCACCGCCGGGCGGCCTTCCTGGAGGACCAGGACTCCTACACCGAGGAGAACGTCTTCTGGGTGCCGGAGAAGGCCCGGTGGAAGTACATCGCCGACAACGCCGCCAGCACCCCCGAGGGCGTCGGCAAGCTCATCGACGACGCGATGGGCGAGATCATGTCGGAGAACAGGCCGCTGACCGGTGTGCTGCCGCAGATCTTCAACCGCGACAACGTGGACCAGAAGCGGTTGAAGGGGCTGGTGGACCTCATCAGCGACGCCCGGTTCACCGGTGACGGGGAGAAGACCGCACAGGACGTGCTCGGGGAGACCTACGAGTACTTCCTGGAGCAGTTCGCGCGGGCCGAGGGCAAGCGGGCCGGGGAGTTCTACACGCCGAAGAGCGTGGTGGAGCTGCTGGTGGAGATCCTGGAGCCGTACAAGGGGCGGGTGTACGACCCGTGCTGCGGTTCCGGTGGCATGTTCGTCCAGGCGCAGAAGTTCGTCGAGGCGCGCAAGGGGCATGACAGCACCCACGATCTCGCGGTCTACGGCCAGGAGGCCAACGAGCGCACGTGGCGTCTGGCCAAGATGAACCTGGCCATCCACGGCATGGACCCCGAGGGTGTCGGAAAGCGGTGGGCGGACACGTTCGCTGATGACAAGCTGCCTGACCTGAAGGCCGACTTCGTCATGGCCAACCCGCCGTTCAACCTGCACCCGTGGGAGCGGCGGACGGACGACAAGCGGTGGAAGTTTGGCCTTCCCCCGGCTGGTAACGCCAACTTCGCTTGGTTGCAGCACATCATCTCCAAGCTCGGTGACCGAGGAATGGCGGGTGTGGTACTGGCCAACGGTTCGATGTCCTCCCAGGCCTCAGGTGAGGGCGAGATCCGCAAGGCGATCGTGGATTCGGACCTGGTGGCGTGCATGGTGGCACTGCCCGGAAACCTGTTCCGAACCACGGCGATCCCGGCGTGCCTGTGGTTTCTGACCAGGGACAAGGGTGTTCAGGGCGCCGAGGCGACCAGTGACCGACGCGGTGAGGTGCTGTTCATCGACACCCGGGAGATGGGCGAGATGATCAACCGCACTGAGCGGATCTTCTCTCCGGACGACCTCGCGAAGATCGCTGACACCTTCCACGCCTGGCGCGGTACCGAATCCGCCAGGAAGAAGAAGCTGACCTACGAGGACGTCCCCGGCTTCGCCTACTCGGCCAAGCTCCAGGAGATCGCCAAGCACGAGTACGTGCTCACCCCCGGGCGATACGTGGGAGCGGCTGAGGTTGAGGAAGACCCGGACGCCGAACCTCTGGACGAGAAGATCGCCCGCCTGACGAAGGAGCTCTTCGAGCACTTCGACGAGTCCAAGCGCCTTGAGGGTGTCGTCCGCGAGCAGCTCGGGAGGATCGGATGAACGAGTGGAAAATTCAGCTACTCGAAAACCTGTGCAGCAAAATCACCGTAGGCCATGTTGGCTCCATGACTTCCCAATATACCGACGCAGGAATCCCCTTCCTTCGATCGCTAAACATTAAGCGTGGGAAAATTGACCTAACATCAATAAAGCATGTAAGCCCCACATTCCACGAGAAGTTGAAAAAAACCCAGCTCCAACCTGGTGATATTGTCATAGTCCGCACCGGAGAACCTGGAGCGGCGGCAGTAATCCCCAGCCATCTCCCTTCGGCAAATTGCTCTGACATCATAATCGCGCGAGCAAAACCAGAAATCGACACTCGATTTCTTTGCTATGCAATCAACGAGACCGCGAAAGACTTCATTCGAGCCCACACCGTTGGGGCTGTTCAACAGCACTTCAATGTCTCGTCAGCAAAAAGTCTGCCAATCAATACGCCACCCCTCAAAGAGCAGCAGGCCATCGCCGCTGCACTCGGCGCACTGGACGACAAGATCGCAGTCAACGAGCATACCCTCACTGTCTACGAGGAGATACTCCAGGCCAAGTTCGATCACATCATTAACACAGACCAGCAGGAAAACACACCCAATACCCCAGCAACAAAGCTTGTTGAGTTCAACCCGAAGACAGAGAAACCCACGGAAGAGGAAGCCGTCTACGTAGACATGGCTGCTCTGCCAACAGATCGCGCACCGATCTCTTCCTGGACCCACCGGAAACCCAAGTCAGGTAGCAGATTCCTCAATGGCGACACCCTTCTGGCTCGCATCACACCATGCCTGGAGAACGGCAAAACCGGATACGTCGATTTCATGAACGACGGACAGATCGGCATGGGATCCACTGAGTTCATCGTCATGCGATCCCACACCAACACCCCCCGAGAGTTCAGCTACTTCCTGGCACGCAACAAGCGCTTCAGGAACCACGCTATACAGAAGATGGCAGGGACATCCGGACGTCAGCGGGTCAGTGCAGCTGACGCATCGAACTTCTTCATCCGCCAGCCCACCGAGGAAGAGCTGCGCGACTTCGGGGCGGAAACCTCAAAGGCCTTCGCTCACATGAAGTCACTCACCGCCGAATCCCGCATACTCGCGGAACTGCGCGACACCCTTCTCCCCCAACTGATGTCCGGAAAGCTCCGCGTCAAGGACGCTGAAAAACTCGTGGAGGACGCTACATGACACCCCCCAGACCCGGCGCCACCGCTCCCTCCTCCGCCAATCCCGCCGCATCCGGCCGGATGACCGAGGCCGACTGGGAGCAGCACGCCCTCGACGAGCTCGGCGAGCTCGCCTGGCGGCCCGCCCCCGGCCGTGAGTTCTCCCCCGCTCCCGACGGACAGCGCCGGGTCTGGGACGACCTCATCCTCCACAACGACCTGCGCGAGGCCGTGGAACGCCTCAACCCCGAGCTCACCCCCACCGCGGTGGACCAGGTCATGACCACCGCCACGACCCCCCAGTCGCGCGAACCGCTGCCCGAGAACCGGCTCGCCCACGGCTACCTCACCTCCGGCATCCGCCTGACCTACACCGACGACTTCGGCGCCGAGCACTCCCCCACCGTCCGCCTCGTCGACTTCCGCGACCCGCGCGCCAACACGTTCCGCGCGGTCAACCAGGTGCGCCTGGTCGACGGCGACCACGAGCGCCGGTTCGACGTCGTCCTCTACGTCAACGGCCTCCCCCTGGCCGTGATCGAGCTCAAGAACGGCTCCGACTCGCGCACCACCCTCGCCAGGGCCCACGCCCAGTTGGGCACCTACGCCGAGGAGTTCCCCGCCGCGTTCCGCTACAACGTGCTGTGCCTGGTCTCGGACGGCGTCACCGCCAAGTACGGCACCCCGTTCACGCCCTTCGAGCACTTCGCCCCCTGGAACGTGGACGGCGGGGGCAACCCGCCCGACAGCCCCGACTTCGAGTACGGCGAGCACTCCGAGTCCGGTGCCGAGGCCCCCGACGCGCTGGCCCTGGCCCTGCGCGGGCTGTTCGAGCAGGCCCGCTTCCTGGACCTGACCCGCAACTTCGTCAACTTCACCAGCAGCGGCAACCAGCACGGCAAGCGCGTCGCGAAGGCCCACCAGTACTTCGCGGTGAACAAGGCGCTCAAGGCCGTCGTCCGCGCCTCCCAGACCAACGGGCAGGCGGGCGTGGTCTGGCACACGCAGGGCTCGGGCAAGTCCGAGGAGATGGTGTGTCTGAGCGGCCTGGTGGCCCGCGAACCGGCGCTGAACAACCCCACCGTCGTGGTCGTCACCGACCGCAACGACCTCGACGACCAACTCCTCGGCACCTTCCAGGCCAGCCAGGAGCTGCTGGGCACCGCCCCCGTCCAGGCCGACACCCGCCAGGAGCTGCGCGAGACACTGACCAACACCAACACCGGCGGGATCGTCTTCACGACCCTCCAGAAGTTCGGGCGCACCAAGGCTGAGCGCGAGTCGGGCGCCGAGCACCCGCTGCTGTCCGACCGGCGCAACATCCTCGTCATCGTCGACGAGGCCCACCGCAGCCACTACGACAGCCTCGACGGCTACGCCCGGCACCTGCGCGACGCGCTGCCCCACGCCACGCTCCTGGCCTTCACCGGAACGCCGCTCTCGCGCGCCGACGCCAACACCCGCGAGGTGTTCGGCGCAGGCGAGGACTACATCGACGTGTACGACCTGCGGCGCGCGGTCGAGGACGGGGCGACCGTCCGCGTCTACCACGAGCCGCGGCTCATCCCGGTGTCGCTGCCCGAGGAGATCGACCCCGCCGACCTGGACGAGCAGGCCGACACGCTCACCGCCGCCATGGACGACGCCGAGCGCCGCAAGGCGATGCGGGCCGCCATGCAGATGAACAACCTCTACGGCGCCCCCGACCGGGTGGCCGCGCTCGCCGAGGACCTGGTCGCGCACTGGGAGGAGCGCTCCCAGCGGGTCCGCCCCGACCTCGGCGGCCCCGGAAAGGCCATGCTGGTGTGCGCCACCCGCGAGGTGTGCGTGAAGATGTTCGACGCCCTGGCGGAGCTGCGCCCGCAGTGGGTGGGCACCGGTCCCGACACGGGCGTGATGAAGGTGGTCTTCCACAGCGAGCCCTCCGACCCGGCCGAACTCAAGGCCCACGCGCTGCGCCCCTCCGAGCACAAGACCGTCCAGGCCCGCGCCAAGGACCCCGACGACGAGCTCCAGCTGCTCATCGTCCACTCCATGCTGCTGACCGGGTACGACGCGCCGCCGATCCACACCATGTACATGGACCGGCCCATGCGCGGCGCCAACCTGATGCAGGCCCTGGCCCGCGTCAACCGGCGCTTCCACGGCAAGCAGGACGGCCTGCTCGTGGGTTACGCCCCGCTGACCGAGAACCTCCGCAAGGCCCTGGCCGAGTACTCGTCCGGCGACCGGCGGGACGGGACCCTGGGCCGGGACATCGACCGGGCCATCACCGAGGTCCGCAACGAGTACGAGACCATCTGCGGCCTGCTGTCGGGCATCGACTGGCGCAGGCTCCTGACCGCCAGCGGCGACCGCTCAAGACTGCGGGCGCTGAAGCTGGTCTCCGACCACCTGGTCTCCCGCGAGGCCCGGCGCGAGCCCGAGGACGGGGACGGCAGGTCCCTGTCGCAGCGCTTCCGTGAGAGCGCGACCAGACTGGAGCGCTTCTACCAGCTGTGCGCGATGAGTTCGCAGATCAGCGAGCGGTTCGAGGACCTGGAGCACTGGAAGGACGACATCGCCTTCTTCGTGGAGCTGCGCGCCTGGGTGGTCAAGATCGAGGCCGCCAACCGCGAGGCCCGGGGCGAGGCGCTGCCCGCCGAGATCAGCATGTACCTGTCACAGCTGGCGGCCTCGGCGGTGGACGCGGAGGAGATCACCGACCTGTACGCCGAGTCGGGGCTGGGTCGGCTGGACATCACCCGGCTCAACGAGGCCCAGCTGCGCCGCCTCCAGGACTCGGAGACCCCGAACCTGGCGGTGGAGGCACTGCACCGGCTCGCCCAGGAAAAGATGCGCGAGGCCACCCGGCACAACGCCATCAGCCGGGAGCGGTTCACCGAACGCCTGGAGGCGCTGATGATGCGCTACATGCGCGAGCAGCTCACGAGCGCCCAGGTGCTGGCCGAGCTGTTCTCCCTGGCGCAGGACGCCATGGCCGAGTTCCAGCGGGGCGACCGCTTCGATCCCCCGCTCAACCACAGGGAGCTGGCCTTCTACGACGCCGTGTGCAAGAGCGAGAGCGCCCGGGAGCTGATGAAGGACGAGGTCCTGGCCGACATCGCCCGCGCCCTGGTCAAGGACGTGGCGAAGAACCTGAGCACCGACTGGCTGTCCCGGGAGCCGGTGCGGGCCAAGCTGCGTAACCGGGTGAAGCGCCTGCTGGCCAAGTTCGACTACCCGCCCGACCAGGAGAAGCAGGCGATCGAGGACGTCATCAAGCAGATGGAGAAGTTCGCGGGGGTGGAGGCGCCCGCCGCCGGGAACTGAGCGCCGGGCGGAGTACCGCCCGTAGGCCGCCAACGGGGCCGGGGAACCCGAGGGAGGGTTCCCCGGCCCTTCGCGTGCGCGCGAGGGGCCGCGACGCCCGCGTCGGCACCATTGTTCCCGAGCCTTCTGACAACCCCGCTTGTCACTTCTCCACCTTCTCCATAGCCGGTGCGGGGCCGCATGCTGTTCTCACCGCGACGGTCCG
The DNA here is from genome assembly GCF_000341065.1 of Nocardiopsis halotolerans DSM 44410. Classification (GTDB taxonomy): domain Bacteria; phylum Actinomycetota; class Actinomycetes; order Streptosporangiales; family Streptosporangiaceae; genus Nocardiopsis; species Nocardiopsis halotolerans. The sequence goes on along the minus strand of NZ_ANAX01000294.1, from coordinate 12,011 downwards.
GCTCCCGGACACGCGGTGACCATCCGGACGCGGCCCTCCCGGCCGCCACTTCCCACCGATGGAGGAGATCCCCCGTGAAGTCCGTCAAGCCCGCCCTCAGCGGCGCCCTGTCCCTGGCCCTGCTCGCGCTCGCCACCGGCTGCGCCGACGCGCCCGACGAGAACCAGATCGTGGGCCTGGAGCCCGCGCAGGGCACGGAGGAGGCGCCCGCCGCGCAGGAGGAGACCCAGGCCCCCGCCGAGGAGGAGCCGCCCAGCGCCGTCGAGGAGGAGTTCGGCTCCGAGTACACCTACGCCGACGGTCTCACCGTCCGCCTGTCGGGTGTCGAGCGCCGCGTCACCGGCGAGTGGGACATGCCGGAGAGCACCCCGTACGTGTACTTCGACGTGCGGTTCGACAACGCGACGGGCGCCCCCGTCGACCTCTCCTACCTGTCGCTGGCCTGCCAGGTCGGCGACGAGGGCCGCACCGCCGAGGAGGTGTACACCGACGACACCGGCTCGGGGTTCACCTCCGCCGTCATGGACGGGCGCACCGCCACCGCGGGCTACGGCTGCGTGCTCCCCGAGGAGGAGTCCTACCTCCAGGTCGAGCTGACGCTCAGCGACTGGGAGGACATGGACGACTACGTGCGCGAAACCGTCTACTTCGTCGGCGACGTCGCCTGACCACCGGGCCGCCCCGCCCGCCGCACGGGGCGGCCCTCCCACTCCACCGGAGGTTCGTAGTCCCGATCCCAGCCCGCACGTCAGCGAGGAGACGTACCACCATGACCACTCGAAGGACCAGGAAGCCGAAGAAGCCGCCGACCACCCGCAAGACCTCCCTCTACCGACTCACCGACGACGGCACCGGAAACCTGCGTGCCCTGGTGCGCCCCCGCTACCTGGACCGTGAGGGGTTTCAGGCCCATGAGGTGGAGAACGGCCCCGTCCAAGGGCTGCTGGTCACCGGAACGGTCAGCCCGGGCTCCGCCGACTGGTGCGCGACCCTGGCCGACCTCACCGGACTCGCGGTGGCCGAGGAGAACCGGACCTCGTTCGGCCTGCTGCTCGTCCGTACCGAGAAGCACGTCTACGCCCTCAGCCATGGCATGGGACACCTCATGATCGAGCCCGCGCGCATCGATTCGGGTTTCGGTATCCACTTCGCCGTGCGCTGCCTGGACAAGGACGGCGTGACCCGGGTTCGCCGACAGGTCATGGACGCGCGCGGGCGCAGTGACGAGAACTCGGTCGCCTCCGGAGAGCACATCCGCGGCTTCGGTATCGAGGAGTTCGGGGAGATCGTCAGCCAGATCGCCGGAAAGATCAGTGGGGTTCCCCTGACCTTCACCAGCGACGGTGAGCGTTCCGCCCACATCACCGGCAACGACCGGTCGGTCAAACTGCGCCTGGGGCGGACCCCGGAGGGCCTGATGCATGACCTGCACGCCATCGAGGAGGTGTGCGACCGGTCCGATCCCCTGCCGGAGTTCGAGTTCATCACCCACGTGCTGCCCCTGCGGGGCAAGTCGGACCTGGCCCAACACCTGGACGAGCGTCTGGACGAGATGCTGGGCACCGGCGATCTCGGCCGAGTCGCCCTGGCCGTGCCATCCGAGTGCAGGGAAGGCTTCGACGCGGCCGAGACCTTTCGGGTCAAACTGACCGGCCGCACGCGGAACCTGTCCGAACTCGACGCCGACGTTCTCACGCTCCCCGTCCGCGAACGCCCTGTGGGAGAACGCCTGAGCACGCTGCGCAAGGGCAAGGTCCAGATGTTCGCGGACACCGAGGCCAAGGAGACGCTCAGTGGCGAGGTGCCCGCCGCGCGGTGGCTCACGGCGGAGGTCACCGAGGACAACGTCCACTACTTCCTGTGGCAGGGCCAGTGGTACGAGGTGGGAGCCGAGTATCTGAAGACCGTCAAGCGACGGGTCACCGAGCTTCTCGAACGCTCCAGCGGTGTGACCCTGCCGCCCTGGCCCAAAGACAGGAGCGAAGGAGAATACAACAAGGAGGACGCTGCGGCTCGGGAGGGCTACGTCCACCTGGACAAGCAGAACGTGCACACCGCACGGCTCAACGGCGGCGGTTGGGAGGTCTGCGACGTGCTCGGGCCCGAAGGCCAGCTCATCCACGTCAAGAAGGCCCCCACCGGCACCGCTCCGCTCAACCACCTCTTCGCCCAGGCGAGGATGTGCGTCGAGACGCTCAGGTACGACGCCGAGGCCCGGCAGAGGTTCGCCGAGAAGCTCGACGCGCTCGCCCCCGACCATCCGGCCGACCGGGGCTTCAAGAAACCGACCGTGGTTCTGGGCATCCTCCTCAAGGAAGGTGAGCGGGTCACCGCGGACTCCCTCTTCTCCTTCGCCCAGATCTCCCTGTTGCACACCGACAACATGCTCAAGGGCCTGGAAGCGAGGCTGGAGGTCGTCTCCATCAGCCGGTGACCCCAAGCGTCCACCGCTGACGGAACCCGAGGGTGACCCCGTGGCTGGCCGGAGCCGAACTCCGGCCAGCCACCTGTGGGATCGTCCCCCTCCCGCCTACACCCCTGTTCGGTCGGCGAGTTCGGCCAGGACCTCGAAGGCACCGGGCACGTCCAGGGCTCGCGCCGCGTGCGCCCGGTTCAACAGTGCCTCGGGCAGGTAGGCGTCGTAGCGGTCCACGGCCCTGTCCTGGGCCTCCGCGGCCAGTTCCACGGCCTCGGGGCGGGGATCGCGCAGCAGCCGTCCGGCGGTCTCGGCCAGACGTTCGGGGGTGGCGTCGCTGACTAACAGTGCGCATCCAGCCCGTGACGCCGCCACCCCGTAACGGCGCAGCAGTTGGCAGACGGTGTCGATCACGACGTCGCCCCGCCAGGTGAACACGCACAGGCCGTCCTCGTACGCGTGCGCCGAAGAGCGGTGCAGGCCCAGATCACGAAAGGCCGAACGCGATTCCTCCAGCAGGATCCGAGCCGCCTCGTCCAGGTAGGCGGGGCTGTCCGCGCTGGTGTACACCTCGCGCATGCGCGCCCGCACCCCGTCGCTGACCGGCGATTCGGTTCCCATGAACCCCGGAGGCGGGCCCCCGACCGAAGCGGGTTCGACCAGGACACGGGCCTCGGTCCGGTCCACCTCCATCACCCGCCACGTGGCCCCACCGAAGGTCAGCGGTGTTCCTGCCATGAGTGAGGGGCGCACCGGTATCGTGCCGATCCGGTTTCCGGAGGCAACCACCTCGAACTCCTCCACCGTGGTGAAGGCCGCGTAGAACGAGTAGTGGTTGACCAGGCGCTCGCCCTCCGGCCCCAGCAACAGAAGGCCGCCGCGTTCCTGGACGAGCAGTCCGTGTCCGCCCATCCCACGGAGCAGAGCGGTGAAGGCGTCCCGGTCCACCCCGGGGAACACCCCCGACGAGCACAGCACGCGGTACAGGCGCGCCGCGGTGGTGCCGTGCTCCTGGGTGACCAGGGCCAGGATCTGCTGGACGAGCGTGGACAGGTCGGGGCTGTCCAGACGAGGGGGCTCATACCAGCGACGCAGCAGCAGGTCGACTATGGCGACCGTCTCCACCAGAGCGGTGCGCAGGCGCCCCAGCGGATCCCTGGGTCGGCTCTGCTCCGTGACGTAGACCAGCAACCGTGCCGGGTCATCCCCCCTGCCCGAGCGGCCCAGGCGCTGCCGCAGGCCCGCCACGTCCGGAGGGACCCCCACCTGCACCACTCGGTCCACCCACCCCACGTCGATGCCGAGTTCGAGGGTGGAGGTACACACCACGGTGGCCGGTGTCGACCTTTGTTTGAGGTGTTCCTCGGCCCGCGAGCGCAGTTCGGCCGAAAGGGAGCCGTGGTGAGGCAGGAAGGGGTTGGCGATCCGGTCGCGTTCGGCACGTTCGGCCAGCAGTGCGGCGTAGCCCTCCGCCCCGGCGCGGGAGTTGGCGAAGACCATGTTGTGTCCGCGCCTCAGGGTCCGGTACAGGTGGTCGGCGACGTCCGCGCTGACCGCGCCCGCTCCCCGATCCTCGGTGAGGTCCCCGACATAACCGCGAACCTGCAGGCGTACCTGCCTGCCCTCCCGCTCGTCGGCCACGATCACCACGCGGTCACCCCCTCCGGGACGCAGGTACTCCGCGGCCCCACCGAGGTCGGCGAGAGTGGCCGACAACCCCACCCTGGCGACCCTGTGTCCGGCGGCGGCCTCGACCCGTGCCATGAGGGAGCGCAACTGAGCACCGCGGTTGGTACCCAGGAAGGCGTGCAGCTCGTCGATGACGATGTGGGACAGCGCGCCGAACATCCTCCCGGCCCCACTGCCGTTCAGGACGAGGAGTGCCTCCAGGGATTCGGGGGTGATGAGCAGGATCCCGTCGGGACTGCTCCGTAGCCGCTCCTTGACGTTGACGGCCACGTCCCCGTGCCAGGGGGTCACCGGGATGTCCAGGTCCGCGCACAGGTCGCGCAGCCGCTGGTACTGGTCGTTGATGAGGGCCTTGAGCGGACTGACGTAGAGGGCGCGAACGCCGCCGTCGTCCTCCGTCCCCCGCCGACCCGCGGCGACCAGTGCCGAGCAGATCGGCAGGAAGGCCGCCTCGGTCTTGCCGCCCGCGGTGGCGGCGGTGACGATCACGTCGGTGTCGCCAGCGAGGATGGGGGCGACGGCGCGTTCCTGGACCGGACGCAGGGAGGGCCAGCGGCGCCGCCACACCCAGTGCTGCACGGAGCGGTCCAGCAGTTCGAACCCGCTCCGTTTCCCGTCGGGGGCCGGTTCACATCCGGAACGCGGCGAGGTGCTCGTCATCGTCGGTGTCCTGGGCTGCGGTCGGGAGCAGGTCGGGGTTGGCCTCGGGCACCAGTTCCACCCGGGCGATCAGGTCGGTCCAACGCGCCTGGGGGTTCTGCCGGAGCACGTCCATGAGGCCGACGAACTCCTTGATGGTGGAGCGGGGGGTGCGGAAGTACGCCTCGCCCACCCGACTGTCACAGTGCCGCATGAACGCCTCGACCGCCTCGTCGGTGAAGCCGGGCAGATCCTGTCCGTTGCTGGTGTAGACGTCGCGGACCTTCTTGAGCAGTTCGTAGAAGTGCTCCTTGGTGAAGCTGCCCAGACGCATGACGGGGCCGTGGTAGTCGACCAGTCCGTTGCCCGCGTACGGGTTCTCCTCCAGCCGGGAGCGCAGCGCCTCGTAGGAGTACAGGCCCCGGTGCGGGTTGGTGAGGAAGTCCGGGGTTCCGCCGAAGAGGAAGCCCAGGTGGGGAGCGAGTCCCTGCTGGGTGTCGTTGATGATGTTGAGGATCTGCTCGTAGTTGGACCTGCGGGCCGTCGCATGGTTGATCTTGTACAGATTGACCATCTCGTCCAGGCACACGAGCAGCCCCCGGTATCCGGCCATGGTGACGAAGTCGGCGAGGAGCTTGAGGTTGTCGAACACGTTGCGGTCGTCGATGATCTCCCGCACCCCGAGGTCGCGGGCCTCGGACTTGGTGGCGTACTCGGCGTGCAGCCAGCGCAGGGCCTGGTCCCTCTTGTTCTCGTCACCCTCGTGGTGGGCCTCCCAGTAGGACTCGACGACCCTGGCGAACGTGGGTCCGGCCGGGTGCTCGCGCAGACGGCGCAACCGGGTACGGAGCAGGGTGCGGACGGAGGTGTTGTCCGCTTCCGCCTCCTCCTCGACCCTCCCGACGAACCTCTCCACCACCGAGGTGAGCGCTCGGCCACCGGGCTTGCCGCGGGTGGCCATGTTGGCCACCAGTTCCGAGTAGAGCTTGCGGGCCCGCCCCTGGCTGCCCTGCAAGCGCCGGTCGGGGGTGAGGTCGGCGTGCACGGTCACCAGGTCCTCGCGATGCGCCACCATGCACATCAGCCGAAGGAAGTAGGTCTTGCCGGAACCGTAGTCACCGATGACGAACCGGCTCGTGCCCGCCCCCACCCGGAGGTGTTTGAGGCTGTCCAGGATGGCCGCGATCTCCTTCTCCCGGCCGACCTGGATGAGCTGAGCTCCCTTGGCGGGAACCACTCCGGTGCGCAGCGCCTCCAGGAGCGGCCCCTGTTCGCGCTGGAGCACCCTGGGCTTCTTCACGGGCGGGTTCATCGGGTCATCTCCTTGAGCAGTGCGCTGTTCACGGACACACGCGTGTCCTCCTCCACCAGGACCTCCTCCTCGTCCACGTTCCAGGCCGCCTCGTTGATGGTGTCGAGGGCGTCGAGGACTCCCAGTCCATACCAGCAGGCCAGGCGGGTCACGTCGGTCAGCTTCCAGTCACGGCGCTCACCCAGGTCGGCCAGCAGACGGGCGTAGGGCTCCGCCAGCCCGGGAACGGTGGGCGGCGCGGAGACGGTGGCCGTCTCGGGAGCGGGTTCGGAGTCGACGGAACGGTCCGCCTGCCCTGCGGGGGCGGGTGCGAGACCGCGCTCACTCAGCCGTAGCCGGAGTACCCCCTCCGTACCGAGGCGGCGGTGGATCCACAGCAGGAGTGCGGTCTGGCGGGCGGAGGGGTCACCTACGGCCTCGGCGCTTTCCAGAAGCAGGTCCCCGGCCCTCTCTCGATCGCGCAGGGGTAGGACGGCGAGCACGGCCACGAGGTCGGCGAGGGACGCGGGTGTCTCCCGCTCATGGGTGAGGAGCCGGAAACGGATCAGCTCCTCCGGTCCGAGGTCGGCCAGGTGGCAGAGATGACGAACCAGGGCCGACCGGACGTCGGGGCCCGTCCCCGTACCTCTGAGGGCGAGCTGGAGCCCGAGCAGGGTATGGGCGCGTACCAATCGCTCGGTGGAGGACGCCTCGGAAGGAACGTCGATCGGGGTCTGCTCCTCGGCGCCGGATACGCGCTCCCGCGCCGGCTCCGTGCTCTGGGCGGTGTCCGGTGTGGTGTCCGGCCGTATCCGCCCGGTGCCCGCGGGGACCCGCGGTGGGGCGGACCGCTCCGGCTCCTCCCCCACGGTGGGAGAGTTCGCGGAACCGGAAGCCACAGCGTCGGGTTCGGAGGGTTCACGGGCTCCGGGAGAGGTGCTCCCCTCCTGCTCCGTCTCCGTTCGGGGCAGCGGCACCCGCACGGAGCCGAGGCCGGGGCAGCGGGACCTGTGGACATGGGTGTGTTCCGAAGGGGCCTCGGACCCGCGCGACCCCGCCTGGTGGACGTACCGGCACAGGCGGATGAGCTGGTCGACGTCGTGGACCACCTCGGGAAGGACGACGAAGACGTCACGCAGCTTCCCCAGCTCCCGACTGATCGGGGCCAGGTCGGGGGTGTCCGTCCGATCGGCGCGCAGCACCTCGACGAGACGGCGTTCCAGACCGTTGAGGAAGAGCCTCGCGAAGACCACCGGAGCGGGTTTGGTGCGTCCGCTGGAGAGCCACAGCAGGTACTGGCCTCGCTGGCGCGGGGAGAGTTCGAAGTAGCTGGTGATCTCCCTTGCGACCCGTTCGTCCCCGACCGTGGCGGCGTGCTCGACCGGCAGACCCGGGTCGAGCGCCGAGGCCCACTGGACGTTGTCGACCAGGTCCGGGTCGGGAGCGTGTCCGGTGTAGAGCATCCCCGACTGAACGGTGTATCCGCCCACCTTGACCGCGGTTCCCGGAGTGTTCCAGTGCGACCAGCGACCGGAACTCTCTTCGGAGTCGCTGTCCCCGGTGGAGGCACCGGATGCGTCCTCACTGTCGTGACGGGGCGGATCCGAGGGCCGTACCGTCTTCCCGGAGCTGCCCGCGGGAGTGGCTTCAGGCTCCGTCTCCGCAACGTTTCCGGTGGTCTTCGATGAGGGGGAGAAACCCCTCCTGGTGTACTCGTCGGCCGCGTCCGTGACGAGCACACGCAGCGACGTCAGGGCGGGTGCGTACCTGGAGTAGTCCGCGACGTCGCCGGTGGGAACCTGAACGGGATCGATCCGGGGATGGACCGGGGTGTAGGTCCACTCCAGCCGACGTTCCAGGGACGGCAGGACGATGCCGTCCGGGAAGCGCCTGGCGAAGAGCTGTCGGAAGACGGCGTGGAAACCGGGGTCGGTGCGCAGACGCAGGGTCGGCTGGACACGAGGCTCGTGCATGCTCCAGGACAGGGCCCACTCGACGTCGACGTTGCGCCCCCGCTGGGCCAGCCATCCCAGCCCATGGAGAAGGTGCGGCGACACACCATGCGCATGCGTCGCGGCGTGGGGAGGCCGCGGTGCCTCGTCGTCTCCACTGATGGCCGCGGCCATGCGTTCCAGAACGGCGCGCAGGCTGTCCGCCCGGGTTCGGAAACGACGCAGGGTCGAGTAGCGGGCTGCGAGCTCGCGCAGTCCCATGACGAGGTCCCCGAGATCAGGCCCGGCTTTGGGACGCCCCGCCAGGTCGACCAGGGCACGCTTCTCCGCACCGATGACGAAGAGGAAGAGGGAGTTCTCACCGACCTCGCCGTAACGCCCACGGGCCAGCCAGTCGAGATGGGAGGCGCGGGCCTCGGGGCTCAGATCCCCGTAGGGCCTGACCTTGGTGGTGAGCGTCATGTGCTTGGCCGCACCGCTGTCGGCCGCCGCGAGCAGGGGATCGACCGCTTCCGGCGCGATGTTCGTGTGGGTGGGGGTGCCCAGGTGGAACAGCCCGCCGTCGATGTCCCTTCCCTGGATGTGGACACGTTCGTCTGGACCTACCCAACGTGGGGGTTCCGGTCTCCTCGGCGCGGAAGCGGAGTGGGTTGGCTCGCCGTCGGCGACGGGTGACGTGACGGAAGGTTGCTCGGTCGAGGGGTCAGCGGGGAGTCCCGGTGCGGGGGTCGACACGCTGTTCGGTCCCGCGAGGACCGGTGCGGCTTCACCGGAGCCGGTGTCCGGGTGCGGACCGCCTGGTGGGACGCTCTCCCGCACATCATCGTGGAATTCCCGAACGGGGAGATCGGCGAGCACCTCCTCGTCCAGGAACAGGGTCTGCCCCTCCTCATCCACAAGGGGAGCGTCGACGGTGTCCACCGCGTACTCGTTGATGGCCTCCAACGCGGCACCCAGCATCAGCCCGAGCCTGCGAGCCTCCGCGGAGGCCACCGAACGCGGCCACTCGGTGCTGCTCGCGAGGACCGTGAGCAGCGCCGCGGGTCCTGCGGCAAGCCGGACGGAACCGTCTTCCTCGGTTGCGCCGACGGTGCCGGTCTCCTCCTCTCCCGTACCGCCCGGGGACGTCTCCAGGACCGTGGAGGGGGCGAGGCCGCGGTGGGTTCCGGTCACCTCATCCTCGTCATCGTCGTACAAGTCAGCGAGCAGCGCGTCGGAGTTGCGCACGTCGGCCTGCACCTCAGCCAGGCGACGGGGGTCGAGGAAGGGAGTGTCATCGTCCGCCAACGCGGAAGAGGGCTCTTTCCGGTCGCTGTCGCCCGTGCTCGCGGTGGAAGGCCGGTGAGCGTCGGCCACTGCGGGGTCGGGGGCGGGGGCCGTTACCCGGGTGATCGGTTCGGAAGCGGTTGGGGCCACGGTGGCGACGCGTGTGGTGGAGGACTCGGCAACCGGGGATGTGGATTCCGCTCCACGGCTGGGCACAGGGCGCGGTGTCCCGAAGTGCACGGTGTAGCCATTCGGGTTGAGGGATCGGTAGGTCCGCTGACCGGGGGCGGGATGCTCTCCCGTGCCCACGTGGTACCGGCCCGGGGCGCCCAGGTGGTGGAGCAGGTCGAGGAAGGCCCGCGCCTTCTCGGCGAAGTGGGTGTGGTGTTTGTGCCTGCGTAGCAGGCGCTCCGTCTCCCGTCGCAGGACAGGCAGCTCCTTGGCGGGCCACCGGCTGCTGTCCAGGGTGGCCAGGACACGACGCTCCAGGCCGCACAGGTAGAGGAGGAGGAAGTTCTGCTCGACGTACTTGTTACGGTCGTTCAGCCAGCGCAGGTAGACCAGGCGAGCGGGCCAGCTGTGCAGATGGTAGGGCACCGGAACGCTGTCGGAGAGCTTGAGGCTGGAGTGCTTATCGGTACTGACGTGCAGGCTCATGTCCACCGTGGAGATCTCACCGGCATCCGTTTTCTGGCCTCGGATAATGCCGACGTAGAAAAGCCCGCCGTTGACACGCACATTCTGAACCGTGACGGGGACCCCTGAGGGCACCCACAGCAGGCCCGGAGCTTCGGGGATCCCAGGAAGCCCGTCCAGCCCACTTCCGTTGGAGTTGCGGGCGCGCCGACCAGAACCGAAGAGAGCCACCCCTGCGCCCACCCTTCACCCAAACATCAGACGTAATGCAAAGGTACTCCATACAACCCCAGGGGAACACCGACGAGGAAAGAAGAGGAAAGCGGAAAGTGGACATATGTACACGCTCCGCGTTTCCCCATGGGGTTGACAGAAAGAATGTATCGATTACATTAAGAAAAGTCCTGCCTGCCTCGGCTGGCCGGCCCGTACCCTGTCAGGCGACGCCTGGACGAACGCGCCTCCGGTGAGGACGGGAAGGCGCACACGTCTCCCCCGACTGTTACCTCTCCCCCCGCGGGCACGTCATGTTCCATGACGGAACTCGCGTGGGGAAGGTAACGACATGACCGGATCGGTTTCGGAGGAAGTGGCGGAGGCCTTCGAGGAGCAGCGCGGACGCCTCGTGGCGGTGGCCTACCGGATGCTCGGGACGCGGGCGGACGCGGAGGACGCGGTGCAGGAGGCGTGGCTGCGGCTGGCACGCCAGGACGCGGCCTCGATCGACAACCTCGCCGGGTGGCTGACCACCGTGGTGGGGCGCGTGTGCGTCGACATGCTGCGCTCGCGCGGGGCCAGGGCCGAGGCGTCGTACGAGGAGCTTCCCGAGTTCGTGGTGACCGAGGACGACGACGGGGCCCCCGAGGACGACGCGCTGCTCGCCGACGCGGTGGGGCTCGCGCTGCTCGTGGTGCTCGACACCCTCCGCCCCGCCGAGCGGCTGGCGTTCGTGCTGCACGACATGTTCGCGGTGCCCTTCGATGAGATCGGCCAGATCCTCGGCAGGTCCACCGACGCCGCCAAGATGCTCGCCAGCCGGGCCCGCCGGAAGGTACGGGACGGGCACCGCCCCGGTGACGAGCGGCGACGGCAGCGCGCGGTGGTCGACGCCTTCCTCACGGCGGCGCGGAGCGGCGACTTCGAGGGGTTGCTGCGGGTGCTCGATCCAGAGGTGAGGTTGCGCGCCCACACGGCGGGTGGTGTGGTCGTCAGGCTGGGGGCGACCGAGGTGTCCGACGAGTTCCGGCGCGGGATGCGCGCGAGGGTCACCGCGCGCCGCGTCCTGGTCAACGGCGAACCGGGGATCGCGGTGTGGAACGCGAACGGCGCACCGCTGGGCGTGATGGCGTGCACCGTGGTCGACGGCCGGATCGTCGAGATCCTGTCGGTGGTCGGTCCACGGCGCCTCGCGGAGATGGACATCCCCGCGGCCGCCGGGGCGTCCTCCTCGTGAACCGGGGACACGGCCGGGCATCGCGAGGATCCTCGCATCGCGGTGTCACGTTCTGGCGGTCCGTTCCGTCAGGTAGACGACGATCCACCACGGACGAAGGAGATCTCATGGAAACCCGCCTCGACTTCCACGGCAGCGACCTCGGGCCCAAGCTCGTGAAGCACTTCGTCTCGGCGCACAGGGTCGTGGCCGACACGTCCCTGCCCCCGGCGACCCAGGAACTGGTGAACATCCGCGCGAGCCAGATCAACGGTTGCGGGGGCTGCCTGGACATGCACACCAAGGAGGCCGTGCGCGCGGGTGAGACGTCGGTCCGGCTCCACCTGGTCGCGGCGTGGCGGGACGCGACGGTCTTCACCGACGCGGAGCGGGCCGCGCTGGAACTCACCGAGCAGGGCACCCGGCTCGCCGACGGCGGCGGTGTCAGTGACGAGGTGTGGGCGAACGCGGCCAAGCACTACGACGACGACCAGCTCGCCGCCCTCGTGGCGCAGATCGCCCTCATCAACGCGTTCAACCGGTTGAACGTCATCACCCGGCAGCCGGGGGGCGAGTACGTGGCCGGGCAGCTGGGTTAGGAACGCGATCGCGGGGGGCGGGCCAACCGGCCCGCCCCCCGCGATCGCTGGCCCGGTGGCTCCGGTGGAGAACACGTACGGCGGCGGGGTC